>BJGN01000001.1 GCA_014190515.1 Bacteroidota bacterium
ACAAATTCTGCTCTTCCCGCTTCCACAGCTTCCCTCATATTGGCTCCGGTAAATAAACTTTTTATCAAAAAGGCATCCTTACAAATTTCATCAGCATAATGAGCATGACCTTCCGTATGAATTTGGTAAATGGTTACATTTCTTAAGGATGGATGCCTTTCTGCTAAAGCTTTCCCAAGTATCTGTGGTGATGCTGCGGCACTATGGATAAAAATATTATCATTAGATTTGATGAAGGACACTGCTTCTTCGGGAGTAACAGGGGTATATTGTTTCATTCGATGGCTTTAAAGTGAATGCAAAAATAACAGGTGATATTAGTCATTTTAGTGAAGAAATTATTGGTAGGCGGTGATTTTTGGCATTGAAAAAAAGAATGTTACCTTTGACATAATAAACCCAATTAATATGGAATTATTCCGCGTGCTTCAATCCTTGGAGTCGCACACCATCTATTATTGGATAGTCATAGCGATCATTGGTTTTGCTATCTCTCAGTCTTTATTAGTTGGCATCAGATTTTATTTTAAGAGGGAGAATGAGCCTCGATCTTATCTATTTTTAGCCCTACTCCTTCTTGCTTTTGGGTTTACGCAACTTCACTTTGTATTAAGAATTCTTGGATTATTTGAATTGTACCCAAGAATCAGGTTTCTGCCTATTTACTTTACTCTGGCATTACCTGTTCTTTTTTTCTATTACATTAAAATTGCCTTATTTCCAACATATCAATTCCGGTGGACTGATGCCAAGCACTTTATTCTACCTATAGGTCAGGTGATGTACTTTTTTATCACCTTTTTGGGATATCACAGCGGACTTTTACCAAAGATATCACATGAAACTAATCCGTTTTTTGGAAGTTTAGAAACGGCGGCCTACCTAGGTCAATTTTTTGCTTACCTGTTTTTTAGTCTGAGATACATCAAAGTAAAGAAAAAGAGTTCGGGAAGTATTCAAAAGAAGAGACAAACCGTTTATTTGGAAATACTTGTACAATTATTTTCCTTCCTATTTATCATTCACACACTGTTTATTTTTTCCGATTTCTATAGTTACCGGATTGCATATATAAACATGCAGACGACTAAAGTGTATGTTGGTTTAGGCGTTTTGACCTTTACCTCCCTGCTTTTCTGTCTAAGCATGTATGGAATGCAGCTATTATTATGGGGAAAGAAGCGAATTTATCAAAATTAGTCATCTTTCTTTTTAAAATCTCCCTTTTTCCAGGCATCAAAGAATTTTTTCCAGGCGATAGGATTAAAAATATTCATAGGAGGTCTCTGCCCATAATGATAATAATTTGAAGCTTGCTGCCTCATAAAATAATCAGCATTTTCGTTCCCGTCGTAGGCAACAGCGGACTCCGCTTTCTTTAAAACCTCTTTAGCCATATTGGTAGCGGCAATTTTTTGAAGTTCCGGAGTTACGTCCATTGCGAGAAATTCAAGTCTGAAATGGTCTCTGCTTGGCCACGGAAAGACAACGGTTTCAGGAAGATTATAAGGATCCTGGGACATGAGTTGAACAATAGAATACTTGTCATCTTTCAAATCTTTATCGACTTGAAATTCGATGGTTTTATAGCCCACTGCAGAGAAAATTATTACGTCCCCTTTTTCAACGACGATAGAGAAGAAACCCTTTAAATCGGCATAAGTACCTCTATTTTTTCCTTTAATAAGAATATTCGTATAAGGGACTGGAAAGAGTTCTGCCTGATCACTTCCATCGAGAATTAATCCTGAAAATTGTACTAATTGCTGTTGATCATTACTGTTTTTCTGACTAAAAGCTACGTTTAAAGTCAGCAAAAAAACCAAAAGCGAAGTAAAACGTATATAATATATATTCATGCCCTGATATTTGAGATAAAGACTCCCCATCTAATTAAATGGTTCGATTTATTTCGTTTAAAATTACAAAAAAACCAAATAAGAGGCAAATTATTTATTCGCTGGTTCCAAAGCAAGATGTAAAACTTCAAACATATCGGTAACGTATTTGAAATTTAACCCCTTTATATACTCAGGATTTATTTCAAGAATATGCTTTTCATTTTCCTTACAAAGGATTATATCCTTCATACCCACTCTTTTAGCTGCCAGTATTTTTTCTTTAATTCCGCCAACGGGAAGCACTTTTCCTCTTAGCGTAATTTCACCTGTCATAGCGAGAAATGGTAATACTTTTCTTCCGGTATAGATTGAAGTAATGGCGGAAAGCATGGTTATACCTGCAGATGGACCGTCTTTAGGAATGGCTCCTTCAGGCATGTGCAAATGGATATCTCTTTTTTCCAATAACTCCATATCTATGTTCAACTCTTCAGCATGAGCTTTTACGAAGCTCAAGGCAGTGGTAGCGGACTCTTTCATCACATCACCCAGATTTCCTGTCATGATAAGTTTACCATTTCCTTTTGTCAGACAAGATTCCACAAAAAGAATAGCACCACCCATTTGAGTCCATGCCAAACCAATAGCAACCCCGGGTGTTTTATTCTCGGTATATTGATCTGGACTATAAATTGTGGGTCCCAAGAACTTATTAACCATAAGGTTGGTCAATTCAGGTTGATATTCCTCTTCACCTGCCACCCATTTTGCAATAGTTCTCATCACGGAAGCTATCTGACGATTCAGATTTCTAACACCAGATTCTTGTGTATAATGTTGTATTATAAACTCCAGAACCGCTGGTTTCCATTTAATATGTTTCTTTTGAAGACCATGCGCTTCCAATTGTTCAGGAATGAGGTATTTTTTGGCAATTTCCATTTTCTCCTCTACGGAATAACCACTTATTTCTATTATTTCCATTCTATCCAATAGAGCAGGCTGAATAGTACTCAGAGAGTTTGCTGTGGCTATAAAAAGTACTTTTGACAAATCGAATTCAAGTTCCAGGTAATTATCTTGAAAAGTACTATTTTGTTCTGGATCGAGTACTTCAAGGAGAGCTGAAGAAGGGTCACCTCTAAAATCCCTGTTAATTTTATCGATTTCGTCTAAGATAAACACTGGATTATTAGTGCCACTGCGTCTAAGCGATTGAATAATTCTACCTGGCATAGCCCCGATATAGGTTTTTCTATGTCCTCTTATTTCACTTTCATCAGAAATGCCACCTAATGACATTCGAATGAAATTTCTACCTAATGCTTTGGCGACAGACTTTCCGAGAGAGGTTTTACCAACACCTGGAGGGCCGACCAAACAGATGATAGGCGCTTTCATATCACCCTTTAGTTTTAGAACGGCAAGATGCTCAATAATACGTTCCTTCACCTTTTCGAGACCAAAATGATCTGCATCCAGGGTCTTTTTTACTTTATTTAGGTCAAAAATATCTGCAGAGGTTTTGTCCCAGGGCAGTTCAGTAAGCAAATCAAGGTAGGTAATCTGCATACTATAATCTGGCGAATGCGGATTAATTCTTTTCAGTCTGGCCAACTCCTTTTGAAAATGCTTGGCTGTTTTTTCAGACCATTTAATATTTTCTGCTTTGGCAGAAATCCTTGATATTTCCTCTTCTTGTGGATTTTGCCCTAGTTCATCTTGAATCGTTTTCAGTTGTTGATTCAAGAAATAATCTCTTTGTTGTTTATCGATATCGACACGAACTTTAGTTTCAATCTGGTCTTTAAATTCTAGTAATTGTAACTGTCTGGAAATTTCCCCCAGGATAAGCTCAGCCTTACCCGCCTGATCATCAGTTTCCAGGATAAGCTGTTTAACTTCGATGGTTGAATTTAAATTAGAGGCAATAAAATTGAGTAAAAAGGTATTATCCTCAATACTTTTTAACATAGCGATAGCCTCAGAAGGAATATTTGGCGAAAGCTCAATAATCTTTTTCGCCATATCCATAATGGTAGAAATGAGCGCAGTAAATTCAAGACTTCCGCTTTTTTTCTGCTCCTCAAGAAGAGAAATTGATCCCTCTAAATAAGGTTTTTGCTTTGTAAGTTCGTCTAATCTAAACCGTTTCTGACCTCTTAAAATAGCTGTGGTCGTTCCGTCGGGCATACGAAGTAGCTTCATTATTTTAGCAACGGTGCCAATTTCGTATAAGTCTGCTTTTCCCGGATCTTCTTTTTGAATATCTCGTTGAGAGAGTACACCGATAGCCCTGCTACTTGTATCAAAAGCCTTTTTAATTGATTTGATTGATTTATCTCTACCAACGGTTATTGGAATGATAACGCCGGGGTAAAGCACGGTATTTTTGAGTGCTAAGATTGGCATGTGTCCAGGAATTTTACCCATCTTCCCCATAGAGCCATCGTCTTCCATGGGAATTATAGGCATGAATTCAGTATCATCATCGTTTTCCTGATTTCCAAAAAATGTTTCGAACATGGTATTATTTAATAAATAAATCAATATGACAATATGTCAGATAAATACCCCAAAGGCAATCTTTTGTATTGGGGTGATTATATTGGCAATATTTATGCCATTGCAAAGATGTCAGATAAATGACTCAGGGAAACGAAAAACTCCTTTAAAATTCGGACATAATTACTAATCAAATGCCTGTAATTTCAAGGATGTCATTTTTTTCAAAGCGAAGATTCCCGATAATAAATTCCTGTCTTAAAGGGGTATTTTTACCCATATAGTAGGCAAGAATCTCATCAATATCTGTTTCATCATTGAGGAAAACCGGATCCAATCTTATATCTGAGCCAATAAAGCTACTAAATTCGCCGGGAGAAATTTCCCCAAGACCTTTAAATCGGGTAATTTCAGGTTTACCTTTTAATTTTGCTATCGCCTCTTGTTTTTCCTTTTCGGAATAACAATAAAACTTTTGATTCTTATCTCTCACCCTAAAAAGAGGGGTATCTAAAATATAAACATGTCCACTTCGAACAAGATCGGGGAAGAATTGCAGAAAAAAGGTAAGCAGAAGCAATCTGATGTGCATTCCATCGACATCGGCATCCGTTGCAACAACAATTTGATTATAGCGAAGATCCTCAATACCATCTTCAATATTTAGCGCGTGCTGTAACAGATTAAACTCCTCATTTTCATAAACGACCTTTTTAGTCATTCCAAAACAATTCAGTGGTTTTCCACGTAAGCTGAAAACTGCTTGAAACTGAACATTTCGCGCTTTAGTAATAGAACCACTGGCAGAGTCCCCTTCTGTTATAAAGAGGGTTGTTTTATGTCGATCCTCATCGCTTACCTTTTTTGGAGGGTCATTAAAATGAATGCGGCAATCTCTCAATTTTTTATTGTGGAGATTTGCCTTTTTTGCCCTTTGATTGGCGAGTTTTTTAATGTCTGCAATTTCTGTTCTTTCTCTTTCAGACTGCAGGATTCGCTTTTCAATTAACTTAGCGATTTCGGGATTTTTATGTAAGTAATTATCCAGTTGTTCTTTAACAAAATTCCCAATAAACGTTCGCACGGACGGAGCATCGGGACCCATGTGAGAAGATCCGAGTTTTGTCTTAGTTTGGGACTCAAAGACAGGCTCTTCCACCCGAATACTTACGGCGGCCATGATAGAGCTTAAAACATCTCTTCTATCGTAATTCTTTTTAAAGAACTCTGCCACAGTTTTAGCGATGGCATCTTTAAATGCCAGTAAATGCGTTCCACCTTGAGTAGTATTCTGACCATTGACGAAAGAATAATATAATTCGCCATATTGATTTCCATGGGTTATGGCTAACTCGATATCTTCCCCTTTCAGATGAATAATTGGGTATCGCAACTCATCATTTTTTGTTTTGCGCTCTAAAAGATCTAACAAGCCATTTTTAGAAACGATGGTAGTACCATTGAAAATGAGTTTTAAGCCTGCATTTAAATAGGCATAATTCCAGAGTTGATTTTCGATAAATTCTTTTCTGAAACGAAAATTCCTAAATATGTCAGCATCAGGTTCAAAATAAACCCAAGTACCGTTTGATTCTGTAGCATCGATCAGAGCAGATTCATCGACTAGCATCCCCTGATGGAATGCTGCCTTTTTTTGTTTCCCATCGCGGTAGGAAGTAACCATAAATTTCGAGGAAAGGGCATTAACCGCTTTCGTACCTACCCCGTTAAGGCCTACCGATTTTTTAAAAGCCTTAGAATCATATTTTCCACCTGTATTTATCTGGGAAACGCATTCAATAACTTTTCCCAGAGGAATACCCCGTCCAAAATCTCTGATTTCCATGGAATGATCATCCATTTTAATCAGCACTTGTTTTCCGAAGCCCATGACAAATTCATCGATGGTATTATCTATTACCTCTTTAATGAGGATATAAATACCGTCATCAGGGGTAGAACCATCTCCCAATTTACCGATATACATACCGGGTCTCAGACGAATATGTTCACGCCAGTCGAGTGAAATGATATTATCTTCGGAGTAATTATTTTCCAGCATTTTTATAATTATTTTAGGATTTGAATCATCAAATCATTTCGTCTAACAAGGAGGCTATTTTTTGAGTTAAACCCAAACGACTATATTTTTCAATGTTTTTATTCTGAAATGAAAAAATAGATTGATCTAAATACTGATTAAAGAAAATAGAGATAGCCTTCTCCATACTTTCTTCATCGTTATAATCTGCCAATAAACCCGAAGAAGTATTGGTTATTTCGGCCGATAAATCTCCCCCTATTGGCCCAAGGGCTAATATAGGTCTATTTGACGCTAAATATTCAAAAAACTTTCCTGTCAGCACCCATTTGGCACCTTCAAAATTATCAACAAAAAGTAAAAGAACCGTAGCTTCCATTTGCCTTTTCACCACTTCTTCAAATGGAATAAAGTCAACAATATTTATAAAAGATTCAAGATTATATTTTTTAATATCCTCTGATACAGAACTATCAACTTTGCCAACTAACTGAATATTTAATTTCGAAGCAAATAATTCGTTGGCATCAATAAGACTTTTAATAACCTTCCAAAACAAAGAATTATTTCTTCTTTGAGAGAGCGTACCTGCATAGAGCAGGGTAAATTTTTCTTTCTTTACGAGAGGTTTTTCAAAGCGCTGGTAATCATCTATATCAAAACCATTCATGACAATATCAGAATGAATACCCGCATTTTCAAAATTCTGCATTTGCATATTCCTGCCGATGACCACTACTTTATCGGCAGTTTGCAAAATTCTTTTTTCTAGTGTAATATGTTTATTAACGGCCCATTTTGACAACATCAGCGCTGAAAAATATTCAGACCAGGGATCTCGAAAATCAGCCATCCACGGAACATTGAATTTTAACTTTAACTTTAAGGCAATCAAATGTAAAGAATGAGGTGGACCAGATGAAATAACGGCTTGAAATTTGTTTTTGTTATAATAATCAGAAAGAAAACGAAAAGAAGGATTTACCCAAAAAAGCCTGGAATCAGGAATAAAAAAATTTCCCCGAATCCAGATAGCTATTCTTTCTTTCCAACCCTTTTGAATATAGGTTTTGACATTAACCAAATGCCCGAAATCCATTTTTGTATCCCTTTTCTTTCCTGTAAATTTTCTGTAAAGAGAAAAGGGCTCCCAAATTGGTCTTTTAATAATTTCAATATCCGATGGAATTTCATCCAACCGATTTGAATCAATAATGGGATAATCAGGATTTGAGGGGACATAAACGATAGGCTCCCAACCAAAGGTTCTTAAGTATTTAACAAATTTCAACCACCTGTGTACCCCTGCTCCACCTGAAGGTGGCCAATAATATAGAATGATTAAAACACGTTTTAAATGCCCGGACTCCTTATTCATATTCATTTATATATAAAAACAAGCACTGAATCAATTCTGCTTTAATTTCCCACAAAATAACTACTTTTGAATAACACTTATCGATTTAATACAAAATTATGAATAGGAGAGATTTTCATGAGCTTGCTTCAATGGGGATAATTGGCTCATTATTAGCGTCCACATCAAAGCGTCCTGGTACTTCTTTGAAGGCAAATAGTGACCTTATCAAGCCACAAAGACTCCTTCCCGGTGATAAAGTTGGCTTAATCACCCCTGGAAGTTATGTTCCCGATATCGGTTACGAAAAAGCATTGAATAATCTTACTCAATTAGGCCTGCAAGTTGTTCCTGGCAAGTATGTCAGAGAAAAAAGAGGCTTCACGGCAGGAACAGACGAACAAAGACTGGAAGACATTCATACTTTTTTTGAAGATCCTTCCATTAAAGCTATTTGGTGTGCCCGCGGTGGTTATGGTTGTTCCAGGCTTTTACCCAACATCAATTATGAACTCATCAGAAATAATCCTAAAATACTCATTGGGTACAGTGACATTACGGCCCTCCTTCAAGCTATTTTCCTTCGAACTGGCCTGGTAGGGTTTCACGGCCCGGTGGCTGCGGCTACCTGGACTCCCTATACGGTTCAACATATTAAAGGCGTTCTCTTTGATTCTTTTACAAAACCTTATGTTATTAATTTAGCAACAGAGGAATTAACCCCTGAAAGAGAGCATTTTAAACCTTACAGCATACAGGCTGGAAAAGTTTCAGGAAGGCTAATGGGTGGTAATGTAAGTCTTCTTGCCGCTCTTGCGGGAACACCCTTTGCTTTTGATGCTACCGATAAATTATTTTTCATGGAAGATATTGACGAACGTCCTTACAGCCTCGATAGAATGTTTACCCAATTGAGGCAATCTGCAAATCTTCATAAAGCTAAAGGATTGATTTTAGGCGTTTTCGAGGGATGTAATCCTAAAAAAGATGAAGAATCACTATCCCTGAAAGAAACTATTTTTGATCGGCTTAGCGATCTTAATATACCTTCGGTTTATGGTCTCTCCTTTGGTCATGTACCTAATAATTTTACATTACCCATAGGTATATTAGCCGAACTTGATACTGAAAATAAAACGTTAACCTACCTGGAGTCTCCCACTGCTTAACCCTTTTTAACGATAATGCTTACCTTAAATGTCCATCCTTTTCAGTTAAAACTTCGTCATACTTTTAGAATCACTCATGGTTCCAGAGATTATCAGCCTACGGTAATTATCTCCCTTTCCAACGGTATTTATACGGGATATGGCGAAGCTACCGCTACTAAATATTATGGACTTGATCAAGATGAAATGATTCAGCGTTTTAATGCCTGGAAGCCCATTATTGAGTCTACCCCTCTGGTAACAGCAGAGCAATATTGGGAACTGCTTCATCCTCTTCTTAAAAATCATCCCTTTGAACAATGTGCCCTGGACGAGGCAGCACACGATCTTTTGGCTCAAATGGAAGGATTACCTCTTTATAAAAAATGGGGTTTACACTACCAAAATAATCCTCTGACAGATTATACACTGGGCTTTGGTCCAATAGAGGAAATGGTTGCAAAAATGAATGAAATGCCTTGGCCTATCTATAAAATTAAGCTGGGAACAAAAGATGATTTAAACATCATAAGACATCTTCGAAAGCATACTACTGCTGTTTTTCGTGTGGATGCCAATACCGCCTGGACAGCGGAGGAAACCTTAGCTTATGCTCCAGAATTGAAAGATTTGGGCGTTGAATTTATCGAACAACCCCTGAAACCTGAAGATTGTGAAGGACAAAGGCTCTTGTTTGAAAAATGCGTTTTACCTGTGATTGCCGACGAGAGCTGTCAAAAGGAAGAAGATGTAAAACGCTGTGCAGGATATTTTCATGGTGTAAATATTAAACTAATGAAATGTGGCGGACTTACCCCCGCGCTTCGGATGATACAAGAAGCTAAAGAACTGAATATGAAAGTTATGGTTGGTTGTATGACTGAGTCTTCCGTTGGTATTACAGCCATTGCCCATCTATTGCCTTTGTTAGATTATGTCGATATGGATGGCGCTCTTTTATTGTCTAATGACCCTGCTGAAGGAGCTATCATAGAACATGGGGAGGTAGTTCTTCCCCAACGAAATGGTATCGGCGCTAAACTTATTTGATTATCTAGTAGCTTGAAAAATATTCATTTATGATGTATAACCTGAGTCATCAACCAGGCAGATGGATGTTTTGTGAAGGGTCAGCCCTTTTATATTTTAGTGGAACAAGCTATTTGGGCATAGCAAATGACCCCGTTTTTCATGAAAGGTTAGCCTCCTCCATAAGTCAGTATGGCAGTAATTTTGGAAGTTCCAGGGTAGGATTCATGCGCCTGGCTGTTTATGAAGAAACGGAGGAATTATTGGCCAGGTACCTTGGACAGGAAGCAGCATTAACGGTTTCATCGGGCACTTTAGCAGGAATTTTAGCCTATAAAGTTTTTACCACTGTCGGTGAATTAATATTTGCCCCCAATGCTCATCCTGCCCTTTGGTTAGATATCCCTGAAAGTTTTAGCAGTAGAAGCGAGTGGGAAGAAACTTGTATTTTAAAAAGCCATTTATCTGGTCCACCTCTTTTTATTTACAGTAATGCCATTGATTCCCTACAAGTTATAGAATATGATTTTAACTGGCTGCAAAGACTGGGAAATAAGCGAGAAATTATTTTGGTCTTAGACGAATCCCATACACTGGGTATCCGGGGAAAGGACGGTAGTGGCATTTTGTCATCCCTAACCTTGCCTGAACAGGTTCAGGGTTTCGTTATAAGTAGTATGGGTAAAGGATTGGGCATTCCCGCCGGTGTCATTGCCGGTAATAAATTTTGGATAGACAAAATATGGAATAGCCCTCATTTTGGTGGAGCATCGCCTGCATTGCCCGCTTATTTAGATACCTGGATTCAAATGCAAGACCATTATACATCTTTGCGTACCGTTTTATTTCAAAATTTACACCAATTTGAAAATCTCATTGGAGCTGAAAATCAGGTATTAAGAAGTGTCCCTGAATACCCTGTACATTTTTCGACAAAAAAAACGCTATCAAACCATTTACTCCTTCATCAAATGTACGTTTCCCATTTCCCCTACCCAACGTCACTGGACGAGCCCATCACCAGAATAGTTTTGAGTGCGCTCCACTTACCTGAAGATATTCAAAGACTTGCCACGGCTATATCAAGTTACGACCCTACGTTGTAGTTTGTTTTGAATTTTCTAAAAACAACTTGTGACTATCATCCGGAAATAGCAGGCTGCCCATTACAACGAAAAAAAGACTTATTCCACCTCCGATTAGAATGCTTGGTATCTGACTATGAATGACGAATTCTGCTAATGTCCAGGCAAACAATCCACTAATCATGCTAAAAATAGCCCCAATCCTTGACGTTGATTTCCAAAATAATCCTGCAGTTAACGGAAAAAACAAGGCGACTAAACTTAACGCCGAGGACATACCCACCAACTCGTATATATTTGATTTACTTGTTGCCAGAAATGCGGCACAAATGGCTACACCCACGACAGAAAGCCTCATAGTGTGAAGCATCAATTTATCGGAATTATTCCTCAACATTGGCCTTAAAATATTCTCTCCAATGACCGTTGCAGGAGCTAAAATAGCCCCGGAGGTAGTGCTTAAAATAGCAGACAGAAGAGCACCAAAAAAAACGATTTGTAAAAATAATGAACCATGTTCCAAAACGATGATTGGAATTATCATCTGGGTATCCGCCGGATTGGATGTTGGATATAAGTAGTTTGCGCATAGCCCTATGAATAATGGAATTAAACCGATGGTCACATACATTAATCCAGCAATAATTCCAGATTTAACCGCTGTGTTTTCCGATTTTGCAGCCATAACCCTCTGAAAAACATCTTGTTGAGGTATTGAACCCAGTCCTATGGTAATCCATGCGGCGAAATATTCCATCACAGCCATTGGTTTTGCTTCGGGTAAGAAATTGAAAAAGCCTTCGGGTTGAGCGTCTAAAACCACCTGAATACCACCTGCCTGATCAGATAAAGAATAAGCCAGAAGTAACATGCCAATGATAATCATGATAGACTGAACGGCGTCCGTAATAGAAACAGCCCACATGCCGCCAAAATAAGTATAAAATACAACCACAATTGTGCATAAGATAATCCCATAAATGAGTGGAACCCCAATGATTGTTTTCAATACAATGGCAAGAGCGACCAACTGAGCGGCAATCCATCCAAAATAAGAGGGAATCATAAAAACAGCTGAGGTGATTTCAGCGATTCGCCCAAATCTCATTTTAAAAAAATCATTAAAGGTTAAAATATTTAACCTGTACAATGGTCTGGCATAGATGAGCCCCACCAATACCAGACAAAGACCTGCACCAAAAGGATCTTCAATAATACCTAGAACACCGTTTTCTGCAAATTCTGCCGGCGCACCCAGTATGGTTTCAGAGCCAAACCAGGTAGCAAATAATGCACAAGCTGCCAGACTTGTGGGTAAACGACGGCCAGCGATAACAAAATCTTTGGTAGTTTTAACTTTACTTGAAGCCCACCATCCGATAAGAACAGTCCCAAACAAATATAGACCGATGAAAACCAATAAATATCCATGTATCATAATCCCCAGCTTACCATACCATATTGAACAAACTGATAAGGAAGGACATTACCCCCAATTTTTTCTAACGAACGAATTACATTAAACTTATGATTTTCAGGGGCATAAAAAATCATAAAGCCACCACCACCAGCGCCTGAAATTTTCCCACCTGTTGCGCCTGCGTTCATAGCCGTTTCATAATAAAGATCAATAGAATCATTGGTAATTCCCTGCGCCATTGCCTTTTTCTGCTGCCAACCAAAATGAAGAATTTCTCCAATCTGATTTACTTCACCTTTCAAGAGCGCTTCTTTCATTAAAATGGCCTGCTCCTTTAACTGGTGCATGGCATCAATGGAAGATAAAACATTATTATTTACATTGTCTTGTTGCTTTTGAATAATAGAAGATGAAAGCCTGGAAGTTTCTGTAAAAAATAACACCAGATTATTTTCCAATTCAAAAAGCACTTTTTCCTTAATTCTTAAAGGGTTGACAATCACCTTATCATTGGCACCAAACTCCATGAAATTAAAACCGCCAAAAGTGGCAGCATATTGATCTTGTCTTCCCCCGGCCATTTTCAAATCTTCCCGTTCAATGGAATAGGCTAAATGAGCGATATCATATTCTCCGAGGGGAAGCTTAAATGCCTCTACAAAAACGCCTAAAATAGCTACAACTAAGGTAGAAGAAGAACCCAAGCCTGAACCAGGAGGGGCATCTACATAAGTAGTCAATTCAAAACCCTTCACCGGAATGTTGAAATCCTTTACTAACCGATTAAAAACGCCCTTTGCCAAATCTAAATTGCCATCAAGCCTTAAAAGGGGACTCACCTCAATATTCACCTCTTCCCGCTTGTCCATGGCCTTTAAAACCACTTGGTGGTCATTTCTCAGCTTTAGAAAAGCGTAAGCAAATAAACTAATCGTCGCATTTAAAATGGCACCGCCATATTGATCTGTGTAAGGACTAACATCTGTTCCACCACCTGCTAACCCAATGCGCAGGGGTGCTTTACAGCGAACCATCATATTCAACCATTTTGAGATAAGTCAATCAAATTTTTAGTCATAACTGACCAAAGATATTTCTTTTTTTCCTGACGCAAGCCCTTTTCTAAGATTTGGCACTGCCCGGGATTTTCATAAAAATAATCTATTTTTGCTGCAATGTCCTCTGCATTTGGCGAAACCAAATAACCAGAAATTCCATCGGGAACAATTTCAGCTAAACCACCAACATCTGTTACAATCATTGGTTTTTCGAAATGATAGGCAATTTGAGTGACGCCACTTTGCGTTGCATGCTTATAAGGCTGAACCACAAGATCGGCGGCACAAAAGTAAAGTCCAACCTCCTCATTTGAAATAAAATGATTTTTCCAGATCAATTTATCCTCAATCTCCCATTGTTTTGCCAGATCGAAATAAGGTTTTTCGTCTGTGTAAAACTCCCCGGCTATAATTAATTTTACGTTTTTACTTTTTGTTTTTGCCAATCCCTCTATTAATAAATCAAGCCCTTTGTAGGGTCTGATAAACCCGAAGAACAACAGAACTTTTTCATCTTCATTTAATCCAAAATAATTCCTCGCAATCATTTTATCCACTGGAGGTCCAAAATTATCGAATAATGGATGAGGGCTTAGAACACATTTCTTTTTAAGGGTAAATCGCTTTACATCAGAAGCTACGGAATGGCTCATTGCTAAAAAAGCATCTATATTCCAAACGAAGAATGAAGTAAGCAAAGCGTCTAAAAACCTTTTTTCATGAGGAATTATATTATCTAAAATGGCCAGTCTTTTAATCGATTTCCTCCAGCCGGCTATCATAGAAATAACACCAAAACAAGGAGCCATAAAAGGAAGCCAATATTTAAAAAGAATGATATCAGGCTTTTGAGATAGTAAAAACAACCCGTTTCGAATCCAGGAAAATGGATTTATGGCATTAACCTGTCTTGTGATATGCAGATTTTCAGGTGCAGGACTATCGCTGAATTGTGTTTTCCCAGGAAATAAAAAAGAAGGGTATTGTAGCGTAAAGTTTAAAATCATTACTTCATGACCTTCCTCTTGAAATTGAGTCATTAACCGTTCATTGAAAGAAGCAAGTCCGCCTCTGAATGGGTGCGCTGTGCCGATCAAAATTATTTTCACTCCATATCTTATTGATGAACCTCAAAAATAATCTATTTTATGTACTTTTGAGGACTTTTCCATTGGTTTACCAACAATACAATCATGCAAGAAATTATTACTAAAAGATTTAAAGAGTCTGTTGAAAGTAAACAAGCCCTTTTAAATAATACGGGATTAACCATTCTAATGAGTGAAATGGCTCAACGGATGATTGCCGCGCTTCGAAATGGCAATAAAATAATGTTTTGTGGAAATGGCGGCAGTGCTGTCGATGCCATGCATCTTGCTGCTGAACTCTCCGGGAGATACTACTTTGATAGAAAACCCTTGAATGCTGAGGCATTAAGTGCTGATAATGCTTTTTTAACGGCCGTAGCTAACGATTATGGTTACGAAAAGGTCTTTTCCCGTTTACTTACCGCCAAAGGGAAACCTGGTGATATTCTGTTGGGGCTTTCAACCTCCGGCAACTCACAAAATGTTATCAATGCTTTTGAATATGCCAGGGAAAACGATATCATTACCATAGGTTTTACAGGACAAAATACATGTAAAATGGACCCATTAAGTAATTATCTTTTTAAGGCTCCATCTACTGACACCCCAAGAATTCAGGAATGTCACATGCTGGTAGGACACATTTTATGTGAATTAGTGGAAATTGATTTTTTAAGAGATACCGCAATAGCTTAGATTCCAACCTTTATGACAACGGAGGAATATAAAGAATTGGCTGAAACCATTCCAAAAACACCAGGCGTTTACCGATTTTGTAAACAGGATGGTACCATTCTTTATGTAGGGAAAGCTAAAAACCTAAGGAATAGGGTTTCTTCTTATTTTGGAGAGAGACGGGATCGTCTTTTTCGAACCCGCATCATGGTTAAAAATGCTGATTTTCTCAATTTTACCATGGTCGAATCTGAAACAGATGCGCTGCTTTTAGAAAGTGCCCTCATAAAGGAGCATCAGCCAAGATATAATGTTTCTCTCAAAGATGATAAATCCTACTCCTATATTTGCATTAAAAATGAACGATTCCCAAGGGTAATCATTACCCGCAGAGTCATTAGAGATGGATCTGTTTATTTTGGACCTTATACCTCAAAAGGCAGACTAAAAATAATATTGGAATTAATCAAACAATTATTTCCTCTAAGAACCTGTGTTTTTAATCTGAGTGAGGAAAATATTAGAGATGGAAAAGTTAAGCTTTGCCTCGAATATCATATTAAAAATTGCATGGGGCCCTGTGCAGGATTAGAATCAGAGCTTATTTACAATGAAAAAATAGAACAAATTAAGAATATACTTAAAGGCCATTTTAGTTCTGTATTACAGCATTTTAAAAAAATAATGAACCAATATGCTGAAGAACTGGCCTTTGAAAAAGCACAGGCTATTAAAGAAAAATTAGCTGCTTTTGAAGACTATCAGGCTAAATCCACCATTGTAAGCCATACTATCAGGGATGTTGATGTTTTTACCATTTTAACAGATGAAAAAGAGGCTTATATCAATTATTTGAGGGTGGTCAATGGGGCTATCATACAGGCTCATACGCAGGAACTTACCCTTCAACTGGAGGAAGAAGAACCGGAAGATTTACTGTCTTTAGCTATTCCAATTATCAGGGATCGGTTCAATAGCTTTGCTCCTGAGATAATTACATCGATTCCTGTTGTCTTAACTGAAACCAATGTAAAAAATACAGTACCTCAAATTGGTGATAAGAAAAAATTACTTGAACTCTCAGAAAGAAATGTGCTTTACTATAAACTTCAAAAAAAGAAAGATCTTTTAAGTAAAGAAAAGAAACAAACTCCTACGGAAAGGATTTTGAAGCAATTACAAAAAGACTTAAATATGCCAGAAGTACCTTTTCATATTGACTGTTTTGACAACTCTAATATACAAGGTACCCATCCAGTTTCTTCTTGCGTTGTATTCAAAAATGCCAAACCATCAAAAAAAGATTACCGCCATTTTCATGTTAAAACAGTCATTGGGCCCAATGATTTTGCCAGTATGGAAGAAGTAGTTTATCGCAGATATAAGAGAATTTTAGACGAAGGAAAAGATTTACCCCAATTAGTAGTCATTGACGGAGGAAAAGGACAGTTGGGTGCCGCTATGAAAAGCATAGAACAACTGGGATTAAGTGGGAAAATGACCGTTATAGGTATTGCCAAGCGATTAGAAGAAATATTTTTCCCCGGTGATGCGGTACCGCTTTACATTAATAAAAAGTCAGAATCATTAAAATTAATTCAACAGGCCAGAAATGAAGCGCATAGATTTGCCATAACTTTCCATAGAACGATAAGGTCCAAAAATTTTATCCAATCGGAATTAGAAAATATTCAGGGGATTGGGGAAAAAACGATACAGACATTATTGAGCGCTCTTGGTTCAGTAAAAAAAATAGTGGAAGCCAGCGATGAGACCCTCACCAGTCTTTGTGGAGAACACAGAGCAAAATTACTTCGCGCCTACTTTGATTTAAAATCTTCCAGTGAAACGCAACCAAATCTATAAACTTTTAGTACGCCCCCCATCGACAATAATACTGGTTCCTGTGACATAAGAAGCTGCCGGACTGGCTAAAAAGGCGGCAACATCGGCTATTTCCTCAGGTGTACCAAAACGTCTCATTGGGATGGATAATTTACTTTGATTTATTTGTTCTTCCTTGGAAAGGCCATTTTGATCAGCCCAAATTTCCATTAAAGTATCCAACCTTTCCGTAGCGGTAAATCCAGGAAGAATATTATTCACAGTAATTCCATAAGGTGCCACTTCATTGGCCAGCGTTTTTGCCCAGGACGCCATGGCAGCACGGGTGGTATTGGATACTCCCAATCCATCAATTGGCATACGAACAGAGGTACTTATAATGTTGATAATTCTACCATACCCCACCTCTTTCATTTTTTCAGTCATCAATTGAACAGAAAGGTGGCTACAATGCAAATGCATCTGAAAAGCTTGCTGAAATGCTTCCCAATCGGCCGATAAAATAGCTCCTGCCGGAGGACCTCCCGTATTATTAATCAAAATATGATAGGTTTTTACATTTAACAATATTTGTAATTTCCGTTTAATGTCTGCCGGGTCATTTCCGTCCACGACCAAATAGTCGTGATCCTGATGATCTACTACTCTTTTCTTATTTAGTTCCAAACTTATTTCTGCTAATTTCTCAGCAGAACGGGCAGCCAACGTAACATTTGCCCCCAGAGAAGCTAAAGAAAATGCAATAGCCCTGCCAATCCCTTTGCTTGCGCCAAATACAAAAGCATTTTTGCCAGTTAAATCTATATTCATACCTTTTATTTTATACCTTAAAAACAGCTATACCATCTTTGCTCGTTAATTTATTAATTTTGATGCATGGAAACAAGAAAATTCATTTATTTCGCTTCAGATTTTCATCTGGGGGCTGGCACTTTAGCTGAAAGTCTCCTTAGAGAAAAAAAGATTATCCGATGGTTGGACCAGGAAGTTAAACTGAATGCCTCTGAACTGTACCTTCTTGGTGATATTTTTGAATGCTGGTTCGAATACAAAAAAGTAGTCCCCAGGGGATTTACCCGCCTCTTAGGTAAGCTGGCCGAACTGGCAGATCTTGGAATACAAGTAACTATGTTTACAGGGAACCATGATATATGGATGTTTGGTTATCTGGAAGAGGAATTGGGTGTATCCCTGAACAAATCGGAAATAATTAAAGAATGGGGTGGAAAAAAGTTTCTGCTCGGTCATGGTGATGGTCTTGGACCTGGTGATTATGGCTATAAAAGAATGAAAAAAGTATTTACTCACCCTCTTGCTCAATGGGCTTATAGCCAGTTACATCCAAATCTTGGTCTGTCTTTGGCCCAATATTTCTCCTCCCTTAGCAGAAAACACAATACCGAACCCCAGCATTTTATGGGTACTAAAAAAGAATGGCTTGTACAATATTGTGAAGAAAAAATAAAGGAGGAGAACATTGATTACTTTATTTTTGGACACAGGCACTTACCTATCAACCTTACCCTTTCAAATGAAAAGAGCAGATATATCAATTTAGGGGACTGGTTAACTTATTTCAGCTACGCACGCTGGGACGGGACAGAAATGTATTATCATTTTTTTGAAAATAATCAGGGGGAAGTATATGAAAATATTTAGGCAACTGATATGTTTAATACCATTGTGCAGTCAATTATTAGGGCAGACCACAGCGTCTTATACCCTAAAGCTTTCTAAAAATACGGATCTTTTCAAAATGGATGTGCTGGAGCAGATTTATACACTGTCTGTAGACCAGTATCTAAAAAAATGGGATACAAAGGGGAATTTACTGTTTCAATTTATTAATAACAGAGACGGGAAAATGACCCATATCGATGTAAGAAATCCTTTACAAATACTCCTTTTTTATATGGATCAACAAAGATTTGTAACTTTGGACAGAACCCTGACTCCTTTAAAAGAATGGCAAATTAATCAAGAAGAATGGGGCTTCATCGGTTGTGCCGCAACAGGTAAGAACGACCATATCTGGTTATTCGATCAATTCAACTATCAGTTAGGCAGCGTAGGTGATGAGGGTAAGATAGAAAGGCTAAAAACAGATTTAATTTTTTGTTGCCCCCAACCACCTGAAATAATGTTTATGGCACAAACGGAAGACCACCTGTATTTGTTTGACCAGAATCAAGGCATTATTCAATGCGATTTACTGGGTCAGTTTCTTCTATTTATTCCTTTAAAAGAATGGCAAAAGGTACTGACTTTCGGAAACACAATATGGATTATAAAAAATGAAAAAGTAGTTGAAATAAGTAATAGAGGACAGATTAGAGAATTCAGTGGTTTAAAAGATACGAACCTCATTGTTGGTTTCAATAATAAAGAAATACTTTTGAATGACGGTAAAAGCGAACAGGTTACAATAATAAAGAGGTAGAGAAAAAATCTATCCCTTTTTCCAGGAAAACTGGTTAACCTTACGACCTACACGAATACCCAGATTCACGCCCTGCTCACAATCCATTCTAAAATGCACCCCTAACGGAACCCTTGAAATAGCGTTTTCATTAGCCATTTCGTAGAAAGAGTTGAACTGACGAGGTTTACCACCTTCAAAATCTTCTCTACCTTCATGGCAACGGTCAGTCATTGGAAAATAATTCCCAAAAATATCAGTTAGCACCTCCGCTGCAGCACCTCCCATGGTTGAATGACCAGATGGATAAGCAGGGAAATTTGGTGAAATACCAGTCTCTTTTGTCAATGGATTGTATAAGGCAGGTTGCCAGGAGGACCTCATCATTTTTCTGATATAAGTAACAGGTCTCTCGACATCGTAGAAATATTTTGAATACCAGCAGGCTACCACACAATCATTTAATGCTATGCATAATTTTGCATTAGCATAAACAGCTGTTTCCAAATCTACATTTTCCAGTTCATAAACTTGATTGGCAATAGCCAACCATCTTGAAGGGGGACTGAAGGTTAAACCTGTTAAATCATCGCTCCAAAAAAAGGCCAGCCATCTTTGATCTGGTGTCGGATTATTTACAGATGCATACACTTCCGCTGCTTGAACATAGTATTGAGAATTAACTTCTTCACTGTAAGGAATGGGCGCAGGAATTAACTTATCCCCTTCATTAATAACAAAGGTACGGGCATAGCCATAATCAGGGAACATACCAGCTCCACTCGCATTAGTAGGATTAAACCTACCTGGCTTTGGACTGGTTGTATATTTACTTACTGTATTCCTAAATGGATTTAAATGATAATTATGCCCAACAGCGTCAGTTTTAGCAAATTCAAAAACAGCTTCTGCTATTTTAATACCGTATTCATCTGATTTAATGATGCTTTCAGCCGACGCATCATCTTTATAATCATTTTTGAGTTTATTATATAACGCAGAAATTTTTGCAAACTTGTCTGCTGGAATACCATTGACGTTGCCCATAAAACTAGAGAGCAACTTGCTATAAATAGCATTAACTACGGTTGGATAATGATAATCAACGAGAGGTTCTTGAGTAGGAAGGTTTAAACCCGGATAATTAAATCGTAAACTTTTGAAAGCTGGCATATCTATAACACAAGCTTCGTAACAAGCTAACCCTATATAGGCCATAGCTCTGGGCGCCGGACAAGGTCTGAAACCCTGGGCATAGCGTTCGAGATCAAGAAAAAGATTATTCCATTCCTGAATAACATCCCCACTAAAATCTTTGGTTAATCTGGAAGAAAAAATCTCTGGATTATCTTTTTTACATCCATTTACAAATAAAACAGATAGGATTACTATTATTAAAAATGGCTTCGTTATTAGGTTTGGGAGAAGTTTTTTCATAAGTTAGTATTAAAGGAAAATTCGTTGCAAGATATTAATTTTATTACAAAAAATCAAAATAACAAATGTCATTTTTTTTTTAATTGAATATACCCTTCGTAAACTACCCTTTGTCCTTTATGAGAAATTAAGTAGATTTGTTCTCATAGTGAATATTCTCTGGTTAAGAGGCAATAATTGTAAATTATGGAAAAGCCAAAAATAGGTATAAGTATAGGTGATATCAATGGTATTGGACTTGAGGTCATTATCAAAACCATTTCAGATCCTCGCATTATAAATTTATGCACTCCCGTGGTATATGGGTCTGCAAAAGTTTTGTCTTACCATAAAAACATCACAGAACTTGAATTTCCATTTCAACAAGTGCGAAACGGGGAAAAATTCCAACCTAACGCAGTAAATGTGGTCAATTGTTGGCAGGAAAGTGTAAATATTAACTTAGGCCAAATCACGGAAGAAGGAGGTATTTATGCTATTAAATCGTTGGCAGGTGCGGTTAAAGAGTTAAAAGATGGACAAATTGATGGTTTGATAACTGCCCCCATAAATAAGGAAACCATGGAGTTAGCCAAATTTGGTTTTCCCGGACATACTGAATATCTTACCCATGCTTTCGGTCAGTCTGAAAGTCTTATGTTCATGGTTCAAGATAATTTACGGGTAGGACTGGTAACAAATCACCTACCTTTAAACAAAGTGGCCACCTCTCTTACGAAGAATCAAATCATCAAAAAAATCCATTTGATGGAGGCCTCACTCCAGCAAGATTTTGGAATAGACAAGGCTACTATAGCTGTACTTGGATTAAATCCGCATGCAGGTGATGGAGGTGCCATAGGAAATGAAGAAAATGATATCATCAGACCTGCCATCATTGAGTGTAAGAAAAATGGCACCTTGGTGTTTGGTCCTTTTCCAGCTGACGGATTTTTTGGCTCTGGTAATTATGCAAAATATGACGCCATATTAGCCATGTACCACGATCAGGGTTTAATACCTTTTAAACTGCTATCTTTCGGCGGAGGGACTAACTTCACTGCTGGCCTGCCTTTTGTGAGAACTTCGCCTGACCATGGCACTGCCTTTGAGATTGCGGGAAAAAATGTGGCAGATCCCAGTTCATTTAGAACTGCTCTTTTTACTTGTATCGATTTAGTTCGTTCACGTCAACAGTTTAAATTAGATCATGCTAATCCTTTGGTGCGAAGGCATAAAGCAAGTATTCAAAATCCGGCAAGTAACGAAGAAGAAGAAATCATCGAAGATTTAGATTAATGCTAAAGCAAATGGTTCATAAACGATTCATAATGGTTGCTTCCATTGTGACGTTCATTTTATTACTAGATCAGGGACTCAAGATTTGGGTAAAAACCCATCTTACTTATGGTGAAGAATTTCCATTGTTTGGCTGGTCATGGATTTCCATACATTTCGTTGAAAACAACGGCATGGCTTTTGGCTTTGCCCTTCAAGGAGTGTATGGAAAACTCTTACTAAGCACTTTTAGAATCATCGCTGTATCGTTCTTACTATTTTTTGTCCACCGGCTCATCGTGGAAAAAGCAAAACTATTGGTACTTATTAGTTTTAGCCTTATTTTATCAGGAGCCCTTGGAAATATTTTAGATAGTGCGTTTTATGGAATTATTTTCTCTGAATCATATTATCACGGGGATGTTGCAGAAGCATTCCCTGAAAATGGCGGATACTCTGGATTTTTACGTGGGAAAGTAGTAGATATGCTACACATCCCCTATTTCAAACCCGTATTTAATATTGCTGATGTTGCCATTACATTAGGTGTAATATTCATTATTTTTAGTTACAGACAATTTTTCCAGCTTGAAGACAATCAGGCCGACGAACAAAAAGAAGTAAGAGGCAATTTTGAAGGTTAACCAACAAAATCGCCCCTATCTTTTGATGTTTTAATTCTCCGCTTGCAGAAACGACTTAATCGCCTGTACTGCTCTATCTACCTTTGTATAGTCGATGCTATATTGCACAAACTTACCCTCCCTGTTTGTATGTACAACATCAGCATTCCTTAGAACGCTTAAGTGCTGAGAGGTGATAGATTGCTCCAAGTCGAGCGTGTTGTAAATTTTGTTTACATTTATTTCATCATTTTGATCAATAAATGACAAAATTTTGATGCGTAAAGGATGGGCGAGTGCCCTCAAGATGTCGGTAGAGTTATCTAACCGCTCTTGGTTGAAGTTGATTTTTTCTTTTACTTTTCTCATAGTTCTAAAAATTTAAAATAGAAGTGTGTGCATTTCACTTTTTTTTAAGATTTGGGAAAATGCCGCAACTGAGGGTTTTTGCAGGCATTTTCCCAGAGGGGGGTAACTTGAGACATACCAAATTAACTTTGAAAAATGTGGGTCTTACCCAGCTAACTCATCCACTAAACGTGCAATCTGCTCTAAACGATTTTTGTCAAGGGAGTAATGAATAAACTTCCCTTGTCTGGTAGTTTCAACAACACCTACGCGACGTAAAATAGCTAAGTGTTGTGATGCTACTGATTGTTCTAAGCGCAATTTAACGTAAAGATCAGTCACCGTCATTTTACCATGCTCATCCAGTTGATCAATTACACGCTGTCTTAACTTGTGATTGATCGCGCGTAAAACCAAAACGGCTTTGCGCAACTCTGCATAATCTAATGGAATGTCAGATTGTCCTTTTTTAAGGATGATAGTCTCGTTTTTTTGCTTTCTCATTTAGCCTTTTTTAAAAAATAAGTAAAATAACACAGCTTCAAAAAATCAAATACCGTACCAATTTTCCTGAATGGACAGACTAAGTGATTTTTATATATTAAGAATTACTGCCAGAAGAATTGGCGCTTGCGTCCCTGTGGTTCAAACGCCGCCATTAAACTCTCATTTTGAATGGATTCCAATTGTACCAGTGATTGTATATGATACAATTTCTCCACATTCAAAAAATAAAATATGTATTTTCCCTGCCGTTCCGTTTGTACAACACCAGATTGCCTTAAAACAGCCAAATGTTGAGAAACAGCAGATTGGTCAAGATTCATTTCGTTACAAATATCTGTAACAACAATTTTTTTCCCTTGTCCAATGATTTCAATGATACGTTGGCGAACTTTATGATTTACCGAACGCAATAAAATTAAAGTTTTTCGAATACCAGCATAATCGAGGGGGAAATTTAGCTGTCCTTCTTTTTCTAAAATTTTGTTTTTCATCGTTTTAATTTAACCTGTGATGGAATCTTACGCTTTCGCAACTGCTATATTACAAATACTGTACCTTTTTAATGTTTGGGGGTAAAAATGTACAACAATATGTAATATTATTTAAAGCCCAAATATATAATTTTATTATATATAATGACTTTAATATATTTACTTCAATGGTTTATTTTCGCGGTGGTAATGTTAGGTGGCTTAAGATAAATAGGCTCACCATGCACCAAATCGGAAAAATCACCCTTTCTATATTTTTCGTCACCGAGCTTAGCAAATACAGACCAGTCCATACTTGTTGAGGTCCAGACTAAGTTTTTCTTTTCTTCATACATACTTTTTGCTTTTGACATACCATCGCCTGCAAAAACCAGTACCTGATCATTATATGCATTAAATGAATCAGCATTTAATATCAATGCGTGATTTGCACCTATTTCATTACCCTCTTGATTATATAAACCAATATAAACCTCCATTCTCCTCGCGTCAGTCATACCTACATATAATGCATCATTTATTTGGTTATATTTTAATGCACTTAAGGCTAAAATTTTTAGGGTAGGAATAGCCATAATCGGAATATTCTGTGCAAAAGCTATGCCTTTAGCTGTACTGACCCCTACTCTTAAAGAAGTGTAAGAGCCCGGTCCCATACTGATGAATATACCTTCTAAATCCTTTATATTTAAAGACACCTTTTCTAAGCAACTTTCAATCATTCTGGTGAGTACCGCAGCATGGGAAAAAGCCTCTGTGTGCTGAACGACGGATATTACCTCTCCATTTTCACACAACAAAACAGTACAATATTCAGATGATGAT
Organism: Bacteroidota bacterium; assembly: GCA_014190515.1. Lineage (GTDB taxonomy): Bacteria > Bacteroidota > Bacteroidia > Chitinophagales > Saprospiraceae > BJGN01. Next base: position 25,000 of record BJGN01000001.1, read on the forward strand.
TCAATACCAAGTAAAAGTGCCATGCTGTTAGTATTTTTTATATAAGCAAAACAAAGATATAAAGAAAAATTTAATTTATACTGTAAGCGGTATATTTTTTTTAGGAAACGGTCATTTTTTATTATTTATCGGTAAATAAATTCAAAAAATAAATACAAATAAAGTTTTACCATGGAAAATCGTACTTTTGCGTTTTGAATATAACACCAGATTATTAAGTTGGATATCGCTTTATGATTGATAAATTAACCGCCATTTATAGCAGGTATGAGCAATTAGAGGAACAATTAGGAAATCCTGATTTAGTCTCCGACCTTTCCCGATATAAAAAAGTAAACAAAGAATATAAAGATCTTAAACCTTTAATTGAATGCTATTTGATATATGCCGATATTATTGGCAATATCAATACATCTCAAGAAATGTTAAAAGATAATGATTTTGATATGCGCCAAATGGCCCATGAGGAATTATCGGTTCTTCTACCTCAAAAGTTAGCACTGGAGGAGCAAATTAAAATGCTGCTTATTCCAAAAGATCCTGCAGACAGCAAAAATGTTATTCTCGAAATTCGCTCGGGTACAGGTGGGGACGAAGCGGCCATTTTTGCTTCAGATCTCTTTCGCATGTACTCAAGATATATGGAAAATAAAGGTTGGAAAATAGAAGTTCTTGATGTAACTGAAGGGGTTTTAGGAGGTTATTCCAAGATAGTTCTCGAAATACAGGGCGATGAAGTGTATGGCCATCTGAAATTCGAATCTGGAGCACATAGAGTTCAGCGGGTTCCCAAAACAGAGTCTCAGGGACGCGTTCACACCTCAGCGGCAACCGTTGCCATTATTCCTGTATGGGAAGACGAAGAAATTAATATAAATCGTGCCGATCTGAAAATTGACACTTTTCGTGCCAGTGGTGCGGGTGGTCAGCATGTTAATAAAACAGAATCGGCTATTAGAATTACTCACCTCCCAACAGGTATAGTTTCTGAAAGTCAAGATGGTCGTTCCCAACATCAAAACAAGGAAATTGCCATGCAAAAACTGTATCAGCGTATTCTCGATCAACAAACTGCAGCAAAACAGTCTGAACTTGCCGCTCAACGGAAAAGTCTGGTAGGTAGCGGCGATCGCTCCGAAAAAATCAGAACCTATAATTATCCCCAGAATCGTTGTACAGATCATCGTATAAATTTAACGCTTTACAATCTGGACCAGATTATGGACGGACAAATTGACGGCATCATTGAAGCACTCCAAATGGCTGAAAATGCACGAATATTAGAAGGTTCTGAGAACGGATAACACGCCTTTCTGTCCAGTTTTATTTATTCAAATTGCACTATTTAGGACTATCTTTGAACATTGGTTTCAAAATGGTTCTCTATGTCTAATATTCGCATTATACTTTTATTTATTTTTTGCAACAGTTGTGATGTAGGAAAGGAAATCAATTTCTCAGACCCTTCCCCTGAATTGGCTTTTCCTCTTGGAAATGCTGTTTTTGAGCCAGCTTCCTTTTTATTGAACCTTTCATTACCCGCTACATTTTCTACCGATGCGAATGGATTTATACATTTCTCCTATTCTACGGTTTTACAAGAAGTAAGCGCCCTACAGTTTACAGGCGAAATAGACGCCTTATTCCCCTCTATTATTCCAATAAATCAAAATAATTTATTTCTCCCTATTTCCTTACCTAATGGCATAGATCCTGTCTCCGTTCAATTTGGAGGAGGTGATTTGCAATGGTTTTTTGAAAATTCCTTCAATGAACCCATAGACATTACCCTTAAACTACCTTTTGCTGATTCTTTAAATAACCAGCTTTTCCAAACTATATCTTTACCCGCCTATAATGGCACCGGACTGAAACCCTCCTCTACCAATGCGCTGAATCCACTGCCTCTGCCAGGCAAATTTCTACTTATAAAAGATAAAAAAATCAGTCTTTCCTACGAAGCAAAAGGGAAGTCCGGAAAATTATACACACTAAGTAATGCAGCCATCAGGTTGTCAAAACCTACCTGGAAGGTCATAAAAGCCTCTTTCAATCAATATGAACTGGATTTTGGAACCATAGAAAAATCCCTCGATTTTCTCAAACCATTCTACGCCAGTGATTTAAACTTTGACCGCCCCGAAGTTCAGCTATTCTTTGAACATAATTTTCTCATCCCCATTCAATTTTCTATTCCATCTATTAATATAAGTCTTCCCGATGGGAAAAAGGAGCCACTCATCGCTTTTAATAATAACCAAATATTCAATTTAGGAATATCTACCTCCTCAAATCTGATGAGACGCGATTCTGCCGTATCCATCACCTACCCAAATCCCATCAAAACGATATTTATTAAAAAAGCAACGGCTCTTAACTTTCGTCTTACAGCAGGGCTTAATACCAAAAGTTTACCCAATGGAGTGGGGTCAATCCACCGAAATGATCAATTAAAAATTTCTGCTAAAGTAAATATTCCTTTAGCCGGGCAATTAAGAAACTACCCATTGTCTGACACTATTCCTTTGAATTTAGGTTTGCTGGAAAGAGTGAACCAGGGAACGGTAAGAATCATATCAACCAACTCCATCCCCATGTCTATTTATGTGCAATGCTACTTTATGGATGACAAAGGAAATAAACTAGATTCATTAATGACGGCAGGGCCTGGCATAATATCAAACGCAAAAACTTCTTCCTCCCTAAATCCTACGGCAGAAATTTTCGATTTTCCCGTTTCTAAAAGTCAAATGAAGGCTTTACGAGCGTCAAATCGCTTCATCATAAACGCATTTCTCAGTACATTAAAAAGCGAAAAAGAATTTATTGAAATAAAAAAGGGGCAGCAATTATCTATGAAACTAAGTTTACAAGCAACCTATTAAGCCTCTTTCTCATGATTAAAAAACAAAGCATACTCCTATCTTTAATCTTTTCACTCAGTTTTCACTCCCCAGTTTTCAGCCAATATTCGTTAGCTTTAAATCTGGTTCCTGAAAAATGGCAAGGAAACTTACTTAATCCGGCAAATTTTCCGACGGATAAAAATCTTGTTTTATGCCTTCCACACCTTCAGGGAGGTATTCAATGGTCGCCCTTTTCATTGTACAAATCTTCATCAAAAGATTCCCTAAACCATATTGACATAGATCTTAACAGCGCCATTCAATCTATGGACACAATAAACAGGATTAACCTTGGAACACAAATAAATACTTTTTCCATTGGATTTAAAGCGGGAGAAAATCTTTGGATTGCCTTAGGTCATAGATTTGTAGGTAGAGCAATGATTCAATTTCCAAAATCATTGGCTCTTCTTGCTCATGAAGGTAACAAACCCTTTATTGGTGAGAACGTAATTTTATCATCCCGTCTTGACGCCTTAGCTTATCAAGAGCTTTTTTTACAAATGGGTTTCAGATTAAAAACGGATCCTGCTATTAGCTGGGGTTTTAAAATTAAAGTCCTCGACGGATTAACTGGTATAAAAACGATAGCTGGTGAAGCTAGTATTTATACTCATCCGGAAGATTATTCATTAACCGGAAAAATAAATTACTTAGTAAATACAGCCCCCATAAATACACGCCAACCTTTCGCAAATTTAGGTGCTGCCATTGATATTGGGTTTCAATATCAATCTGATAAAGGGTCATTTTCAGGAGCAATTGTCGATATAGGAACTGTTTTTTGGAAAAATGCCCGGCAAATATCATTGAATAAATCCGTTACTTTTGAAGGATTGCCCCTATTGGACGCGGGTCAATCTATTGATGCTAATTTTGATAAATGGGTTGATTCAATTGAGAAACAACTTACTCCTTTTAGTGAGAAAATTTCTTACGCCAGTCATTTGCCTGCTAAATTGTTTCTGCATGGACGATACTCTATATCCCGGAGCAGCCATTTAAACGGATATTTATTCCTTGAAAAATACAAAAAGATCCTTCATGCCACCGCAGGAGTTGGTTACCTTTTGACATTAAACCCGTTATTAGATGTGGGATGTAATTTACAATATCACTTGAAAGGGCAAGTACAGTTGAGTAATCATATTGGCATTAATATCGGGAATATAGAATGTTTCGCTTCCCTGGAAAACTGGAATTCTTTGCTCAGTGTAGCAAAAAAAACACAGGGTATTAATGGGCAATTTGGGTTAAACTATATAATTAAGTCGAGTATATCGTCTAATCAACACCCAAGATCTAAAATGAATGAAAAAAAGTTTTTCAGGAAATAGTGGCTAAAGAAATATCCTGACCATTAAAAAGAGCGCCCATTAATTTTGGAAATTGTTGAGGAGTACTGGCAAAAGAGGGGATGCCCATGGCTGCCAATCTACGACCATTTTTTTTATCATAAGAAGGAATTCCGTCATTGTCAATAGAAAGCAAAGAAACAAATTTCACTCCACCCGATTGTAATTTGTCAATAATTCCAAACATATTATCTGACAAATCTCCTTCAAAAAGGTCAGAGATAAGTATTATGGTAGTTTCCGCTGGGTGGGAAATGAGAGATTCACAATATTTCAGCGCTTTGGCAATATGGGTTCCTCCGCCTAACTGGACAGAAAAAAGCAACGAAACAGGGTCCATCAACTGTTCAGTAAGGTCAATCACATCAGTATCAAAAACAACCAGATTGGTTTTAAAGGAAGGAATTCCAGCAAGTACACAAGCAATAATACTGGCATGAACAACAGAATTTGCCATTGACCCACTTTGATCTACGGCAAGAATAAGTCTGCTTAATTTAGGAGTGTAGGCATTAAAACGGTAAAAATGTTGAGGAATGATAAGATTTTCCTTGGGTTGATAGTTTTTAAGATTCGTCAAAATGGTTCTCTTCCAATCTATTTTTCCTTTAGGAAAAGCAGATTTAGTTGAATTATTTTTAATTCGACCCCGATATGCTTGTTCCATTGGCCGCGCCAATTCCTTTTTCAATTGTTCGATCAACTTTTGAATAACAATTTTTGCTGTATCTTTTGTTTCCTCGGGTAAAACATCTTTTAATTGAAGTAAGGTAGCAACCAAGGAGACATTTACCTCCAGAGAAGCGAGCAATTCAGGTTCTAAAATCATTTGCTTTAAATCCAATCTTTCAAAAGCATCCATTTGTAATATTCGAACCACTGGCGTTGGGAAATATTTTCTGATATCCCCGAGCCATTTACTGATTTGTGGCGAGGAACCATTTAAAGCGCCCATATTTTCGGCATCATAAATGGAAGCAAGCAAAGCGTCAATTTCCAACTGATTTTTATCTAGCAATGGAGACTCCTCCTGGGCTGCTTCCGCTCCTAATATTAAGCGCCAACGCTGTAAATGAGTTTCCATATAATGATTTCCCTGAAATTAAAATCTTTAAATAAATAAATGCTAAGTTAAATGCTTATTTTGGGAAAAGAAACTCACTACCATTAAAGATGCAAAAAGAGAATTTTCCTATTCCTAATGACAAAAAAGAGGAGGCTATTTTACAGTCTATCCATCTGAACAAGATCATTATTCCTATCATCATTGGCATTTTCACCGTAGCCTATTTGGTATGGAAACAAGTAGAATGGAAGGAACTTAAAAATATTTCATGGAATGGATTCACGCTATTTTGGGTAAGCATCGCAGTAGTTTTTCTATTTATACACCATATTTCGTATTCTTTTCGATTATATTCTCTCAGTGACAAAGAATTTAATTTTAAAAAATGTATTGAATTAATTTTTATCTGGGAATTTAGCTCTGCTGTTTCACCTACGAGCGTTGGTGGATCAGCCGTTGCCTTTTTCTTACTTGCCAAAGAAAAACTTTCTTTTGCTAAAACGGCAACTATTGTATTATATACCATTGTTTTAGATGGCTTATTCTTTTTATTTTCCATACCCATCTTGTTTTTTATTTTTGGTGGCATCATCATAAGGCCAGATATGAAGGGATTCAGTGACCTTGGAGGTTGGGGCAATTATTTTATTTTTTCCTATTTATTCATGTTTTGTTACACCTTTTTGTTTTTCTATGGCTTATTCTTACGCCCTGTAAGAATGAAAGAACTATTATTAACCTTAACTCGTTTTTCCTTCACTAAAAAATGGAGAAATAATGCCGAGCGTGTTGGCAATGAAATATTACTGGCAAGCAAAGAATTAAAAATAAGACCAGCCTTATGGCATTTGCGTGCCATAATAGCAACCATTGGCGCGTGGAGCACTCGTTTTTTGCTACTTCTTGCGGTAATACTGGCATTTAACCCTGAGATTTCCCGGGAAATAACAAATCTTGTTCAATTATTTGCCAGACTTGAATCGATGTTTTTAATTACTCTCTTTAGCCCTACGCCAGGAGGAGCAGGCTTTGTCGAAGTACTATTTGGAGGGTTTCTTATCGATTATATACCCAATAGTACCGTCGCTACCTTAACAGCAACCGTTTGGCGATTATTAGGCTACTATATTTACTTATTCATAGGTGCTGTAGTGGTTCCAAACTGGATTCGCAAAAACGTGCTAAACGGATAAATCAGTCCTAGTTAAAAATCCAGACCCATGGATATATGCAAAATAGGTTTTTGAATTATTCTAGTTTCTATCCCATAGCCATAATCAGCACGCACGAAATAACCAAATAATTTGGTTCTCAAGCCAACACCATAAGACGCAGCTATAGGATCCCGGAAATAGTTAACCGTTACAGTAATTGTTTCTCCTTCTTTATAGGTAGTGGTGTTTAATGGATTATCTGCGCGATAAGGATTAAAACCTGTCCAGGCTGAACCTACATCAAAGAATCCAACGATTTGAAAATTTCGTATCAATTGGGAAGATATATTCTTAAAAATGTATTTGGCAACGGGAACTCTTAATTCACTATTGATAAGAAGATAATTATTTCCATTTCTGGTATTTAACTTGAAACCACGAAGATTAGCTGCCAGGGTTTGGAAGGCAAAATCCCCCGGAGGAATAGAAATTTCGTCATCTCTTTGAGGCATTAACCAATTATCAACGCCACCAAGAAAGTATAATATTTTCTCTGAACCAGCCACAGTAGCTCCAGCAATTCTGGTTGCCCAAACACTATGTTTAAGTATGGGTTGGTAAAAACGGGCATCTACGCCCAATATGCTCATTACGCCCTTACTAAAAGTTAGCGATTGCCCGCCGTTTTCGTTAAATGAAAAGTCAAATTTCTTTACAAATTCAGCAAAAAACTTATATCTGGCACCTGACCTTAAATTAAGTCCCTTTTCCAAAGAATTATCAAACACATATTCCAATCTGGCCCCAATCCTTGGTTGTGCAGTAACTTGCCTGGTGTAACTTGCTGCGTCAGTGGCTAATGGAACATTTTGATCTCTTCTCAAGGTTACGCTTCCCCTTAAACTTCTAAATATATCAAATGGATATCGAAGGGTAAATTGACCCAGTAATATGTTATACCTATCTCTTTGAGGAATATATGAGTTGGCATCTGACCTATTCCTTTGATCTTTCATGTAAAAAGCCCACCTCTTATCTAATCTATGTTTTCTATTATGGTAGAGGAAGAAATATTCCGCGCCATTGAATGAGGTAGGAACCCTTATTCCTCCCTCAAATTCATGATCTTCGAACAAATCTTTTAAATTCACTTTCATCAACATTCCAGCTGGAGGTACAGTAAAACCATCAGCCGTAGCCGCAAATTGATCTAATCCTCCAAATAATAGAGAATTATCCATTTGCGTGACCACATAATCGGTATGAAACTGGGTTCTATACGGAATTAACTGTGTAGGTCTCAAACGATACACGGGCTTTTGAAAAGTGCTATTCCCACTCAATAAGCCAGAAGGTGTCTGGTCTGTTGGAACGGGTACAGAAGATTCTATTTTCTTTGTTGGTGCACCAAAAGGTGTTTGGAACAAATACTTTTCATCAAGAGGCTCTTCCTTCGCGTTAATCTCCGATTTTTTTGCTATTTCTCGTCCAGAGGGCGTTATATTAGGTAAGGCTAACACAGGAAGGGAGGTATTTTCCATTCCTCTAACTTTAGCTGATTTTACCCAAACGGTTGGATCAACCAACTCACTAATAATCTGATATTTTTTTTCCCTATAGATTATAGAGTAAACATTATTGCCATTCGCGTCGTAGTGATCTAAAATATTTCTGTCAAAATTTGAATTCATACCGGTAAAGGCTCTCTTTTTATACACAGGTTCAAGATAAATGCTGTCAATAAGGGTTGTGTCAAACCCGCTGGGAATAGAATCAGCATCAAATCTCAGATGGATACCATCTTTTAAGATAACATGTCTGGTAATGTGATGAATATACGTTTCAAGAAAACCTGTTTCTCTGTTCATAATACCAGAACGGTCACTTAAAAAGGCAAAATGAGTAGTATCTATTGCTATGGGCTTTCTTTCGTTAGCAAAAGGTGTATTAGTAACTCTAACCAGTTCATTTCCCCTGTTTTCCATATCGTAATAAAAAACATCGAAAGGCTTTAAGGGAAGCAAAGTATCCCTTCTAACCGCTCTCAAAAGACTATCTTCTCTGTTGGACACAAATAAAATACCCCGCTTATTTCCAATATTTACTGCCGACGCATCTTTGTCGTCAAAATAATCATTGGTGATTCTCTGCGTTTGGCGCGTTCTTACAGAATACAGAAAAATATCGGCCTGGCTACTCACATCAGCACTAAATAAAAGTGTGAAAGGATCATAAAAATCCATACTATAAATACGTTGATATTGCTCGGCTAAAGGTTCTTTAGTTAATTTTTTTGTTTCAATATTATAGGTTCCCAGAGATAATTTGTCCTTTTTTTCAGTCAGTATGGCCAATTCTTTTCCCGATGGAGACCATGAAACCAGAGGATATTGATAATCGGTGGCTTGAAAGACATTTTTCACACCTTGTCGGTAAACAAGGGTTCTATCTTCGCCAGACACCTCTTGCAGATAGAGCTTAATTTTACCCTTATCGTTTGTCAAATAGGTCATAAAACGCCCATTGGGAGAAATACTGACCTTTGATATAGGAACCTGCTTTTTGTTCTTTATAGGTATGGTAGAAGGCGGTGGCATTTTCCTGGAAGCCTGGTCAGTTTCATATTTTTCAAGAAAAAAACGTTCACATCGTAAAACTATCTCATTCAAAGAAACACCCATAACATACTGAAATCCGCCTTCAACGCTTCGATTTATTCGGGTCAGATAGAGTAAATTTGATACGGTTTTGGGCGTGTATTGTGTTCTAATAAAATACCATAGAGCGTTACCCATTAATCTGGGATTTGAGGAAGCAAGGCTGCCAAAACCCTTGAACTTTGGGTCTAACATTTCCTCTCTAAGTGCATTATCCACGTCCGTATTCCATGGTTCACCTAAGTAGGCAACTAAACCCTGAGTAAACCAAAGAGGCAAATTTAATGAAACGGCATTTTGAATGACCTCCTGAAAATTAGCACCAAACAACATGGTATTTAGATAAACGGAGGCGATTCCCTCTCTGATTTGCTTTCTTAAATGAGAATGGTCACCGTCGTAATAAACAAAGAGACTATTTCCAATAATTTTAGTCTGCCCCGCTACATTGCCAAAAACTTCCTCTTGCCCTATGTTACTCTGTTTGAAGTCTGTAAGATCAGCATACACTACTATCTGCACCTTTTCATTCATCCTATGTTCTAAACTGCGCTGCACTTCATCAAAATCATATTCTGCCAATTGAACCACCGCTTCCCCAATATTCCTTGACCTACCGTACCAAAAAACAACAAAATTATCACTCTCATACTGAGACCATTCATCAAAATCACGATGATACTGGACTCTATTTTTCCCAAATTCGACTTGCGTTCCCTGTGATAAGAGGGAAGAGGAGGAAAGTAAAAAACATACCAAACCGATAAAAAGCTGCGTATTATTCATATTGGTTGCTCTATTAAATCATTTAGAAGAAATATGAGAGTGAGGTGGTCATTCCAAATCTAATCATTTGTACACTAAAATTAACAATTATTTACCCTATGTGTTTAATCTTTGTTACTTAACAACCTAACTTTACACAATTTAATCTATCAGACATGGCTAATGTTACCTTTTTAACTTTCAATCCGTTTCAGGAAAATACCTACATCGTTTATGATGAAACGGGTGAAGGTGTTATATTTGACCCGGGGTGTTCTAACGAACAGGAAAAAAATGAATTGCTTCATACCCTGGATAAATTGAAAGTAAAGCCAGTCAGACTTATAAATACCCATTGTCACATAGACCACATACTAGGTAATAAATTTGTCGCAGACCATTTTAATCTGCCCTTGGAAATACACAAAGGAGAACTTGGAATGCTCGAAAAGGGTGCCATTGTTGCCGCCCGATATGGCATTCCCTACACGGAACCATCACCCGTTGTTTCTACTTTTTTAGAGGAAGGCGATGAAATAATCTTTGGAAACAGCGTATTAAAAACCATTTTAACGCCAGGACATTCGCCTGCCAGTTTATCTTTTTACTGTGAAAAAGACCATTTTCTAATTGCCGGCGATGTGCTATTCAGAGAAAGTATCGGAAGAACCGATTTACCCGGTTGTGATCACAAATTATTAATGGAATCCATCAGGGAAAAGTTATTCAGATTACCAGAAAATACAGTAGTCTGGCCAGGACATGGAGAATTCACTACCATTGGTTATGAAAAAAAACATAATCCATTTGTTGGCATGAACTAGTATTCATTGACTACTTCTCCGGCCATTACTTTTTTAATGGTTTTCTTCACCGGCGTGCCATAATAGGTTACATTTCCTCCAGTGTTTGAATGTATGTCAAGCTCTGTAATAGCTTTGACCAGAATTCTTGCGCCCGTTGAAGAGACCACGTAAGCCCGGTCTACCTCCAATTTCTTACCGTCTATCATTCCTCCCGTTGCCGCCGTTAATTGACCAGATTCTACTTTACCACTCAACATTAGACTTGCACCTGATGAGCAAGAAGCTTTTAAAGATTTAACATTAACATCAATAGAAATTTTTGCACCACTCGATACGTCCAAATCCAGTTTGTCTCCATTCAAAGTCTCTTCTTTTGTAACAATGGCACCGGCAGATGCTGAAATTTCATATAAATCTTTATGATAGATAATTATATTTATTTCAATATTTTTATTTTTGAATGCGTTCAATGCATTTATTTTAAGCACACCTCCTTTCACATTTACACCAATATCTTCGACTTCTATTCCCTTTGTTTCAATAATTACTTCCTCTTTATCAGCGATTTTAAGTTCAACATTCAAACGTCCTGTCAACACAATTTCCGAAAAAGATTCCAATGAAATAGCTTTTTGAGCAGACAGGGAATTTACAAAGGACCATGCCAGGAGACAAAACAAATAAGAAAATAGGCGAGATTGTTTCATTGTATTAATGTGTTTTAATGTACTTTTGCAACGCTTTTTTAGTTTATTTTGTTTAAAACCAATCCAATGGCACAGGAAATAGTTGATTTATTTAAAAAAATCACAGGACACGCAAAGGAATATGGATTTATTTATCCTTCAAGTGAAATTTATGATGGCCTGAGTGCCGTATATGATTATGGTCCAAATGGTGTAGAACTAAAAAATAATATTAAGCAATATTGGTGGGCAGCAATGGTTCAAATGCAGGAAAATATTGTAGGCTTGGATTCCGCTATTTTCATGCACCCGAAAATTTGGAAAGCATCCGGACATGTTGACGCTTTTAATGACCCTCTCGTAGATAATAAGGACAGTAAAAAAAGATATCGTGCCGATGTTTTAATTGAAGATCAAATAGATAAATATATCGCAAAAGCTGATAAAGAGGTTGAAAAAGCAATAAAGCGCTTTGGTGAAAATTTTGATGAAGCGTTGTTCAGAAAAACAAACGAAAGAGTTTTAGCCAATATGGAAAAAGCAACGAATTTAGCTACCCGGCTTGCTAATGCAATGCGAGAAGGGAATATGGCTGAATTGGGGGCTATTCTCGCCGATGAGGAAATTACCGATCCTGATAATGGTTCTAAGAACTGGACAGAGGTAAGGCAATTTAATCTCATGTTTTATACTCAATTGGGAAACATCTCCGGCGAAGAGGGTAAATTATACCTCAGACCTGAAACGGCTCAGGGGATTTTTGTAAACTTCCTAAACGTTCAAAAAACAACCAGACAGAAAGTTCCTTTTGGTATAGCTCAAATTGGAAAAGCCTTTAGAAATGAGATTGTCGCCAGGCAATTTATTTTCCGAATGAGAGAGTTTGAACAAATGGAAATGCAATTTTTCATCCGCCCGGGTGAGGAAATGACATGGTATGACACCTGGAAGAGATTCAGAATGCAATGGCATTTAGCGCTGGGAACCCCTCAGGATAAATTGCGATTTAAAGACCACGATAATCTGGCTCATTATGCCAATGCTGCGGTCGATATTCAGTTTGAGTTTCCTTTTGGCTTCAGAGAGCTGGAAGGAATACACTCCCGTACCGATTTTGACTTAAAAAGCCATCAAGAATTATCAGGTAAAAAATTACAGTATTTTGATCCTGAACTTAATGAAAGTTATACGCCCTACGTAGTTGAAACGTCTATTGGTTGCGACCGTATGTTTCTGGCCATGTTGTCAAATGCTTATTGCGAAGAAGTTATTCCCGATGCCGACGGCAAGGAATCAACCAGGGTAGTTCTAACATTGCACCCAGCGTTAGCGCCTGTTAAAATTGCCATTTTACCCCTATTGAAAAATAAGGAGGAACTAACCACCGCCGCAAAAACGATTTACAATAAACTAAAGAAAGAATTCTCTTGTCAATATGACGAAAAAGATGCCATCGGTCGTCGTTACAGACGCCAGGATGCCATCGGCACTCCTTTTTGCCTAACCGTTGATTTTGACACCCTTGAAAATGGCACAATTACGCTTCGCGATAGGGATACCTTAAAGCAAGAGCGATTAACCGTTGCCCAGGTTGAGGATATTGTAAGATCAAAAGTTTCTTTGGCAAAACTTCTTGAGGGATTAAATTTGTGAGTAACTCCTTAACCTTGTGATGTAATAATGAGGTCGAGATTAGTCGCTTTCATGTCAAATCTTTCACCAAGATAAGCATTACACAAATAACCGTTATAGGTATAAACCCCGTGACGTAATCCAGGATTATTGAACAACCAGGATTCGATGCCCCCTGCGGAGGCTGCATGCAATAAAATGGGTGTAAGTATGTTACTTATTGCCATAGATGCTGTTCTTGGTACTCTTGACGTAATATTTGGCACGCAATAGTGAATTACACCATATTTAATGAAGGAAGGCGACTGCAAAGTGGTAACCTCTGAGGTAGCAAAACAGCCACCCTGGTCTATACTAACATCGATAATTACAGCACCAGGCTTCATTTTTTGTATCATTTCCTCACTCACAATAACAGGGGTTCGCCCCGATTTTGAGTGTATAGCTCCAATAACAACATCAGCGGAAACCAATTCTTCCTGCAAATAAATTGGATTGAGTGAAGAGGTATATAATTGCCTGCCGACCTGATTTTGGAGGCGCTTCAATTTATAAATATCGTTATCAAAAATCCTCACTTCAGCGCCCAGACCGATGGCTACTCTGGAAGCGTATTCAGCCACCACACCTGCACCTAAAATAACCACTTTGGCGCTTGGAACCCCTGAAATACCGCCCAAAAGTACGCCATTACCCCCTGCATTCACTGAAAGTAGTTCAGCTGCGGTAAGCATAGCTTCAATACCTGCCATTTCGCTCATGATACTCACCAGGGGAAAAGTATCAGACTCATCCTTTATATATTCCATGGCCAGAGCCAGCACCCTTTTTTGTCTTAACTTGTGAAAATAGGTAGCACTTAAAGTAGGCATCTGTAAGGGAGATATAAGAATTTGATTGGCAAACATCAAATCGATTTCCTCATTAGTGGGAGGAGCTGCCTTTAAAATGACGGCCGCTTTGTAAACCTGTTCTCTATTTTCCGCAATTTCTGCTCCAGCTTCAGCATAATCTCTATCTGTAAAATGAGCTTTTAATCCTGCACCTCTTTCAATAATAACTTGGTGACCCTGAGCCACCAGGGTTGCTACGGAGGCGGGTACCAGAGGAACTCTGTTTTCCTGAAGTGTACTCTCCAGTGGAATACCAAAAAAAAGTTTATCGAGTTTCGCCGATTTCATTACCATTTCTTCCTGGGTATAAAATTGCTTTCCCATTAATTCTTTGGGCATCGGAATATTTGTACCTAATGGTTTTTTAATGTCATCACTCATAATATAGCTTTGTAGGGAGAAATTAAGTCCGCAATTTCACTGATAATCATCGCCGTGGCACCCCAGATTATCTTTTCCTTTATGTTAAAACAGGGAACATCATTCAACACAAAATCCTTATGGATTTGAATATCTGATAATTTCTGATGTTGTGGGTTTAACAAATCGAGGATGGGGATTTCTATAATTTCCTTTACTTCTGACCATTGAGGCTTAAAAATAGGCGCAAAATTCATCATGCCAATAAATGGAAAAACATGAAAATTACTGACGGAAATATAAAGAGGCGTTAATGATCCGAGTATTTGTATGTTGTGAGAGAAAACCCCAATTTCTTCTTGCGTCTCTCTGATGGCTGTGCTCGTCAAATCAGTATCGATAGCATCAAATTTTCCCCCTGGAAATGATATTTGACCCTTGTGTTGATCTCTGGCATCAAATGATTGTCGTTCTATGAGAACTATTTGCCATTCACCCTCTTTTGGATAAAAAAGAGCCATGACACCAGCCAATTTTGCATTTTCCGGAGGAAACTCCAAAGAACGATGAGGGTGAATCATTTTTCTATGAGCCGTTGATCCAGGTAAAGAGCCAATGGATAGCTTCTCAGTTAAATCCCTTACCCAGTCCGTTTTCATGGAAATAGTAATTACCCGACGACCCTATTAGATTTTTGAAGATATTGATCTAAAGCGGCTGTCATAGAAGGTGAAACATCAGATGGTGCCTGAATATTTACCACTAATCTTCTTTCCTCCACTGCCCTTCTGGTAGAATTTCCAAATACGGCAATCCTGGTATTATTTTGCTTGAAGTCTGGAAAATTATCGTAAAGAGATTCAATTCCCTGAGGACTAAAAAACACCAGAATGTCGTAGGTAACGTCGCTTAAATCAGACAAATCAGAACTCACTGTGTTAAACATAACAGCTTCTTGCCAGTCCAGCTCATTTTCATCTAAATATTTACAAACATCTTTTGCCCCAAGATTAGAACAGGGGACTAGAAATTTTTCTGTTTTATTTCGTTTGATTGCTTGACTTAAATCCTCAATTCCACGATTTCCAACAAAAACTTTCCTTTTTCGATAGACTATGAATTTTTGAAGGTAATTAGCAATAGCCTCAGTTAAACAAAAATATTTTAAGTCTAAAGATAATTTAACCCTCATTTCTTCAGCCATTCGGAAGAAATGATCTACCGAATTTTTACTGGTTAGTACCACGGCAGAAAAATCTTCAATACGAACTTTACATTTCCTGAAATCTCTTGCCGGAACAGGTTCTACGTGAATGAAAGACCTCCAGTCAATGGTAATATTATATTTTTTCTCCAATTCATAATAAGGAGATTTGTCAGCAGGTTTAGGTTGCGAAACCAAAATACACTTGACCTCCCTATAACCTTCAACAAACATTTCATTCATTGTTGGTTCCGAATTAGCATTTATTATCTGATCTGTGTTCATCCGTTTTTATAAGGAATTGAAAATCAATTTTACCATAATAAGAACTGGTGCAATTTCAACAGTGCAAATATACAATAAAAAGTGGAACTGATGCGAACCAATAAATCTTACACCCAGGGTTAGTCCTCTTAAATAATGGTATAATAAAATGAGGCCCAGAAAACCTAAGGTACCTAAAATGAATATTTGCTTCCATTCTTCATTCAAATAGGGTAAGAATATATTCATGGGGGCAATCAATAAACCCATTGAAATCCCCGTGACAACCATTAAAAACTGGTATCTATCCATTTCCTTTTTAATGGGAAATACAAATCCGATAAACGTCAGTAATAAATGTCTTAATCCTAAAAATATGAAGGGTAAAAAAAACACACCGAAATAATTTGGCTTAAAATTAGAATGCGTGCTATCCAAAAGGACGGGCATTGCAAGATGAAAAAATATACCCAAATTTATGCTAAAGAAAATATATAACAAAAGGTAGGGTAGAATACCTCTACCTGACATTTCCCGATATAAAAAATTAAATAAATTCTCTGTACCCAATGCACCTACAGAAGCAATAGCAAAAGATCGTAGAAAGGTAAGTAAAAGTGCCAGAAGCAATAAAAGCGTGATTAACAAAAAAAAATTAGTTGATTGTTCTGTCAACAATGGCTTTACTATTATTTCTTCCGTTGGCCCTTCTTTTACAGGATTCAACTTATCAAATGGATTATCAGAAACCTTTTTTACCGATTCTTTGTAACCTTCTCTATAAGTTAGTTCAAAAGGGTTTTGCTCTTGAGCAAAAGAATATACCCCTTGCGAAAACAAAAGATAGGAAAAAAGCAAGATTAAAAAAATCGGTCGTATTTTGCCCAAAATCCTTTTTTTTTGCAAAATTAACAATTTTATGGTTAAAAAATAAAATCAATGCGAGACCTTCAAGTCATTAGAATTGTTTGGCTGGGTTTAATAGCCATTGTTGGCATTTTAGCCGTTCAAACCTATTGGGGAATTACGACCTGGACAGCAAACGAATCAGATGTAAATCAAAAAATTCATTTAGCTCTTCACAGGGTAGCTGAATCATTAGCTGTGGCTAATGGGACTGTTTTGCCCACAGGCAATATTATTCGCAAGCGAAGTGCCAATTATTATCTCGTAAATATTGCTTACGAAATTGATGCCAATTTGCTTGAATTTTATCTCCGAAAAGAACTGGAAGCATTAACGGTTAACCTTGATTTTGAATATGCCATTTTTGATTGTAGCACCGATGAAATGGTGTATGGGGCTTATTGTGCCTATGAGCCGGCAAAAAAAGCTCCCGAAATAAGCAAATCTATGCCTGGATATCACGCATTTACCTATTATTTTGCTGTTAAATTTCCCGGTAGATCCAGTTTTTTATGGGGTCAATTTCAAGTCGTTCTCTTCTTTTCCGTTATTCTTTTTGTTACCATAATCTTCTTTTCTTATTCTCTTTTTGTTATTGTCAGGCAAAAATGGCTATTCGAACAACAAAAAGATTTTATAAACAACATGACCCATGAATTCAAAACACCCATTGCTTCCATTCAAATTGCCACTGACTATTTTTTAAACCACCAACGAATAAAAGAAAACGAGCGACTCCTAAGATATTCAAAAATAATAAAAGACCAAAATTTACGTTTAAATGAGCATATTGAAAGGCTTCTTCAGTTAGCCAGATTTGAAAACAATGGTTTCAATCTAAAACTGGAAACCATCCAAATTATTCCTTTTCTGAAAGATATTGTAAGTGCAGAATCAATCAGATTTCAAAATTTGGGCGGCACACTGGTCTTTGAACATTCATTAGATGATATAGACATTGTTGCTGACAAATTTCATTTGACCAATACCTTAAGTAGTCTTCTTGATAATGCAGCGAAATTTTCCACAAAGGAAGTTTATGCTTTACTAAAGGTAGAAAAAATGAAACAAATGCTTATTATAAGTATCATTGATCAGGGTATTGGCATTCCAAAAGATTTTAAGGACAAAGTTTTCGACAAATTTTTTCGTGTGCCTACCCAAGCCATTTCTGAGGTAAAAGGCTTTGGTATAGGCCTTTATTACGTAAAAGAGGTTTGTAAGGCGCATAAATGGAAAATTAATATAAGAAGCCGCTTTCCGCTGGATGGCACCGAAATAAATCTGTTAATCCCTTTAAAATCAAATATATGAAGCCCAAAATTTTGTATGTTGAAGACGATGAATCTCTGGGTCTTTTAACCGCAGACCAACTTGAAGATGCTGGGTATGATATACGATGGTTAAAAACAGGCACCGAAGCGGGTACCTTAAAAGAGTTTAATTCTTTTGACCTGGCCATCCTGGATATTAATCTTCCTGGAATGAACGGTTTTGAGTTAGCCTCAAAAATTAGAACACACTCCGAGTCTATTCCCATTTTATTTTTAAGTGCACGCTCCCTTTCTGAAGACAGAATACACGGATTACAGATTGGCGCCGACGATTATTTGATAAAGCCATTTCAAATCAAAGAACTGCTTTTAAAAATTCACATTTTTTTAAAAAGAAAGGCAATACAAAAAGAAACTGACGCATCTGAAGTTATTCAGATTGGGCACTTCAAGCTGGATAAAAAAAATCTTTCTCTTCTTTCTGTAGATGGGGCCAGCAAAAGAATGACAAGTAAAGAAGCTGAACTATTAAATTATTTGGCCAGACATGCTAATCAACTCATTAAACGATCTCAATTGTTAATTGACGTCTGGGGAAATGATGATTATTTTTTGGGCCGAAGTATGGACGTCTTCATTTCAAGACTAAGAAAATACCTAGCCGCCGATACCCGTATTAAGATTGAGGCCATCCACGGGGTAGGTTTTCAATTTATTTGTCCTGAATAAATAGTTTCCTCTGATTATTTTTACAATCTTTACAAGTAATTAGGTAAAGATTTGCGAAAAAAAAACACTCTGACTTTTAGATTAAGCGCAGAAACTGTATTTTTGCACGCCTTGACCAATTTTCACAAATTTTTGGTTTAGCAATTGAATTTTTAAGACAAAAAACAATACCGATAAACATGGCATTGATTAGTAAAATCAGACAACAAGGTAGTTGGATATTAATTATCCTGATAGCTTTGGGCTTAGGTGGCTTCATTCTAATGGATATGACGTCTGGGCAAACAAGTGTATTTGGCAGTTCACAACCTGTACTGGCTAAAATTAACGGTCAAAAAATTGACGTAAATGAATTTAACAGAACGGAAAGTATTTTATACTCAGGTTCTACCAGTGATGTTTTCGCACGTAGAGAAAATATTTGGAATTATTTCGTTGAAAAAATCTTGATTTCTGAGCAAACAGACAAATTAGGACTAGGCGTAAGTCGTGCCGAATTGCTTGATTTACAATTTGGTCTTGAACCAAGTCCCGTTATCACTCAGCGTTTTGGCGACCAAACTACCGGCCAGGTTAACAGGGAGCAGTTAAATCAGGTTCGTCAGATGATAGAATCTAACACCCTTGAGCCACAAATGCGTTCTTATTGGGCTATCCAGGAAGGTGAGGTCATCAAAGAAAGACTTCAACGAAAATTAACTTCTTTAGTTGCTAATGGGTTTTACACACCAAACTGGCAGGCTGAATTATTATTCTCGGAAGGTTCTGGATTCCTAAATTTTGCCTATGTAAAAGTACCATTTGACAATATTGATAATAGCGAAGTTTCTCTTTCTGATCAGGATTACGAAGACTATATTGAAAAAAACAAAAAGAAATATACAAACAAAGAAGAACGTAGAAAAATAGCTTATGCTATCTATAATGTTTTTCCTTCAAAAGCGGATACGGCAGATATTTATGGTAAAATAAGTGTTTTGGCTGATCAATTCAGAAGTGCATCTAATGACACTAGCTTTATTGAACAAAACAGAGGGGTGATGTCTCCGATTTATGTAAAGAAATCGGAAATTAATCCAATATTCGCCGACAGCATTTTTAATTTACCTAAAGGTGGCGTTTTTGGCCCTTACACTGAGTCCGGCGCTTATCGTGTAGTTAAAATGATTGACAAAAAAGCACTGCCTGATTCTGTTAAATCAAGACATATTCTTATTCAAGCATCTGATGCAAACAGCGCTTTTTTAGCACAAAAAACCATCGACTCTCTTAAGCAGGTTATCGAGAAAGGAGAGGCTACCTTCGAAGCTATGGCCGCTCAATTTGGTAGCGATGCAACGTCAACCAAAGGTGGTGACTTAGGTTATGCAGCTCCTGGACAGATGGTTGCAGAATATAATGATTTGATTTTCTTTCAGGCTGAATCTGGTAAGTTATACACTGTAACTACTCAATTCGGTGTGCACCTTGTAGAAGTAACTGGTAAGAAATTCGATAAAAATGAGATTGGCATCAGAATTGCTTCGCTCGTTTCTAACATTATTCCATCTGAAGCTACCCAAAAAGATGCTTACAATAGAGTTTCGATTATACTAAATAAAAGTAAATCAGTAGCAGACTTAAAAGCAAACCTTGCAAAAAATAAGGATATTAAACTAGAAACATCTACTCCTATGGGTAAGAATGAGTTCTTCTTGGGACCTTTAGGCGCAGGGGTACAATCACGTGATATCATTCGTTGGGCATTCGACGCTGATTTAGAATCTGTTTCTCCACAAGTTTATGTTTACAGAGATGAGAATCTTTATTTTGACAATAAATATGTACTTGTTGGTTTAGAAGATGTCATTGAGGAAGGATTACCAGCGGTTGAAAAAATAAAGAAGGAAATTGAAGCCTTAGTAATTAATGAAAAGAAAGGTGCTTTGATTGCTTCAAAAATGAAAGGGAAATCATTGGAATCATTAGCCAGTAGCTTCGGAGAGCCAATTGATACAGCGAATGGAATTACCTTTGCCAATCCGGTTATTGCAGGTGTAGGAAGTGAGCCTAAGTTATTAGGTAAGTTATTCCGCTATAATACAGGTGATATTACTGTCCCCGTAGTAGGAAACTCAGGTGTATATGTGGCAAAAATAATCACCAAAGCGGCGCCTTCAGCAGCTACCGAATTAGTGACCACAAAGAGAAACCTGGTTTCTACCTATCGTAGTCAGGTTAACAGCAAAATTACGCAGGTACTTAAAGACGGTGCCACTATTAAGGATAATCGCAGTAAGTTCTTTTAATCATACATAAATACTACTATTATGTCATCAGTAAAAAACGCAGGAAAAAAGGGATATTTTATGTTGTATTTCTTTATAACATTAGTGCTTTTTTTCTCACTGGTAGTTTACATATACCGATATAATCAATTAGGATTAGAATAGGTGATTAAAAAAGCCGGTAAGAAAAATTCTTACCGGCTTTTTTTTAATCCTTGTAAATCTGTTGAATCTCTTCAGAATATTTATCTAAAATTACCCTTCTTTTTAGTTTCATCGTAGGCGTCAATTCCGATTCTGTACCATCCTTTTTAACAGGTTCCCAAGGATCAGTCAATAATTTAAATTTCTTAACCTGATCAATATGAGCGAACTCTTGGTTCATTTCATCAATAATTGATTGAAAAAGGTTAATAATTTCAGTCTTTTGAACCATGTCTGACAAATTGGTCCAGGTCAAATCGTTATTTCCGCACCAATCTCTTAAAGCCTCCTCTGCCGGAACGATTAGCGCTGACACAAATTTTTGACTATCACCCACGACCATCATTTGTTCAATAAGGAAAGATTCCTTAAACTTATTTTCAATAGGAGCAGGAGCTACATATTTACCACCTGAAGTTTTCAATAGCTCTTTTTTCCTATCGGTAATTTTAAGAAACGCTCCCCCTTCAGGCCCTTCAATAAATTTACCAACATCTCCGGTACAGAACCAGGATTTTCCATCAATCACTTTAGTAACCGCAGCGGTTGCCTCTGGTTTATTATAATAGCCCATCATGATATTTGGACCTGAAGCTAATATTTCGCCTTCATTTTCTCTATAATTACCGTCGGAGGAATCTATAAAAATCTCTACCCCTGGAATGGCTTTTCCCACGGTACCCAAAAGCGCACCTCCTTTTTCAAACGTACTCGCTGTTAACACAGGAGAAGTTTCTGTAAGACCATACCCCTCTCTGATGGGAACGCCGGCGGCAGAAAACACCTGAGCTATTCTTAAAGGACAAGGTGCTGCACCGGTAACAATACCTTTAACATTTCCACCTAAGGCCTCTCTCCATTTACTAAAAATAAGTTTATCAGCTATCTTTCCCTTAAATCCACTAATAGGTTTATGGTAAGCATAATCTTCTGTCAGGGAAAGAGCCCAGAAGAACAATTTTTTCTTCACTCCCGTTAGAGCCAGACCCTTATTATAAATTTTCTCATATACCTTTTCCAATAATCGGGGAACGGTGGTAAAGAAATGGGGTTGAACCGTTTTCAAATCTCCTTCATCACCCCCTAAATTATCTGTACCTGTAAAAATGATAGAAACGCCCCTAAACTGGTAATGATATGAAGCGGCTCTTTCAAAAATATGGCAAATAGGAAGGAAGCTTAACACTTTATCTCCATTTTGAACAGGAATAATAGCTGCTGCAGCCTCCACATTGGAAATAATATTGTGGTGTGAAAGCATTACCCCTTTTGGAACACCCGTTGTACCTGATGTGTAGATAATGGTTGATAAATCTTCCGCTTTAACCTCATTTTTCAAGCCTTCCAAGCGATCCATTCCCTCATCCGTCAGAATATCCTTCCAAAATGGACGGCCGTCCTGTGGGTCGAAGGTATAAATTTCTTTAAGGGAGGGGACCTCTTTTTGCGCTATACTCACCTTGTCATAAAGGTCTAATTTTCCAACAAAACAAATTTTTGTTTCGGAGTCATTAAAAATATAAACGTATTCGTTACTACTAATAGTAGGATAAACAGGGACGTTTATTGCTCCAATTTGCTGAACTGCGATGTCAAGAATAACCCATTCTGGTCGATTTTGATACACGGCAACACCGATTTTATCTCCCTTTCCAACGCCCAATTTCAATAAACCGCAGCTCAGTTTATTTGCTAAATCAACTACTTCCTTCGTGGAAAGGAAATCGAACACACCTTGTTCGTTTTTGGCACCCATACATCGCTCCAATGGATAATGTGCCATTTGATAATGAATGTAATCAAATAATCTGGTTGGCTTCATCTGATATAAATTTCCGATTTTATGAATTAAGATTGTAATATTCTGTACAATCATTAAAAATAACATAAAATTCTGAAAAAATCAGTGGAATCTATTATGCATTTATTTCTTGTTCTGAAATTATATGTATCAGTTGCTCAAGACTTTGAACTCTGTGAATATTTTTACCGTGTTCTATAGATTGTGCGTTAACCTGGTACCCACTTAATAAAATTTGACAATTAAATATTTCATTCGATAAATTATTAACATACTGTTGTATAGATACCGTTTCGAAGGACGAGGTTATCATGGTACAAATATAGTCTGGCTTTACTATTCCACAGGCTACTTTTAATTCAGCTATAGAAATATCATTCCCCAAATAAACAACTCTATAATTTCTGACCCTTAACATGAACTGTATAAATAACAAGCTAAGCTCTTGTTTTTCACCTTCTGGCAGATAAAGAATACACTTTTTACCCGTTGTATGCTCAGAGGGTTGAAGCTGGTCAATGGCCGCAATAATTTTTTGTCTTATTAAAAAACTGATAAAATTTTCTTGTACGGGGCTAATTGAACCTGTCAACCAGAGAATACTAAGTTTATCCAGGAAAGGATAAATAAGCTCGGTCATAGCACGTTCAAAACCGAGTTGTTGGATGTGCGTGTTGAAAATCTTATCAAACTTCAACTCATCCATTTCAATCATGGCAATCGTTAAAGCATCCAAATGCGCCCCATAAGAAATATCGATGGAAGAGAGCGCAGCAGCAGTTTCATTTATTTCATCAGGTTGCATTTGAGCTATTCTTGAAATTTTATGACCATTTTTATTTAAAATGGCAATATTCAACAATTGCTTTAAATCATCATCCTGGTAATATCTAATATTGGACTGCGTCCTTTTGGGTGTAATTACCCCATATCGTTGTTCCCAAATACGGATAGTGTGTGCCTTGACACCCGTAAGTTTTTCCAAATCAACAATAGAATATACAGCCAAAACCTTTCATTTCGATGCAAAACAATTTCATACTAAAAAGGTTTAAAATAAAGGTCTTTTGATTCATTAGGTGTAATTTTGATTAATGCATTATTTTTCAACGGCGATTATTGTTAAATTGCTTCATTTAAATTTTTAAAATGTTATTTTTAACATTTGTACATTCGTTAAACAGGAAAGACCTTTAATTAAAAATATATGAAATTGACATCCAGCCACTTGTTTTTTCTACTGTCATTATTTTGCAACGTATGGTTAATGGGGCAAAGCACCCCCGCTTGTACCTATAAACTCGAGTGTGCTGACCTGGGTCTAGATGGTTGGAATGATGCTTCCTTAGAAATAATTGTTGGGAATAAGGTCAACCGGTTTACTCTACTAACAGGCAGTAAAGAAACTTTTTATCTTCAAGTCTTTAAAGGTGATTCTATAACTATGCGCTTTATCACAGGTCTGTACGATGAAGAAATTCAGTACGAACTGCGAAATGAACGTGATTCTGTGCTGTTTTCTCAAAAAGGAAAGTTACCAACTGCGGGCATAGTTTATAAAAATATTGGCTCTTGCCCTTCCTGTCCGGCACCCCCCAGTTTCTTTGTAAAGCCAGGTTTCATTGGTTCTCAAACGGCCAATCTTGGCTGGCAATCCGTACCGGGAGCAACTTCTACCTTACTTCTTTTTAAAAATTCCCCCATTCTCAATGCAGATACTTTCCGAATCACAAAAAATGATACACTATTAAGTAAGTTAAGCGAACATACTATTTATACCTATTCCCTTGCCAGTATCTGTCCAGCGGGAGATACCAGCCGACCCATCGGGCCCTTTAGTATTGAAACCAGATGGAAATTAGATCTCGGAATTTCTAGTCTCATAGCTCCTTTTTCTGACTGCGGATTAGGTAATGATTCAGTGAAAGTAGCTATTTTTAACTATGGCGGCGAACCGCAGTCTTTAATTCCTTATGGCTACCTGATTAATCGAGTGGAAGTTCCCATAAATCGTCCCGTCGATGGTTTCTATACGGGCGTTGTAGGTGTTGACAGTGCCAATACAACTGCTTTCGATCAACCCTTTAACTTCTCTGCCCCTGGGGAATATAATATCGTAGCCTGGACACAAATGGATAAAGACGGTGAGGTTAAAAACGATAGCATGACCGCCAAAGTAATAAGTATCCCAACCATTACCACTTTTCCATATCTAACAACACTGGAAGAAAAATTTACGGGTTGGACAGTTGATGCTAAAAGTCAATTTAATAGTTGGGCACTCGGTACTCCTAATGGATCTGCCCTTCGAAATGCCTTCAGCGGCATTAAAGCATGGGGAACCAACCTAAATGGCAATCATAAATCAAACGAACTTTCTTACCTGAATTCACCTTGTTTTGATTTCTCAAGAACTGCCCAGGATCCCATTTTATCCTTTAGAGTCCAAATAGATATTGAACGCTGTTGTGACGGTCTTTGGATTGAATATTCTAAGGACGATGGAAAATCATGGCTTCGATTGGGCTCTCCCTCATCAGGTACTAACTGGTACAATGATACTGAAAGATGGCTTTGGAATGGAAATGGACACGCAGATGGTTGGTTCTTAGCCGCTCATGTTCTTCCCGGTGTTGCGGGTAACCCAAAAGTAAAGATTAGATTTGTTTTTAACAGTGATCTCGGTGTTCAAAGAGAAGGCGTCCTCCTTGATAACATAAATGTTTCTGCCTCTAACTTCGATTTGGTCGCTTTAAATGTTAAAAATAGCAGAAAATCAGCGTGTGAAAATATTACTGATAATGTCATCTTCCATATTGGAAATATTGGGAGGTCTAATTTGACTGGCATAAATCTTGCCTATCAAATAAATGGCGGACCTATTGTTACGGAATCAGCCTCAACATTGGCAGTAAATAGTGGTCAAAACAAACTCTTTACTTTCAAACAAGGATTTGATTCGTCAAAGCCAGGTACATATAATATAAAAGCCTGGATAGTAGGAGAATCCTCTTTAACACATAACGATACGGCCTATTTTACCTTTAAAACAAATACTACCTTCCCTTTCAAAGAAGATTTTGAGCAGGGTAAATTACCCGTAGACTGGGTTGGTACTGATCATATTGTTACTAAGGGGCATAATAATAAATCGTACGTCGTGTCAGATTTACTCACTTCGTCCGATCCCCGTTTTGATCTTTTAACTGCGCCCATTGGCCTTGTTTCCTTAAAAGATACTCTGCGGTTTGATTACAGAGCGGTTACTTTTGAAAGTGAAGGTAAAATAGGAGCAACATGGAATAGCTCCGATCGATTAGAAATAGCTATTTCGACAGATTGTGGTGCTACCTTTCAAGTGATACGAACCATAAATAACTTGACACATCAGGTTAGTAATAAGTATAAAACCATTCTGGTCGATCTGTCACCTTATGCTGGTAAAAATGTAGTCGTTAAAGTAAGTGCCCTTTGGGGATCAGGCAATTACTGGGTAGATTTAGATAATTTTAACCTTATTCGATGCCCTTCAAATCTCTCTCTTTCTGCCAGAATAGTCAGTGGGCTTTCTTCAAATTCAAGTCAGCCGGCCGTAATAACCATTTCTGCTGAAAACGGAGCGGGACCCTACACCTACTTGTGGAGTAATGGAGCAAAAAGTAAAACAGCTGAAATATTAAATCCCGGCACCTATAAAGTTACCGTAAATGATGCTTTTGGTTGCACCGATAACTTGGAAGTGAAAGTGGGGGTACCTACCAATATTAATGAGTTTGCCTCCTGGATGAATGGCATTTCCCTTTATCCTAATCCTACCTCAGCAAACCCCGCTATTTCATTTACTTTAACAAAAGCTGACAGGGCTACCATAAGAATTTTCAATGCCTTAGGGGCCATTATTTACCAGACCCAAACAGACATTGCTACAGCACATAATCTCACTTTAAATATTAATAAACAAGTACCTGGCGTTTATTGGGTGTCCGTTCAGGTCAATGATAAACAATTGGGGCTTCCATTGGTTATTATTGATTAAAGGCATCATGAAAATAGGAATAGTTTGTTACCCTACTTACGGAGGAAGTGGTGTTATAGCTACGGAGCTTGGACTTGGACTGGCACGTAAAGGTCATCAAATACACTTTATCACTTATCGACGACCAGCAAGGCTTGGACATTTCCAAGAAAATGTCTTTTACCATGAAGTGGATACTTCCGATTACCCTTTGTTTGAATTTCCACCCTACGAAACAGCTTTAGCAGGAAAAATGGTGGATGTTGTGCGCTTCGAAAACCTCGATTTACTTCATGTGCACTATGCCATTCCTCATGCTGCCGTCGCCTATATGGCAAAGAAAATACTACTGAGCGAGGGTCGTTATGTTCCTGTTATTACAACCCTTCACGGTACCGATATTACGCTCGTTGGTAATAACAGTGCCTTCAAACCCGTTATTGAGTTTTCTATCAATAAATCTGATGGGGTTACCGCAGTTTCTGACCATTTAAAACAACAGACATACGATTATTTTAATATCAATAAGGATATTAGGGTAATTCCAAATTTCATAGATTTTGACAGATTTAAACGAAGTAATAAAGAACATTTTCGAAAGGCCATAGCTTTGGATAACGAGAGGATTCTTATTCATGTTAGTAACTTCAGGAAGGTAAAAAGAGTAGAAGATGTTATTTCAGTCTTTGCCAAAGTGAATGAACAATTAGCCTCCAAATTGTTGCTTATTGGCGATGGTCCAGAACGGTGGAATGCAGAATCCTATTCACGAAGCCTTGGGCTGGGCGACCAGATTAGGTTTCTAGGAAAGCAAGATGCTATTGAAGAACTTTTAGCTGTTTCAGATCTTTTCTTGCTAACCTCTGAAAAAGAATCTTTTGGATTAGCCGCTCTTGAAGCCATGGCCTGCGAAGTCCCTGTTATATCTACCAATGCAGGTGGAATTCCAGAGGTAAATATTCACGGAGTAACTGGTTTTGTCAGCGATATTGGCGATGTAAACGATATGGCTAAAAATGCCATAACTATTTTAAGTAGCGAAGAAACTTTAACCACCTTTAGAACCCAGGCGCTTGCTCAGGCAAAACGGTTTGACATAAATAATATTCTTCCAATTTATGAAGATTATTACGAAGAAATAATTGAAGCCTCAAACCTAAAGTAATCAATTTAATCCTCTCTTCCTATCCACACAATCTTACCCACAGAGGTGTCTGGGTTACTAAACCCTATTAAAGAAGGATTGGATGTACTAAAAACAAGATAAACACCTGACCTTACGTTATTTCCCTGAAAATCTTTCCCGTACCATAAAGCCTGGCCTCCAACTGCCTTCGTTTCAAATACTAATTTCCCATTTATATCCGAAATTTTAATTACCGCATCTCTTGCCAGACCTCTTATAGCTACAGGACCAGAAAAAGAGGGGGGAACAGGATTAGGATAAATTTCCATTTTTTTACCTAAATGAAAAATTTTAGCCTCCACAGCCTCACTTTGTAATACGACCAACCCATTCTCTGTTCCAATATAAGCCTTACCTGACTTGGCATCTATAGTAATTGCCTGAACGGAATTACCCGGCAAGGGTGAGTTTAAAGTATTAAAACGACCTACCGTTTTACGTCCATCGGCTGAAAGGATAAATAATCCATTTTTCGTTCCAATCCATTTTCTATTTCCTCCATCCACAGCAATGGATAAAATTTCTTCTGTGGAAAGTAGATAATCCAGGAAACCATCTTGTTCAACAATTCTCAATTCACCTTTACAATTATTATCAAAAATACTTCCACCGCATTCAAAAATAATAATGCCTTTTGACGTACCCAACCACACATATCCTTCTCTGTCAACGGCTAAACAATTTACCTGATTGGTGGGAAGTCTGCTTGTGCTCGTATTAATTAACCTGCAACGATCGTCAGAAGGATTTTTGAGGTCTCCCGCGTCAAAAACCAATGCGCCATTGGAGGAAGAGGAAGAAACAAACCATTTGAATCCATTCCCGTCTATTCCTACCTGATGTAGTTGAGTTTCTGCACAATTAGGTTTAAAGGATTGCCACTCCCCTTTATCCGTAAATACAGATATGGGCTTCTCTGCCAGATGGTTAGCAATCCACAAGTTTTTATCTTTATCAAAAGCTAATCCACTGACCCTGGTTCGAATAGCGTCTCCGACCGTATTATTCAGCGAAGAATTTTTTTCATCGAACCGGACTATTTTTTCTCCATCCATTTGCAATAATCCTTCCAGGAAAGACCCCGCATATACTTTACCATTGGTAGGATGTACGGCCATGGTAATGATATCATACAAATCGTCATCTGGAGAATTCGTATTTTCACCTAACATAGCGGGCGTGTTAAACCTATTGTAAATACGCCAGATACCATCTTTTAATGAGGCGAATCCATGGTCCAAAAACCGATATCCAAAATTTTGAGTTACTCCCCCTGACGCGAGCCATAATACTCCTTCCGGCGAAATGGTCAGCCATCTGGTTGAAGCTGAAAAGGGTGAATTAAGTGAAAATCTTTTACATTGGCTATCTGTTATTTTGTCCATATACCTGAAATCCTGGTATTCATCGCCGAACCAAATTCTTCCATTTTCCTCCTGGACAACATTTTGTATTCTGCCTATGCAGTTACCTGGAATTTTGGTAGAAGGCATATCCTCCTTAACGATAATAATTTCGTCTTGATTACATGAGTTATCCGAACATCTGTAACCCGCTAACAATTGTGCTCCATTGCCATTTAAAAATAATAAATGCTGATGTGAGTAAGAGAACACCTCCTTAGCGCTTTTAATATTTTCATCGTATTTAAATAAGACGTTACCAACATTAAAATATAAACTACCTTTAAAAATGCCGAGGGCAGAACAAAATCCAGAAGGAAAGCCGTCTTGCATTTTCAACCATTTCCAATTATTGAAATTCTCCGGATTAGCATGATTTGCTTCAATGCGGTATAAGCCTTTCTCTGTAGCTGCGTAAATAAATCCTTTATGAAGAATAACATTTTTAACAGGTAAACCAGTAAATACAGAAAAAGAGAATTCTCTTTTAGCCAAATTTAAGGCAGAAACACCATATTGGGTGGCAATCAATAATAAATCACCTGCCGCTAAATAAAGTTGGTTTATCGATTTATCTCCTGTAAAATTTTTAAAATTTCTGATTTGAGGAAGACTAACCACCCTACCCTTTTGATCCATTATATCAAAAACACCATCTTGATAAGCAATGATTAGTTCCTTTCTAAATGTATTAAATTGTATGAATTTCAACTTTACGTCGCTCAATCCACTCGATTTATCAAATTGTTCCATGGAAAAATCAGATTTATCAATAGAAACAATAGATTGAGAAGCGATATAAAAAATTTTATTTTCGCTTTGAGTTACTTGTTGGCCTTGCCGCAGTGGAAATAGACTCTGCCATTCGAGTATTCTTAGTCTTGAGGTATCTTGGCTGTGGAGTTGAAACCCATGAAATAAAAACAGAAGGAAAAGGACTGATAAACTGGGGGTACTATTCATTGGGCTAAGCGTTTTTAAAATTCGTTGAGGCAGGTATGGCATTAAAAACTGCATCGGGGACAAGATAGCGAATAGAAAAACCGGCTTTAATGCATTGTCTTATATAGCTGGCAGAAATATTCATTTGAGGCACATTTTTAAAAATCTTAACCTTAGTATTTTCATCCATTGACGCCGTTTCATAATCAGGTCTTGAGTAAACGTAAATGGGAAAATCTCTCAATATGATATCTGCATTTTTCCATTTAGGTAAACTAAGCAATGAATCTCCACCCATAATAAGATGGAAGCTTTTATCGGGAAATTTTTCCTTTAACACCGCTAAGGTAACTATCGTGTAAGATGGTTGCGGCAGGGTAAACTCAATAGACGAGGCTTTTAATTTGGGATTATCTGCAATAGCATCTTGAACCCAGGCTAAGCGATCATAATCATTAGCTAATGATTTTTTATTTTTCAAAGGATTGTGAGGTGATACTACAAACCACACCTCATCGAGATCAGTTTGGGTAGCCATGAATTCAGCTATAACCAGATGGCCGTTATGAATAGGATTGAAAGAACCAAAGAAAAGGCCAACTTTCATAGATCTATATCATTGCTGGAATTTATTTTCCATCGTTAAGAAAATACTATCAATAATTTTTTGAAGTTCTTCGTCCTGATAAATTTGTGCTTCTTCGGGAGGAGCGTCCATTAGCCATTTACCTGACGATTTTTTTAAATAAAAGGTGTTATCATATATTTCGAACTGATCTTTCATTTTACAAACACAAATAGTGTGTTCCCCTTTTGGCAAGCAATTAATAGCGAGGAATGAGGTCTTTAGCAAAGATGAATCCAGTGTTTCCTGAGTTTTAAACACAAACTTCTTTAAATCATTTAACCTTAATTTTTCCTCCTCTGTTGCATGTCCCTCTGCTTTTTCAAAATCATTTATATCTAACCATTGTTGGTATTGCTGTATAAAATTTTCGGGCGAACCCATTACTGCTTCCTCCTGATTTTCTTCAACACGTTCATTTTTTTTACAACTAAAAAAAGCACAGAAAAGGAAGAAAGCAACGATATATATATTAAAATTTAACTTCATTAGTTACTTAGCATCACAGGCATTACCAACATTAAAATATCTGTACCCTCTTTTTGCTCTGACGGAAACATAAGTCCTGCTCTTGAGGGAGTAGATAATTCCAGCAACACCTCTTCAGAATCTAATACACCTAACATTTCTGCCATAAATTTAGCATTAAAAGCAATAACCAGGGGAGATCCGTCATAATTACAAGGAAGCTGCTCAATGGCCTCATTAGAAAAATCTAAATCTTGTGCTGAAACGGTCATACTACCTTTGGTAATATTCAACACTACCTGATTTGTTGTTTTATTGGCATAAATGGCAATTCTTTTAAGAGAATTTTGAAAATCATGTCTTGAAATCTGAACACTGAGGGGATTATCGACAGGGATAACCGCGTTATAATCAGGATATTTATTGTCGATCAGACGACAAACCAATTTTATTTTATTGAAGGTAAAAAATGCGTAGCTTTTATTAAACGAAAGGGTAATTTCCGCATCAGAAGGAACCACCGTCTTTAAAAGATTTAGCGCCTTTTTAGGCATAATAAAAGAAGAAGTTACAGAACTTGTAATATCGGTGCACACATAACGAACCAATTTATGGGCATCTGTAGCCACCATAGAAATTTTGTTGGTATCAATTTGAAAATAGACCCCCATCATTGCTGGTCGTAAATCATCAGTGCTTGTTGCAAAAATAGTTTTAGAAATACCCTGAAGCAGAGCCAGACCAGAAAGGCTCACCGCTTCTACTTCATCAGGCGTTGGAATGGCAGGAAAATCAGCACCATTTTCACCTGCAAGTTTATATTTCCCGTAGGCTGAAGTTATTTCAATACCGAAATTTTTATCATCGATTTGAAAGGTAATAGGCTGAGCGGGCAATGCCTTGAGCGTATCCATCAAAATTTTCCCAGGAATGGCCACTTTCCCATTAAAATCAGCCATAACATCCATTTCCGTAGAAATAGCTGTTTCATTATCTGTAGCTGATATTGTCAGGACACTATCCTGGATGGAAAATAAAAAACCTTCCATGATAGCGGAGGAAGGATTCGAGGAAATGGTGCCAACAGCAATTTGTAACTGCTTAAGCAACTCGGAGGAAGATATGCTAAATTTCATTTTATTTTCTTTGGTGTAAAAATAGCCAAATTTTATGGTAATTGTAACTTTTTTCTACGTCCTGTAATAATCTATCTAAACCCTGTTAACTTTGCCACCATAAAAATTAGGGAATGAGTTTAAATAGAAGGAGATCGCCTCGTGTAAGTTCCATTTCAGGAGTAAGACTTCCCGATAGTGAAAATATATTTCTGGACAATGGCCTCCCCGTTACCCTTCTTCATGGCTCAGAAACAGAGGCGTTGCGCTTAGATATTTGCTTTAAGGTAGGTAGGCAACACGAACATAAACGAATGGCATCCAGGGCTACTGCCTCGATGTTAAAAGAGGGTAGCTCCCAATATTCCGGAAAAGCCTTTGCTGAAAAAATGGACACATTGGGAAGTTCCTGGGAGTCCCCCGTGCAACTAGATTACTCCCATTTTTCCTGGCTTGGCTTAAGCCGGTTTGGTATGGAAGCCCTTCCTGTGATAGCTGATATTCTTGAAAATCCGACGTTCCCCACATCGGAAATTCACGCATTTGTCCAAAGAAATGTCGCCCGGCTAAAAGTTGAATTAACGAAACCTGACGTAGTTGGCTACAGAACCTTTACCGCTATTTTATTAGGTGAAAATCATCCCTTTGGCTGGAATTCGACTCAGGAGATTTTTGAAAATCTTGCTAAGGAAGATCTTCAAAAGCATCATTCTGACTGGTATAACACGGAAACTTGTCAGTGTTTTCTCTCTGGCAATGTACCACTGCCGTTTTTAGATATGTTAAACAAAACAGTGGGTCAGCTCTTTATAGGCAAAAAAAGCCCTCCTTCTCCGGTCATACCCAAAATAAATCCTAACTTTGGTACAACCGAGATAAAGTTGTCGGGTACCCTGCAGTCGTCTCTTCATATCGGATACCTGACTGGGGTAAGACAACATGATGATTATCCAACCCTACTCGTTTTGAATACCATTCTCGGCGGATTTTTCGGCTCCCGTCTGATGACAAATATTAGAGAGAAACTTGGCTATACTTATCATATTCAATCTAACCTCGATACTTATCCTGATGTGGGATCCCTCTGGATTAATGCAGAATTATCTCCCGACTACTTAAATCCTACCAGAAAGGAAATATTTAAAGAAATCAATCTTCTCAAAAACAAGCCAGTATCAAACTCATTTTTAAAAATGGTTAAGAGCTACTTAATTGGTTCTGAACTAAATGCATTGGATGGTACACTACAAGCCATGGAGGTTATTAGAGAAAGAGCCATGGAGGGTTTAGAAAAAATTGATTATGCCACTGAGATAGAAAAAATAAATTCAGTTTCCCCTTTTCAACTTCAGGAGATGGCAAATAAATATTTTTCTCAAGATAATTTCACGGAAGTGCGTGTTACACCTTAAATTATCTTAATTTGATGGAATTATTATTAATTTTGCAATTAATTGTACTTTTTTCTTAGAAAATGGGTTATTGCTATAAATTTACCAGATGAACTTCTTCAGTTTTTTTCGTCAAGAGTTGGCCATAGATTTAGGAACTGCCAACACGTTAATAATTCAAAACGGCGAAGTCGTTGTTGATCAACCTTCTATTGTTGCCATTAACCGAAAAACTGGATTAACTATTGCGGTTGGCACCAAGGCAATGAACATGCATGAAAAGACGCATGACGACATAAAAACCATTCGTCCCTTGAAGGATGGTGTAATCGCTGATTTTCAAGCTGCTGAAAGCATGATTGAGGGTATGATCAATATGATTGGCCAAAGAAAACGCTTTTTTTCCCATTTGAAAATAGTTATTTGTATCCCTTCGGGAATTACGGAAGTTGAAAAAAGGGCTGTTTTTGATTCTGCAGATCATGTTGATTCTAAAGAAACCTATCTTATCCATGAACCCATGGCTGCCGCTTTAGGAATAGGCCTCGATGTGGAAGAACCCTCAGGTAACATGATTATTGATATTGGTGGTGGCACTACTGAAATTGCTGTTATTGCCTTGTCAGGAATTGTTTGTGACCAATCTATCCGTATTGCCGGAGATGAGCTAACGGGTGATATTATTCAGTATATGAAAAGGCAACATAATATTTTGATTGGTGAACGTACGGCCGAACAAGTTAAAATTCATGCTGGGTCTGCCCTTCACGAACTTGATAATCCTCCTGAAGATTATGCTGTAAACGGAAGGGATTTAATGACAGGGATTCCCCGCCAAATAAAAGTTTCCTATCGCGAGATAGCCTCTGCATTGGATAAATCCATTTCAAAAATTGAAGATGCTGTGCTTAAAGCTTTGGAGGCTACCCCTCCGGAACTAGCCTCTGATATTTATAAAAAAGGCCTGTATCTAACAGGCGGTGGTGCACTACTTCGTGGTTTGGATAAAAGGTTGGAAATGAAAACTAAACTTCATGTACATGTGGCCGATGATCCTTTACGTGCCGTTGTTCGTGGTACAGGTATTGCCCTAAAAGAAACGGATCGATATACTTTCTTAATTGATCGGAAAAGTATTTAAATAAACCGGAATACGGTTAGTATTCATTATTGCTTATGTTTCCAAGGTCAAAGGTTTTTTCCGAACTAGGAAATCTTATCCTTTTCCTATTTTTAGAAGGGATTAGCTTCTATCTTATTATTACTTACAATGATTCTCAGGCAAAGATTTACCATAATTCAGTCAATGTGATTTCTGGGACTGTAGCTAATCAAGCCAGTAAAATTCGCGGTTACTTTTCTTTAAAAGAACAAAATAATATTCTGCTTAAAGAAAATGCTAAACTAAAAGCTAAGTTATTTAACCTTGTCGAAAAACAAGGTGCAAAACCAGAAGATTTAAATCTTAATATTAAAGAAAACCAGATATTCAACCTTGTCTCCGCCAGAGTTGTCAACAATTCCATTTCTCTTCGAAATAATTTTCTTTCTCTAAACAAAGGCAGAAAAGCAGGAATTACCGAAAATCAAGGAGTTATTGGTGAAAATGGTGTTATTGGCATCACAAAAGCTGTCAATGACAACTATACTACGGTTATGTCTATTTTTAATAGTCAAACCAAAATTAGTGCACGCATAAAAGATAAAGGCTATTTTGGGTCTTTAGTTTGGAATAATAACGGAGATGTTCGATTTATGACGCTTAATGATATACCAAAACACGTACCCATCAAGCTAGGTGATAAAGTTGAAACCAGCGGTTATTCCAACTTATTTCCCAGCGGAATTCTGTTAGGAAAAATTGTCGGTAAAAGAATTCCCCCCGGATCCAGCACTTATGAATTAAAAGTGAAACTCTATCAGGACATGACAAAAATTAAATTTGCTTATGTCGTTATTAATTACGAAACGCCGGCATTAGACTCCCTTTACCTTCAGATGAAATCGCTATGAATCTTGCGCTGCTAAATAATGGAACTCGTTTTATAATACTTTTGTTATTGCAAATCATTGTGTTCAGTCAGGCAAGGATAGGTCCTTTAGGTCCCTATTACATTGATATAATAGTATTCCCATTGGCTTATTTATTACTTCCTTTTCGTACTCCCAGAGAATTACAATTCCTGCTTGCTTTTGCCATTGGATTGATCGTTGATATAAGCATGCAATCTCCCGGGCTTCATGCCGGCGCATCGGTTTTTACCATGGCAGTAAGACCTGTTGTATTGAGGTTACTTGAACCACGTGGCGGTTACGATAAGTTACATAGTCCAACCTTACAACGATTTAAATGGCCTTGGTTTGCCTCTTTTATAAGTATCCTTTCGTTGGTACATATTCTTTTTTATTTTTCCATGGAAGTATTTACTCCCTTATTTCTTGGGACAATATTGATAAAAACCTTGCTCAGCTGGTTTGTTTCCACCCTTTTCATTTTCTTAATCGTGATTATTTTAAACCCCCTAGATTAGAAAAAATATCAGGTTATGGAAAAAGACAAAGAGCGATCTTCAACCATTCTAATCATTTTCCTGATAGGAACGATCATTCTGATTGCCAAAGCACTGCAACTTCAGGTTATTGACGAGGGTTTCAGAAACAGAGCCTCTTCTATGGTGGTAGAACGCTATACACAATATCCATCCCGGGGCCTTATTTATGACCGAAACCGAAAATTACTGGTGTATAACAACCCCATGTATGACTTACTGGTTACGGTAAAAAGAATTAATCCGGCAATGGATACTAATAGATTTTGTTCTCTTTTAAATATATCTAAAGAAACATTTATAAAAAATTTAGATAAAGACTGGAAGAGCGGGCAATTTTCCAAGAATGTACCATTTTTATTCCTCAGTAAAATACCAGCAAATATTTATGCTGCCTTTCAGGAAAATTTACATCTTTTCCCGGGGTTTGATATCACTATTAGAAACGTGAGGGAATATTCGTCGCATTCTGCGGGACATTTTCTTGGCTATATCAGGGAGGTTAATGAAAATGAAGTTGAAAATCCTGAAAGTATTTACGTAGCTGGAGATTATATTGGTGCATCGGGTTTAGAAAAAGTTTATGAAGATGAATTGCGGGGATCAAAAGGTTATCGATACGTACTAAAAGATAATTTAGGAAGTGAAGAAGGTGTTTTTAAGGATGGATTATTGGATACCAGAGCTGTTTCCGGTAAAGATTTAATTTCCTCTATAGATATTGATCTTCAAGAATATGCTGAATCATTAATGGTAAATAAAAGAGGCGCTATTGTAGCTATTGAACCCGAAACTGGCGAAATTTTAGCCTTGGTCACCTCTCCTGGCTATGACCCATCTCTCATGGCTATTACGAATCCTAATAGAGGGAAATTTTTTCAGTCGCTCCAATTAAATAAAGATTTACCCCTCTTTGACCGTTCCACCAGTGCACAATACCCTCCAGGATCTCTTTTCAAACCTTTACTCGCTTTGGTGGCATTAGAAAAAGAAACTTTACAACCAAATAGAACCATATCATGCAATGGTGCTTATTATTTCGGGAGTATGCGATTAACCGGATGCCACAATCATGCTACCTGCCGTACAGTGGCAGCAGGCATTCAAAATTCATGTAATGCCTATTTTGTTACCGTTTTTCGTGAATTAGTAGATAAATACGGTTTTTATAATCCTTCAAGAGGCCTGGATACCTTAAATACCTATTTAGACCGCTTTGGTTTTGGAAAAAAACTGGATATTGATTTTCCGGGAGAGAAAGCAGGTAACTATCCAAGTTCTACCTTTTATTCCGACTGGTTTAAGAATCCCCGTTGGAACTCCGTGTGGATACGTTCCGTCGGTATCGGACAGGGTGAACTATTGACAACGAACATTCAGCTGGCCAATGCCGCCGCGATGATAGCAAATCGTGGTTGGTATTACACGCCCCATACCGTCAAAGGATTTAATGACGATAACAAACAAATTCCCTTAAAATATAGAACGAAGATAAATGTTGGGATTAAAATAAAGCATTTTGAACCTGTGATTGATGGCATGGAAAAAGCACTCTTGGCCGGTACAGCAAAAAGTGGTTTTATTGCCGATATTCCTATCTGTGGAAAAACGGGAACCGCAGAAAATCCTTCAGGAAAGGATCACTCTATTTTCTTTTGCTTTGCCCCTAAAGTTGCTCCTAAAATTTCACTTTCCGTTTACATTGAAAATGCTGGTTTTGGCGGAACTTATGCCACCCCCATTGCCAGTTTAATCATTGAAAAATATTTAAAAGGCGAAATTAGAGGCGACGATAGAAAAAATTTAGAGAAAAGAATGTTAGAAGCTAATCTATTAAATGTAAAGCCCTAATGAAACACACCTTACTTATTTTGTTGGGCATCACTTTTAACTTACAGGTTCATTGTCAAATATTTACAGAAAAACTAAAACTTGTTTTCGCTGGCGATATTATGGGGCACAGTACCCAGATTAAAGCTGCCTTACTTCCTGATGGTACTTATGACTACCATCATTGCTTCAAATACGTTGCTCCAATATTAAAACAAGCAGACCTGGCCATTGGAAATTTAGAATTCACCCTACCCGGCAAACCTCCCTATTCAGGCTATCCACAATTCCGCAGCCCAGATGCTGTCGCTGTTGCCCTAAAAGAAGCAGGGTTCGATATGCTCGTCACCGCCAATAATCATTCTAATGATGCTGGTAGAACAGGGGTTGAAAATACTATTCGTACCGTTCGAAACCTGGGTTTTCACCAAACTGGTACTTTTCTCGATAGCATGGACCGATCGATGAATTATCCTCTGTTTGTTCAGCATGGAAATTTTAAACTGGCCTTTTTGAACTATACTTATGGTACAAATGGTATTCCCACTAAATTTCCTGTCATTGTCAATCAATTAGATGAAAAACAAATGGCAGCAGATATGGAAAAGGCAAGAGCTGCCAATCCAGATGCTATTTTTGTTATGGTGCATTGGGGAAATGAATACCAACTGGTTGAAACTTCTTATCAACGCCAATTAGCACAAAAATTATTCCTTTGGGGTGCTAAAGTAGTCATTGGCTCTCATCCTCATGTGGTTCAATCTATTGAGCAAAAGTCCCAAACAGATTCCATTAGAAAAGGAGAACTAACGGTTGTTGCCTATTCGTTGGGGAATTTTATTTCCGGGCAGATAAAAACATATACAGATATTGGCGCAATGGTAGAAGTAGAACTTGAAAAAGAATTGCCTTTTGGATCCACTTGTATAACCAGAACACAATATATTCCCGTTTTCAGGTATGTTCATAGAGCTCCTACATCCGTTAAATATTATACGCTGCCTGCCACGTTATTCAGTGAATTAAATCAAAGAGATCCTTTTCCAATACCCACTTATCTGAAGGAAAAATTAAAACAGGACTTAAAAATAATAAGACCCATTCTTTCTAAACATGGGATTCCCGAAAAACCCGTTTTTCCCAATTTGATTCTTCCACCGATTATGAAAATGGAAACTCAAAAAATAAATTAAACGATGCGCATTTCAGCTATTGTTGCCATTTCCGATAATCTCGCCATAGGTGAAAAAGATATGATTCCCTGGTATCTTCCTATTGATTTGAAATATTTTAGAGATATAACCATCGGGCATACGGTGATTATGGGACGTAAAACATTTGATTCTATAGGGAAAGCTCTTCCAAAAAGGAGGAATATTGTAATTACCTCCGATCCATTTTTGATTTCTTCCGACTTCCATACTGTCCATTCTATAAATGAAGCGTTGGATCTGGCGCTAAGCCAGGGTGAAACGGAGGCGTTTATCATCGGTGGTGGTCAGATTTATAAACAATCATCTTCCCTTTGGGACCGAATGTATATTACTAAAGTTAATACAACTATTCCAGAGGCCGACACCTTTTTTCCCGTTTGGAATGAAAAAGAATGGCAATGCATTTCAGAAAAGGTCAATCTTCCTGATGAAAAAAATAAATTCCAAAGTCAATTCCTCATTTATGACCGAATAGCTTAAGCCTCGGAAACTTTTAAAAGCTGCCTGTTCTTATCTAAAAAGGTAAAATAATAAGTTACTCCTGCAGATAGCAACAAATAACTTAATACGAGGGAAGCATAAATGCCGGAAGCACCAAACCAACCCGCGAAATAAAATAAGATAAGTATTCCAGCCATTAATTTTAATACGTCCCATCCAAAAGCTTGTTTTCTACCATCCATCAATTCCGTATACGCGAATATTTGAAGAATCAGAAAACCACCATAAATAAATATATGAGGTTTACCAATGTCCGCCAGATTTGCAAACAGATGATACATAAAAATTAAAGTTATTATAACCTGGAACCATAACCAAACCATTAAAAGAGGCGAGGAACTTGTTTCATATTTATCGAATTGATAAGGATCTTTTATTTTTTCAACAGGATATTTTTCTACTACATCCTCTGGACGCCAACCTGTAGGTTTAAACCAAATGAGCCATTTATTTTTCCAGCTTTTGGTGTGAATGGCATCCTGAATCAATAGGGTAAGATGTTTGAAGTTAATCCTTATCGGATTCCAGGTTTTCATAGGTCTTGTGATACCATACACCGGTGGCACTTCGTCTAACTCCTCTTGAAAAGTACCAAATAACTTGTCCCAGATAATAAATATCTGACCATGATTCTTATCAAGATATATTGGGTTTATGGCATGATGAACTCTATGATGAGAAGGGGTGACAATAATTTTTTCAAGAAATCCCAATTTTCCAATGTGAACGGTGTGATACCAAAACTGTAAGAAAAAATGAACAGGGGTTACCATGGCGACAACTTGGCCCGGAATACCCAAAATAGCTGCCGGCAATAGAATGAATGTGAATAAATTTACAAATTGAGCCACTGGCTGTCTTAACGCACAAGCCAGATTAAATTCTTCACTACTGTGATGAATAGCATGTTTGTTCCAAAAGAAATTGATGGAGTGCGCCAGCCGATGGGTGCAATAACCATAAAAATCAAGGATAATAAAAGCGGTAATATAAAGTAAGGGCGTCGATTTTATCTCAAAAACAGCTAGTTTTGACACCATAAAACCATAAGAGACAATAACAAATACGATACCTAATGAATCCTTAATTGAATTTGAAAAACCAGCACTTAGACTCGAAATTAAATCCATTTGCTTGAATGGCTCTTTTTTAAAATACCAGGCATACGTTTTCTCAAGGAAAACGAAAAACAAAAAAATCGGAATAATGTACATTAGGATTATTCCATAATTTCCTAGTTGACCCCTCATATTTTTTAATAATTCAGCTAAATAAAATCTTAAAATAAGTTGCCTTTTTAATCATAACTTGTTAAAAGTAAATAAGTTAAAAGTAAATTTACAAATCAGACAAAAATGCAAAATCAAAGTTAATGGAATATTTTATTAAAAACCTAAAAAAATATCTTTGCGACAAATAACTAATTATGCAAAACTAAAGACGTTTAACAGAACAAACAACTACATTTTAATGTAATTATGATATAAAAAAGAAGTGAATGAAAAAGAAAAATGTAGCTATTATAGGCGCAACAGGTTTAATTGGCAATCAGCTGTTAAGCCTTTTATTAAAAGATAGCCATTTTGCTGACATTTATGTAGTAACCAGGCGTTCTATGAAGGTTGATGACGAAAGAGTTAAAAACATAGTCATTGATTTTTCTGACGATTTGTCTTTTAAAAATGCGCTTAGTTCTTGCGACGTTGTATTTTGTTCGGTCGGGACTACCCAAAAACAAGTAAATGGCGATAAAGTAGCTTATCGAAAAATCGATGTTGATATTCCTGAAAAGGCAGCTAAATATTGTGAGGAAAACGGGGGAACGACCTTTTTATTGGTTTCTTCCGTGGGTGCAGATAGTAAAAGCGGAAATTTTTACCTGGCATTAAAAGGTGAAGTCGAAGATTATGTGGTCAAAAGAAACATACCTTCCATAACCATTTTTCGCCCGTCCCTTTTATTAGGAATTAGAAAAGAATTCAGGATTGGCGAAATCATTTCTACCCTTTTTATGAAACCGCTCGCCTTTTTGGTTCCTTCTATTTACAAGCCTATCGAGGCGGCCCAAGTGGCAAAATCAATGTATCAGGCGGCAATATCAAATAGACCAGGTGTTCATATTTACCATTTTGCTGAAATGAATACTGCTTTCTGACCCGTTGGATTTTACGATATCTGTCCTTTGGAGCCATCGAAAATAGGAGGAAATTACAGGCAAAATAAATTATCATGCGTGAAGATTTCCTCCATTTTGTCTGGCAATACCAACAATTTAATACCCATTCCTTAACAACTACTCAGGGACATCCGCTGACCATTTTAAGGGTGGGAAAATTAAATAGCCATGCCGGGCCTGATTTTTATGAGGCTCACCTTATCTTAGATGATGTCAGGTGGATTGGGCAGGTTGAAATACATCTGACCACCTCAGATTGGTTAAAACATGGTCACGCTGGAAACTTGCACTATAATAATGTGATTCTTCATGTAGTCTATGAGGAAACCATTAAAATTTATCGCACAGATGGTTCTGAAATACCTTGCCTGGTCTTAAAAGACAGGATTTTCCCAAATTTATCCCTGCTATTCAACCAACTCATTACCCATAAGGATAAGCTTCCCTGTTCCTTTCACTGGCCTCATGTTTCACCCCTTGTAAAAAGAAAATGGCTGGAAACCCTTTCTGTAGAGCGCATAGAATCAAAAACAGCTATCTTAAAAGAACATTATACCCTATTAAACGGAGATTGGGAACAGCTTGCTTTTCAGCGACTTGCCTATAATATGGGTCTCATTATCAATACCGAACCCTTCCTACAGGTAGCGAGAAGCATTGACATAAAAAAACTTCAGCGACTACAAAATCTTT
Source organism: Bacteroidota bacterium (assembly GCA_014190515.1). Lineage (GTDB taxonomy): Bacteria > Bacteroidota > Bacteroidia > Chitinophagales > Saprospiraceae > BJGN01. The sequence continues at coordinate 68,037 of BJGN01000001.1, forward strand.
TCCAGATTGAGGCCATTTTATTTGGTCAGGCCAATCTTTTGGGTGAAGAGGAAGAGGTACTGTCGGACGAATATCAAATTAAATTAAAAAATGAGTACCTTTTTCAAAAACAAAAATATGATTTAACCCCTATTCCGCAGGGGCAATGGCGATATATGAGAATGAGACCTTCCGGCTTTCCCGAAAAAAGAATGGCTGCATTGGCGGGTTTCATTTTTCAAACAGAACATATCAAAAGTAAGATTATCCAGTTGCGGAGCAAAGCAGAACTCTATGCCTTTTTTGATATTCGCACCTCCCTTTATTGGAAAAATCATTTTAGATTCGGAAAAATGTCAACCCAAACGAGTACAGCAGCAGGCCAAGATTTAATACAGCGAATAGCCATAAATTTTGTTATTCCATTTCAATTTCTATTTTCAGAAATTTACGAGCTTCCCAATGTTAAAGAACACGCCATTGATCTGTTAAATGATCTTGAAGCTGAAGATAACCTCCTGATTCGTGATTGGAAAAAAATGGGCATTATTCCTATATCAGCCGCAGAAAGCCAAAGTTTAATCCACTTGAAAAACGAGTATTGTGATAAACGACGTTGCCTTTCTTGTTCTATAGGTCATTCCATCCTACGTGGAAATACCTGAAATCATAGATAATAATCCCTCCGCCTTTTCAATAGCATTCAGCTTACCAACATCTTCCCAAATATCACCAGTATGATCAAAAGCTCCTATTCTCCTGGTAGATGCGACAGATAAATAAAAAGGCATAATTGGAAATATCTCTTCCTCTGGCATTAATTCAAAAATTTCAGGATTAATGACATGGATACCACTAAAGGAATAAAACGTTGGATTTTCTATGGCCCGGGAAATAATTTCTTCGCCTGTTTGATGATTTCTCCATCCACTTAATAAATTTTGATCATTGAACATCATTTGCCTGGAAGATTCTCTTGTTTGAACGGCCAGGGTAGCCATAAAGGAGTGTTCCTGGTGAAATTTAACCATTTCAGCCAAATTTAGATTAGTAACAATATCTGCATTAACCACTAAAAACGGTTCGTCTTTAAGAAACCAGACCGCATTTTTTAAGCCTCCCCCTGTGTCAAGAAGTATTTTTTCTTCGTTAGAAATATGGATTTCAATATCAAAATTATTTTTTTCCTCAAGAAATGCCATTATTTTGTCAGCAAAGTGATGCACATTAATAATTATTTCATTGAAACCATAATATTTTAGTCTCCTAATAGCCAATTCCAATAAGGGAATACCATTCAAGGGAACTAAAGCTTTAGGAATATTGTTGGTTAGAGGTCGCAACCTGGTTCCCAGTCCTGCGGCAAAAATCATGGCTTTCATATATATTGCATTTCGGAATAAAGATAACAGTAAAATGCTTCAACATCTATTCGTTCGATTTCTTTTACTCCCATTATCTCTACTTTATGGTTTTGGGGTGAGTATTCATAGATTTTTATATCTGACAGAAATAATCAAACCATTAAAATTTAGCCTTCCCATTTTATCTATTGGAAATTTATCCGTTGGAGGTTCAGGAAAAACGCCCCATGTGGAGTATCTAGTTGAGTATTTGAAAAATTATGTCCAGGTAGGGGTCTTAAGCAGAGGTTACAACAGGAAAAGTGCAGGATTCATTTGGGTTGAACCCTATTTAAAATCAGATGAAGCAGGTGACGAACCTTTGCAAATCAAAAGTAAATTTCCCGATGTTTCTGTAGCTGTTTGTGAAAGCAGAGTAAGTGGCGTTTCTGAAATGGTCGCTATAAATCCTGCTTTACAAGTGATATTACTTGATGACGCTTTTCAACACAGAGCCATAAAGCCTGAACTCGATATTATACTGACTACCTTTCAACAACCCTTTTTTTCCGATTATCTGTTACCCTTTGGAAGACTAAGAGAATGGAGAAATGCCTACAAAAGAGCTGATGTGTTAATAGTCAGTAAATGTCCTGAAAGATTAACAGAGGAAAACAGGCAAGATTATTTGCAAAAAATAAATCCATTACCCCATCAGAAAGTATATTTTTCGTCCTTCAAATATGGAAATCCTTATCACTTATTCAATCCTGAGATAAAATGGTTTCCCTATCAGCTTCCCTCTGTTTTATTAGTAACAGCTATCGCTTCTGTTCAATATTTAGAAGATTATTTAAAACCGAGAACCTCCTTTTTAGTGCATCAGGTACATGAAGATCATCACTATTTCACCCACTACGAAATGGCACAACTTCGAAAAAAGCTGGATGAAATGGAAGGTTCCCAAAAAATCATCCTCACCACAGAAAAAGATGCCACTCGAATGTGGCTACACAAAGATTTTATAGAAAAAGAGAATCTTCCCATCTTCGTTTTGCCTGTAGCTGTAGTTTTTCATGGAAATGATGGACACCAATTCAACGAACAGATCAAACAATGCTTGCTGGATTTTCAATCGTAACCTAATTATTTACTCATTAAAAAGGCAAAACACAGGTATAATTCCCAGGTTTTGCCTTTTTAATAAGCATAAATTAAATCTACATTAGAAAATACGATGATTATTGGTTTCCACCAGGACGTTTCCAACGCACTGGCGGGGCAGGTTCTTCTTTTAATTTAACTCCTTTAGTTTCCAATAATTTAAGTGCTTCCTGAACAGCTCTCTCTAATTGAGGATCCTTGCCAGCTAAAACAGCCGCCGGATCTTGCAGTACTTCAATGTCAGGAGAAATGCCTTCCCCTTCCACTGCCCAGCGACCATCTGTATCAAAAAATCCACCTCTCGGAGCAACCATCCTACCTCCATCTAAAAAACGAGGCGTATCCCAAGTGCCTACAAGACCACCCCAGGTACGTGTGCCAATTAAAGGGCCAATCATTGATTTTTTGAACATGTAAGGCAATAAATCACCCCCTGAACCGGCTCGCTCGTTAATAATCATCACTTTAGGGCCGAAAATTCCAGACATAGGCGTGGTAGAAACAGTATGGCCATCCACTCTATTGTTGAAATAACCCATTAAAGGTCTGTTCATAACATCCACCATATAATCGGCAGCAGATCCACCGCCATTATTTCGCTCGTCAATGACAGCTCCCTGTTTATCCTGCTGTCCAAAATAATACCTGTTAAAATAAGTGTAACCAGGCTGTCCAGTATTTGGAACATAAACATAAGCCAGTTTTCCATTCGATAAAATATCTACTTTGCGTCTGTTTCCTTCTACCCATTCTCTTAATCTTAATCCTGCTTCATTTGCAATTGGCGTTACCTCTATTACTATTGATCCCTCAGACGCAGGCGTTGAATTAATTCGAATTTGGGTTAAACGACCCACTGAGCCAATTAATAGTTTATATGGATTATTATCAAAACTGAGCTTTTGACCGTTTATTTCTAATAAATAGTCCCCTTCTTTAACTCCCAGTCCAGGAATAGCCAATGGAGCTACTAGCTCGGGATTCCATTGCTCACCTGTCAATATTTTTTTAAACCTAAAACCTACACCCGTCCATTCATAATCAGCACCTAAGAGCCCAACCTCCTGATTATTCAATGTGGGAAAATCACCTCCACTTGTGTAAGAATGGCCTACTGAAACTTCTCCCCCTAAAATATCAACGACATAATTTAAATCGGTCCTATGTTTGACATGTTCAACCCAGGGTTGATACCACTCATAAATTTTATCCCATGGTGCCCCGTGCACATTATCTACATATAGAAAATCTCTTTGAAACCGCCACCCCTCTTTAAATATTTGTCTCCATTCTGATGTCGGCTCTATTTTCATACCCATATTAATATTCAATTTTCCATCTCCAACCTTACCTGTTGACTCTGATTTAATAATGCCCCAGGTACTCCCCGCCTGATAAAGAAGTTGTTTTCTATTTTGTGAAATGGAAATATTACTAATACCCCCAATTAATAAATCCGTCTTGCGCGTATTAAAAATGAATCTATGGATATTTAAAAGCTGACTACCTTCTGTATTTTCAGAATAAATAATACTGCCACCTACCCCAGGATACAAATGCTGGAATGATTTTTTAGGCAAATTCAAAGCGACAACACGTTGCTGAATACCATTAAAATCGATTTTAATCATTTTCGATTTCACCGATTTATCTGTCGAATCCTTTGTTGATTTTTCTTCATCACTTTGAGGCAATAAAGGTGATTTTCCAGCAGAAGAAAGTACCGCGGCATAAATAGCTCTCGACACAGGTTTATCGTAAGAAGTCATATCAAGCCAACCAGAAGCGACGCCAAAATCGGTGCTTGCTAAGAAAAACAACCATTCACCTCCCTCATCCCAGACAGGATCAATCGCGTCGGCCAAAGGATCGGTTATTGCTTTGGTTGTGCCCGAAGTTAAATCATATACAAAAATAGAACGAAGCTGATTGGGTAAGCGACGGGCATAAGCGACCCATTTCCCGTCGGGAGACCAAACGGGGAGCAAACTCCTGTCTGGATTTGCGTAGAGATCTGTATCTACTTTTTTCAGTAATCCTTTTTCAGTATCATAAACATATAGCGAATAATCCTTATCTGTAAATGCAATATGTCGATTATCAGATGACCACACAGGGTAAAAGTAAAAAGAAGGGGTATTTAATTTAATTGATTTTTCAATAGTACCCAATTGATCAGCGATGACCAGTTGATATTCGCCAGATGCATCAGAAAACCAGGCTATTTTCTGACCATCAGCAGACCAGGAAGGATAACGATCGGCGACGCCTGGAGAATTGGAGATATTCCGCCAGGAACCATTTTCTTTTGGTACTGTAAAAATTTCCCCTCTATATTCTAAAATGGCTCTTTGCCCAGTTGGAGAAAGGGAAGCATTGGTTAGTAACTCAGGTTTTATTGTTTCCCAACGAGGCATTGACCAGGTAAAATCGCCTTTAACCTCAATATTTAACTGGGTTGATTTTCCTGACAATGGATTCAGCAGATGTAAATAGCCGCCTTGTTCATAAACGATTTCCTCATGACCAGCATCCAAGCTTTTTACATCGAAGTCTTTATGAAAAGTGTGTTGTTTAACTTGTTTAGATTTCCGGTCATAGCTCCATATATTATTAGCATAATCTCTTTCTGAAAGAAAATAAACTTTGTCATTTAACCAAACAGGATCAGTATGTCTTTCGCTATTTATTTGAGGGGTTTGTTCTAATTTCATTGTTGAGAGTTCAACAATCCAAATAGGAAGTGCCTGTCCGCCTCTATAATTACGCCATTCGGGATCCCAAAAAGTGATTGGGGTAAATGCGGCATATTTCCCATCGGGAGAAATCTCACCAAAAGAAGCCTGGGGAATACCTAAATCTTTAGGCCACCCACCATTTTTATCCACATAAAAGAATTGATTAATTTTAGTTGGCATTCCAGCTGCACCTGAGCGAAAAAGCACTGATTTCCCATCGGGAGACCAGCCTTGCACAAGATCTTCCCCAGGGTGCCATGTCAATCTTTTCGGTTCACCCCCTTCAGATGGAATCACGTAAGCGTCAACATTGCCTGCATATTGTGCTGAAAAAGCAATCCATTTTCCATCGGGTGAAAAATGCGGAACGCTCTCACTTCCTTCGTGGGAAGTTAATCGATGAGCCGAACCTCCATTTTTTTGAACAATCCATATATCATCAGCATAAACAAAAGCAATCTGATCCTTACTGATGGTTGGTTGTCTCAACAACCTGGTTCCTTGGGAAAAAGCAGTTGTTTTTATGCAGAATACACCCAGAAAAATCCAAACAATTGGCATAATCATTTTTAATAAACTATTTTTCATACACATTTTTTTTTAAAATTAATAAATCATTGGTTAAGTATCAGGATATCTCCTTTTGAAAGACTAAAAACGAGCATCTCTCCTTCCTTTATATATGAAATGGATGACTTAAAAGGATTCTGCCCAAAAGGATTTTTAATTTTAGCCATTCCAGCTACCGTTGATTCCAACTCAACTTCTTTAACTTTCCCATTCACCATATTAGCAGATACCAAAAAAGCACCCTCCGTTCTCATTTGTCGAAAAGAAACCTGTTTCCAATCTGACGGAATGGCGGGAAAAAGATGAATAAACCCTGCATGGCTCTGCAGGAGCATTTCTTGTACGCCTGCGGCAAAGGCAAAATTCCCCTCGAGGGTAAAAGGTCGGTAAGTATAAGAGGAAAAGCCAAGTTTCGATTGATCGCCATTGGCGTGAAAACTATTTTTTAGACAAAAATGCTCAGCAAAAATACGCAAAGCTTTTGCAGCGCCCATGCCGTCAAAATTTCTGGCTTTTACATTCCCAAGCCAGGCAAAAGAATAGCCACAATATTGACTTGAACCATATTTATCTAAGGTATTAATTGTGTTTTGAATGATCTGTTTATCTTTTTCCCCATTTGAAACATCCACCAATCCGAGTGGATGGAAGGCTAACAAATGTGAAAAATGTCTATGCGAGGCATCATACGGAAAATCTTTGGCAAAGGTGAGACCCGATGAATCATCTACATCTAATTCACCCCATTCCATACCCATTTTTTGCCATTTTATAGCCTCTTCCGGCTTATTAAGCTCGGTGGCCAATTCCGCTGTTTTGGAAAAAAGCCATTTCACTAAGCCTAAATCAAAATTAGTCATGCTTGAAAACCAGGCCTTAGGTGAATTATTAAAAATTTCAGGACTTGAAGAAAGGGGTAATTTTCTTATTCCTTTTTCGTCTAACAGGGAAACTTCCTTTAAATATATAGCTACTTTTTCCAGCCAGGGATAAGCTTTATCCGATAAAAAGGTTCGATCCATCGAGTAGCGCCATTGCAAATAGTAATGATGGGCAATCCAGGCTGAAACCGTTGGCCCGAAAGAATATTGAATCCAGCCACCCATAGGACTACCTGCAAAAGTAGAAACGCCGGGAACATTGATTCCATTTGTTTGAAAATATTGTTCGGTATAGGATTCAAAAACAGATTTATTTTTCTCAAGCCAATCTATAAATCCCATCGATTGGCCTAATTTATTGGCACTATACGCTGGCCAATAACTTAGCTGTGTATTCAAATCGTTGTGAAAATCACCTTTCCAGGGTGGTAATTTACCATTATCAGCCGTCCAGACTGCTTGTAAAGAAATGGGCGGAGCGCCATTACCCGACGCAGCACCGAATTTATAATGTTCCAAATACCACTGTTTCATTAAAATACTATCAGGAATATCTATGCTACATTGTTCCCAATAGTCTAACCACCAATTCTTATGAATATTTAATCCTTTATTATAAGAATCAGTTGAAATTTGTTCTGAGGGCAGCGTAACAGGTATATTCTCGGCTTTATTTTCCTTTATCACCTGAATATTCCAAATCCCTGTCAAAACATCTCCTTCCGATTTCCATTGAACATTGATACGATAAGTAAAACCATTCCAACCCTCTTGGGTATAGGAAATAAAATTATTTTCCTTGTGGAGAACCCCTTGCGGGTAACCCAATCGTCTTAAATCTTGTCCCGTTACCGGATTATCCTCCCCCGACGATGAGTCTACATTATAAGGAGGTGGCATCAATTCAGGTAAAACAGTTCCCTGTATTTTAGTAAATTTAAACCAGCCCTCTTGTTTAGACGCATGAACAAAAGTCTCCAGGGTCATACCATTTGTCCATTCAACTTCACAAAGCCCATGTTTGAGAAACAGCTCAACGCGTTTCACTTTTGATTGGATATCAAAGGCTAAAGCTCCTGCGGGAATTTTTGAAGGTCCGGGATCTCTATCATAGGGAAGATCAAACATTTGCTGAACTTCCTCATATTTATTATTTTTCCAACGATCTATTACCCACTTAAAATTCCAGTTTTTATGATCGAGGTTAGCTGTAGGTCGAAGATCCCACAAATCGGCCCTATCCAATGAAAACCTTAACTTTCCTTCCTTTTCCCAAATAAGCGCACCCAACATACCGTTTCCCAGCGGAATTGCTTCGTCCCAAGTGGTAGCCAATTCTTCAAATAATAAATTCTGATGCCGGGCTGGTTGTAATTCGTCCTTACCATTTTGCCCCATCATCAGCGTAGAAAAAAAGGAAAAAAGTAATACCAACACCCTTTCTGCATTAAAAACCATAATTAATTCGTTTGTAACATCAAAAATTACTACTTTTTTGGTAACTTTTTAAAAAATGATTCTCATTTTTCGAATAAATAATTTTTAACCCTAACTATTATCATTTTGTCCAGGCTACAATCTTTCATTTATTTTATACTTCGCTCTTTAGCCCAATTTGTCCTGCTTACTTATTTTAGGAAAGTATATGTCAAAAACAAGGAAAACTTTAATTTGAAAGGCCCTACTATTGTCGTAAGTAACCATCCTAACACGCTCATTGATCCGGTAATTATTGCTGCTTATTTGAATAAACCCATTTTTTTCCTTGCCAATGCCAGTCTTTTTAAAAATCCAATGATTGCCAAAATATTAAGATATCTCTATTGTATTGAAATAAAAAGATTCGAAGATACGGGCGTCAAAACGCATGATAACTCTGCTGCTTTCAACCAAAGTAGTAAGCATCTTGCATCAGGTGGAAATATTTATATTGCCGTTGAAGGAACAAGTTACATGGAAAGAGTACTCAGACCATTGAAAACAGGTTTTGCCCGCATCGGATTTCAAGCTATAACAGGACATGCAAAGGGAAAAGAGGTATTTATTTTGCCCATAGGCCTGAATTATGAAAAACATGACAAGCATGGCTTTGACTTGGAGGTTATTGTTGGCGAATCTATTCCCTTTAGCCAGTATCTCATTGATTATGAAAATAATAATCAAAAAACCATAAAAGATTTAACGGCAGAACTACAATCTGTCCTCGCATCTTTAGTCATTCATACAACAGACCTGGATGAAGAAGCGCTGTTACTGGATATTGAATCTCTATTTTATGGAAAAACAAATCAACAGGAAACCACTGTTTTTGATGTACACCGAACTACGCTGGAGCATATCAGGAAATGGGAAGATTCCAGAGGTATCTCCTTTCTTTTATGGAAAAAAACATTTACAGGTTTTACCAAATTGCTTTCTGAATTCAAGCTTTCATTAAAAATACAATCACAGATATATAATAATACCTTTCCATTGAAGGAAAAAAGATTACTTGCTTTCCTTGGTTTCCCTTTTTATGTCTATTCTCTCTTAAATCATTTCATAGCGATTTGGATTCCCCGCTGGATTAAGAATAAATTAAATCTATATGTAGGATATAACTCGACAGTCAAGATACTGGCCGCCATTATCCTTGCTCCTATTGCTTATAGTTTTCAATTTTTTTTAACATCAAAATATATTTCTCTCAACCTTGCCTTCATCAATGTATTATTACTACCTCCAAGTGCCTGGTTTTTATTTAAATATGAAAAAAATATTCATGACCTTGTTTATTACTACCGTTGGAAAAGGAACTTTAACAAAAAAATAAAGAGGCACCTTGAAAGCAGATTTAATGAAGTCGTTGAAATCTGGCATGAAGAAGCAGAAAAAATTAAAACTTCACTGGATTGAATCTCATTTACCTTATTTCATTATTTATTGGCACCGTACAACTCTTGTTTTGGCTTTCGACCTACTTTTTAAGAAAAGGTATAAAAGAGTCAGAAACTTATGGGGCAACCGCGCTTGAGCCATTGACCGTCATACTTTCTGCCCGAAATGAGGCGCACAATTTATCGACATTTTTACCCCATATTTTAAGTCAAGATTATCCTAATTTTGAGATAATAGTAATAAATGACGATTCAACCGACCATTCTTCTGAAGTTTTAGACCATTTTATGGCTCAATACGCCAATCTTAGGGTCATACACATGCAAAATAAAGATAGAGAAGGAAAAAAACAGGCATTACAGGAAGGCATAAAAGAGGCGAAATATGAATGGCTCGTTTTTACTGATGCCGATTGTTATCCCAAAAGTGATCAGTGGTTGCGTTCATTAGCGGCCAAATGCAATGACAAAACGGATATAATACTCAGCTATAGTCCTTATCAAAAGGGGAAAGGATATTTGAATGATTTTATAAGATACGAAACCTTTATGACAGCTGTTATTTATGGCACTTTCACCCAATTAGGCATGCCCTACATGGGTGTGGGAAGAAATATGGCCTATCGAAAAAGTAGGTTTCTGGAAAAAGTGAATAAAGAAAAATTTGAAGAAATATCCTTTGGCGATGATGACATAGCTGTCAATGCAATGGCCAACAGCCAAAATACTGCTCTTCAGTTTACAGAAAAAGCCATAGTTATGTCACTGCCCAAAGCCACTTTGCCCGATTTTATTAAGCAAAAAACAAGACATATCTCCTCCTCGGCTTATTATAAAACGAATCATCAATGGCTATTGAGCCTATTGGCCATAAGTCAGGCCATTTTTTACCCCTTTTTATTTTTCCTGATAGTTCATGACATCCAGGCGGCTATATCCCTATTCATTTTTCGCATGGCGATATTTTTGCCAAACTTAATCCTTCTCATGAGAAAAATGGAATGCAAAGACTTAATCCATAAGGCAATACTTATGGATTTCCTATTTTTCCTTTACTATTGGTACGTAAGTTTCCAATGGATACGCACAAAAAAAATCAGTTGGATCTAAAATTTAATTTTTCCATCTTCAACGAATAAAGGACCATTTTCAAGTTTTAAAACCCCTCTTGGACAAACTTCCGCACATATTCCACACCCTACACAGGATGAACGCACTATATTTTCGCCTTTTTGGGCATAAGACCTGACATCAATACCCATTTCACAATAGGTTGAACAATTGCCACAGGAAATACATTGACCACCATTTACGGTAATGCGGAAGCGACTGAAAAACCGCTGTTGAATGCCCAGTATAGCGGCCATTGGACAACCGAACCTGCACCAAACCCTGCTTCCCATCAGAGGATAAAAACCAACGCCTATTATGCCTGAAAAAATAGCTCCGACATAAAATCCATACCATTCTCTCAATTTCAA
>BJGN01000002.1:0-51215 GCA_014190515.1 Bacteroidota bacterium
ACGATTACGCCCATGCCACCTATCCATTGAATAAAACTTCTCCAAAACAAGATATCCTCTGGAAGAGCTTCAATCTCAGTTAAAATAGAGGCTCCTGTCGTTGTGAATCCAGAAACAGATTCAAAAAAAGCATCGGCTACATTAGGAATTTCATGACTAAAAATAAAAGGAAGCATACCAAAAGAAGTCATTAAAATCCAACCTAGGGTGACTATTAAGTACCCTTCCCTTTTGTGAATGCTACTATTTGTAATTTTACCTCCCCATAAGAAAAAAATAATACCCGTAATTAATGTTAAAGCGCCCCCTCCTACCAATGGAAAGGGACGATTACCGTAGATAAATGATACAGCTAAGCTGCTAAAAAAAAACACGCTGAGTATCATCTGTAGCGCTCCTAACACTCTGAATACTGCCCGCCAATTTATCATATTACAAGAATAAAAGTTCTAGTTCCGGAATAGCATCAGATAACGTAAATACAATGACTTTATCCCCTTTAATCAATACAAAATCTCCATTTGGCAGAAAGCTATCTTCGTCACGGATTACCCCCGCAATAAAAGAATTTTTGGGGAAGTTAATTGATTTGAGAGGCTTATTTAACAGTTTTATGTCTTTCTCCAAAGAAAATTCAATGATTTCAGCATCGACTCCGTGTAAACTTGTTATAGCTTTGACAGAACCTTTTCTTACAAATCTAAAAATGTTATTCGCGGCGATGAGCTTTTTATTTATTAGTGTATCCACACCAATATCCTGGGACATGTGTGTATAAATTTTACTTTCTACCTGAGCTATTGTTTTGTAAACACCAAAATTCTTAGCGGTCAGACAGGCAATAATATTGGTTTCCGAATTATCTGTCAATGCCAGGAAAACATCGCTTTTACCTAATCCATCTTCTTTAAGAGATTCAAAATCAGAATATTCCGCCTTTATAACCAAGGTATTATTCAACAATTCATTTAACTCTTTACACCTATTTTTATCTTTTTCAAAAATAGTAACCCTATATTCTTTTTCCAGGATACTTGCCGCAAGAAATCCCTGCGCATTTCCACCGAGAATAGCAATATTTTTTATGGCTTTATCCTTCTTACCAATTAATTGCTGTAAAATTTTGATTTTCTCCTTTTTCGATATAAAATAAACATGGTCATTTTTCTGAAAAACGGTATCCCCACTAGGAATGATAGTTTCAAAACTTCTTAATATAACCAAAACCCTAATATCTAAATCTTTGGCAAAATGAGGAAAATTAATTAAACTTAACCCAATTAGAGGAGATTTTTCATCTAATGTCACCCCGGTTACACTTATTTTACCCTCTTCAAAATCGAAAACGTCAGTGAAAGAACATTGCTTGACCAATCGGTATATTTCCTCAACGGCTAATTGTCTTGGAGAAATAAGCAAATCGATACCTAGTTTTTCAAAAACCTCCTTGTTGGCATTAACCAAATATTCAGGATTATTTACCCTGGCAATGGTTTGTTTAGCTCCTAACTTTTTGGCTAAAATACAGGAAATCAAATTTGAATTTTCCAGGGTTGTAACCGCCAGAAATAAATCGGCATTTTGAACATTAGCCCTGTTCAGGACATCAAAAGAAGTGGCATCTCCTTTTAATGTTAACAGATCCAGATGACCTGCAGCATAATCTAAAACATCCTGATTCGAATCTAACAAGATAATATCTTGATTTTCAATAGATAATAGCTGAGCTAAATGAAAACCGACATCTCCAGCCCCCGCAATGATAATTTTCATAAAACTGACATTCAATAATTAAAGTACAATTTTACCAAAATTTGAGGAATACTTTCTTAATAAACATATTATTTCTTCCACCTTGGTTTACGACGCAAATTTCTCAGAAAATGAATTACCATTTCCAAAAATCAAGGGTGGTAAATTTATTTAGCATTTGGGGACTTTCCGGCATACCTCTTTTCTCTTTGCCTGTTTTTGGTGTTTTTAACATATTCCCAAGAAGCCCTGATATTACCTGAGGTGCAGAATAACCGTAGGAAAGCGCTTCGGTAATGCTATTAGCTTGTAATAACTGTACCGTTACCATGCCAAGAATTAGTAAAAATATAAATCCTATATAAAAATTGATAGATTTGAGATAACCTGGTAAACTCAGTTGATACCGATTATTTATTATTCTTAACAAATCGGGAATGGAACCACCAATAAGTCCATAAAGAAGAAATTCATTCATAAAAACGATTATTTACTGAAAAATGATGAAAAAGATTTACATTAGATTATAATTTTAAGCACCTAAAAATTTGCATGATGAAATTACATTTCCTCTCTTTTAAAATGTTCTTAACGTTCTCTTTGGGTACTTTTGCTCAAGCTACGCTTTTTTCACAGATTACTGACCCAAAAGCTACAGAAGTTTGGGAACCAGAGCCAAGAAAAATCACGCCTGTAGTTAACAATATGCCTCCGTCTGATGCTCTCGTTTTATTTGACGGTAAAAATATGGATGCCTGGACCGATTTAAAAGGCAATCCTTGTCCATGGCAAATTACAGAAAACGGTTTAACGGTAGTTCCAAAAACAGGTGACATCAAAACAAAAAAACAATTTGGCGACTGTCAAATCCATATCGAATGGCAAGCTCCTGTGGTGGTTAAAGGGGAAGGTCAGGGCAGAGGAAATAGTGGTATTTTTCTCCAGGAGATTTATGAATTACAAGTTTTGGATAGCTACGACAATAGAACCTATTCCAATGGACAGGCGGCCTCCATTTATAAACAAACGATGCCTCTGGTAAATGCCAACAGAAAACCTGGAGAATGGCAGGTATATGAAATTATTTATAAAGCTCCCCGCTTTAATGCCGACGGTATTCTCACCGCACCGCCTACTATTACTGTACTGCATAATGGGGTTTTAGTTCAAAATAACACAGAAATCAAGGGCACCACCGAATACATAGGGCTACCTAAATTTAAAGCCCATGAAAAAGGTTCTTTAAGGTTACAGGATCACGGGGATTTAGTCAGTTTTAGAAATATCTGGATTAGAGAATTATAATGAATATTAAACAAATAAGGATTACCTTTTATACTATTGTTTTTTGCTTTTTGTATTTAAATACTTTTGCTCAGAAAGCAAATGAATCCATGGTTTATTCCCTAAAGAAAATAACCGAACCTATTAAAGTTGATGGATTTCCTGACGATAAAGGCTGGAAGGAAATACAGCCTGCTTCCCGATTTTACGCAGTATTACCTATGGATACAGGCATTGCTAAGGTATATACCGAAGTAAAAATGTGTTTCGATGATAAAAATCTGTATCTCCTGGCCATAAATTACGAAAAATCAGAAGGGCCGTACATGGTTGAGTCTTTAAGAAGGGATTTTAGTTTTGGTAAAAATGACAACTTTTTATTGTTTATCGACCCTTTTAATGATCAAACCAATGGATTTACTTTTGGGTCCAATGCGATGGGTGCTCAATGGGATGGACTATTATACGATGGCGGAAAGGCAGATTTAAGCTGGGATAATAAATGGACCTCCGCCGTTCAAAGCGAACCAGATAAATGGACACTAGAGATGGCGATTCCATTCACCACATTACGATACAAACCAAATGCAGATAAATGGGGAGTAAATTTCAGTAGGTTAGATATGAAAACCACTGAAAAATCAGCGTGGGCGGCTGTTCCAAGACAATTTCCTACCGCTTCCCTTGCCTACACTGGCTATTTGAAATGGACAGAACCCCCACCCTCGCCTGGAACGAATATTTCATTGATCCCTTTTTCCCTTGGTTCATATTCTAATAACAAGGTAAATCAAAAAGAAAAAAGTAATGTGGCTCTCGGATTAGATGCCAAGGTGGCTATAAACAGTTCAATGAATCTTGATTTAACCCTTAATCCTGACTTTTCTCAGGTAGAGGTTGATGTTCAACAGACCAATTTAGATCGGTTTGAACTGTTCTTCCCTGAACGACGGCAGTTTTTTATTGAAAATGGAGATTTATTCAATAATTTTGGGTATAATAACCTCCGTCCATTTTTTTCCCGCCGTATTGGCTTACAAAATAAAATTGTTGGAG
This sequence comes from Bacteroidota bacterium, assembly GCA_014190515.1. Lineage (GTDB taxonomy): Bacteria > Bacteroidota > Bacteroidia > Chitinophagales > Saprospiraceae > BJGN01. The sequence goes on from BJGN01000002.1 coordinate 4,093, forward strand.
GGGCACGTCTTAGTGGCAAACTCAACAAAAACTGGAGATTAGGTATATTAAATATTCAGATGCAGGCTAATGAAACTGAAAGTACAGGAACTAATTTTGCTGTATTTGCATTGCAAAGAAAGGTATTTCAACGCTCAAATATTGGGGTAATTCTAGTAAACAGAGAGCGTTTAGGTGATGCAACAACCCTGGCCAACCGAAACATTGGTATTGAATATAATCTTGCCAGTGCTAATAATTTTTGGAGAGGAAAAGTATTTTACCTAAACACCCTTTCATCTAACAAGACAAATAAGGACCAACTCCTCGCCGCCGACATCCAATATACAAATAAGAATATTACTTATGGTATGAAATGGGAAGACGTTGGTAATCAGGTAAATGCCGAAACAGGATTTGTTCCCAGAACGGGGTATAAAAGACTAAATCCAGGCGTAGGCTACCTGTTTTTTCCGAAATCTGGTAAGGTATTATCTCATGGTCCAGCTCTTGAATTTAGTAGTTATTTCAATGAAAATTTTAAACAGATTGAAAATGAGCACGTTGCCATTTACAAAATAAATTTTCTTAGCAGAGCAGATCTATTTATCTGGACGGCAACAAACAAGGTAAAGTTATTAGCTCCTTTTGACCCAACAAATTATGCCGGGCATTTCTTAAAAGAAGGTACCACTCATCAATGGTACTCCCGTGGATTTGATTTTACCTCTAAACCACAAAGTTTAGTCACTTACCGCGTATCTACGAGACAAGGCGGATATTATGCAGACGGAAAAAGAGTTAGATTGGAAGGTGAATTTGGGTACCGAATTCAACCTTATTTTTCTATTTCACTGCGAGCTTCATATAATAATTTATCATTTTTTGAGGATGAAAGACTTCCCGAAAAACTAAGGAATAATCAATTTAATTTATGGCTTGCCGGTCCTAGACTTGATTTAACACTGACAAATAAATTGTTTATCACCTATTTTTTTCAATATAACAAGCAAATTGATAATATTAACAGTAATTTTAGGCTTCAATGGCGGTATAGTCCTGCTTCAGATTTATACTTTGTATATACTGACAATTACTATGCCAATGCTTTTCAACTAAAGCAACGGCAATTTGTTTTGAAATTTAATTATTGGTGGAATCTTTAACCTATGGCAAAGAAGTTTTTACGATTTATATTGGTTTTACTCGTTGGTTTATTCATCTTGTTGGGGTCTGCCATATATTATTTGCACGAAGATGTTCCCGCTGGAACCTCTGGGAGTGAAGCTGAATTACTGGCTACAAAAATGGAGGAGGCCATCAACAAGCCTGCCTGGAATAATCTCAGATGGGTCAGTTGGACATTTCCAGGAGATAAAGTATATGTTTGGGATAAATACAGACAATTCCTGTTGGTTGAATGGGGCGGGAAACGCGTCATATTGAACTTGAAAAATAAGGAGGGAAAGGCCTGGCAGGAAAATCAGGCAGTTAGTGGAAATACTGCAGCAAAATTCATTAAAACTGCATGGGAAGGTTTTTGTAATGATAGTTTCTGGTTCATAGCCCCAACTAAAGCTTTCGACAAAGGGGTTAAAAGAGAAATGGTTATCATGCCTTCAGGAAAAAAGGCTTTAAAAGTGATTTATCAAGATGGAGGCGTAACGCCTGGTGATACCTATTTGTGGGAATTTGACCAAAAAACCAATTTACCCATCTCTTTTAAAATGTGGGTTAAAATTTTGCCCATCGGAGGTATAAAAAGTACCTGGGAAAATTGGATTACCCTTCCCGGAGGTGCAAAAATAGCCCTTGACAGAAAACTAGGTCCCCTAAATATTAAAATGAGTGACGTGATGTCGGGTAAAAGCTACAAAGATTGTGGTTTGGAAAAAGACCCGTTTCTATCTATTTCTAAATAACTATTTTTCTTATTTACAAACCTAATGCCTTTCCTCTTTCCTTCATATAATCGAAAGCAGCGTCGTAATCATTTGGAATAATTCCGTCGAGAATTGCCTCTCTAACTGCGGTTTTAATTAAACCTACCTCCTTGGACGGTCCAATAGAAAACGTTGCCATAATAATTTCTCCTGTAATGGGTGGTTGCCAGTTTCGAAGATTATCATTAGACTCAACCGCCTGAATTTTCTCCATGACCAAATCGTAATTTTCAAGATATTTTTGAACCTTTGATTGATTTTTGGAAGTAATATCGGCTTTACATAAGAGCATAAGATCATCCAGATCATCTCCAGCATCTACAATAAGTCTTCTAATCGCTGAATCAGTAATATTTTCTTTTGTTAAAGAAATGGGTCTTAAATGAAGTCTGACCAGTTGTTGAACATACTTCATTTTAAAATCCATAGGTAATTTCAATCTTTTAAAAATGGTGTAAACCATAGAAGCGCCCAACACTTCATGACCGTGAAAAGACCAACCTATATCTGCTTGCCACCGTTTTGTTTGGGGCTTAGCAATATCATGTAAAATAGCGGCCCATCGCAACCATAAATTATCTGTAACCTGACTTAAATTATCTAAAACCTGCAAAGTATGATAGAAATTATCTTTATGCCCTTTTCCATTTTTAATTTCCACGCCATGTAAAAGCAACATCTCGGGAAAAATAATGGACAATAAACCAGTTTCAAAAAGAAGAAGAAAGCCAACAGAAGGTTTAGGTGAAAGGATGATTTTATTCAATTCAGCAGCTATTCTCTCCTGGGAAATAATACCTATTCTGTCTTTGTATTTTTTTAATGCCTGTTTGGTGTCACCATCAAGAACAAACCCAAGCTGGGCGGCGAATCTTATGGCGCGCATCATTCTAAGAGGATCATCGGAAAAAGTAATTCCGGGATCCATTGGTGTTTTAATAATCCGGTTATTTAAATCTTCCAGGCCTTTAAAAGAATCGAGAAACAAGCCAAATTCGTCTGGATTCAAGGAAAAAGCGAGAGCATTCATCGTAAAATCTCTCCTTTTCTGATCATCTTCTAAAGTTCCTTCCTCCACGGCAGGTTTTCGGGAATCTGCCGAGTAAGATTCCTTACGAGCCCCTACAAATTCAAATTCAATATCATTGAAATGAAACATAGCTGTTCCATAACGACTGTAGGTGACTACTTTTGGAGAAGGCTGTAGAAGAGCTGCAACATTTTCAGCTAACTGAATACCATTACCTACGCAGACAATATCTATGTCTTTGGATTGCCTCTTTAAAAAAAAATTTCTAACAAAGCCACCAACCACATAAGCGGGAGAATTCATATCAATAGCCACTCTTCCAATTAATCTGAAGAGGAAATCATTTTCCTTATTTGTAAAATCTATTATTTTGGACACATTTTAATTTTGAAATCACTCAGATAACACAGGTTCTAATCCTGCATAACAGAGAGACATTTCATGAAGAACCTCAAAAATATGATTTTTATCATCTAAGGTTACCAAAGATTTTCTAAACTCCTTAATATTAGGAAAACCTCGAAAATAGTTACTGTAGTGTCTTCTGGTTTCGAGGATACCAAGTTTTTCACCTTTCCAATCAATAGCTCTGGTAAGATGTTCAGTTACCGCATTGATTCTTTCTGTTAATGATGGTGGGTCACAGATGGTTCCGTCGAGCATAAATTGTTTAATTTCTCTGAAAATCCATGGATAACCGATACTTGCGCGACCAATCATAATTCCATCAACGCCGTATTTTTCTCTATATTCTACTGCCTTTTGCGGAGAATCTATATCGCCATTTCCAAATATAGGAATATGGATTCTTGGGTTTTGTTTCACTTTTGCAATGTAACTCCAGTTTGCCTCCCCTTTGTACATTTGTTTCCGAGTCCGAGCATGAATACTAACTGCCTGTACACCAATGTCTTGCAGCCTTTCAACCACTTCTTCTATAAAAATAGTATCTTCATCCCAACCCAGTCTGGTTTTAACCGTCACAGGTAATTTAGTGTTTTTGATCACTGCCTCGGTAAGTTTTATCATCTTGGGTATATCCCGAAGAATCCCTGCGCCCGCCATTTTACAAACCACTTTTTGAACAGGGCAACCATAGTTAATATCTAAAATTTCAGGTTTAGCCTCTTCGACAATTTCTGCGGCTCTCCGCATGGAATCAAATTCAGCGCCAAAAATTTGAATACCAATGGGTCTTTCTTCATCATAAATGTCTAGCTTCTGCACACTTTTATCAGCGTCTCTGATAAGACCTTCCACGCTGATAAACTCAGTGAACATTAAATCTGCACCCTGAGCTTTACAAAGTGCTCTGAATGGTGGATCACTTACATCCTCCATCGGAGCTAAAATCAACGGAAACTCCCCTATATTAATATTTCCAATCTTTACCATTTGACATTTTGAACCGTTAAAAAAGTATATCGTGCAAAATTATTTGAAATAACTATAAATATGTTAAAAAAAGAAAATTAAAACTTTATTTTTACAAAAAACACCTGACATTTTAACACACACCTTAAAAAATTAATTTATGTTAACAAGTGTAGTCCTTTGTTTCTTCATTGGTTATATTATTATTGTCCTTGAGCAACCATTGAAATTAGACAAATCCGTTCCAGCTCTATTGATGGGTGCATTAACCTGGGCATTAATTTCAGTGGGTCATCTTGAAGTACTCGATGTAAATCATCAGGTAACTCCTTTGGAAGACAGTTTACTTCACATATTAGGCAAAACGGCAGAGATTTTATTCTTCCTTTTGGGAGCAATGACTATTGTAGAGTTAGTAGATCTTCATAAAGGATTTTCACCCATTACTTCGTTGGTGAAAACAAAAAACAAAAAATCGCTACTTTGGATTACCTCCTTAATAGCCTTTTTCTTATCTTCTGTTTTGGATAATTTGACCACTACCATCGTTATGGTATCCATACTAAGAAAACTTGTACCTAATAGAGAAGAGAGGTTATTTTATGTTAGTTTGATAATCATTGCAGCCAATGCAGGTGGGGCATGGTCTCCAATAGGCGATGTAACTACAACTATGCTATGGATAGGTAAAAAGGTTTCCTCAGTGGGTTTAATGTCAAACTTATTTCTTCCCTCTATCATTTCCTTAGTTTTACCCGTATTTATTGCTTCATTGCTTCCTATATTTAAAGGAAAAATAGAAAATATACCCGGCCAAGACAACACAATGGATACTACTAAACTACTTAGTAGTAAAACCATGTTAATTGCTGGTTTAGCTGGTCTGATTTTTGTTCCTATTTTCAAGTCGATTACTCATTTACCCCCTTATATGGGCATTATGATTTCTTTAGGTATTGTTTGGCTCATTTCAGAATATATTCATCCAGAAGAGGAATTTAATCAGGAAAATAGGCATCTATATTCTGTCCATAAAGCATTATCCAGAATTGAAATTAGTAGTATTATATTCTTTTTAGGAATTCTCCTCGGCGTTGGTGCTTTAGAATCAGTGGTAGTTCTATCTTCCACTGGTGAAAAAGTGGGATTCCTGATGAGTCTGGCAAATAAATTACAGGAACTTATTCCTAATCAAAATATGGTTATCATTTTTATTGGCATTCTTTCGGCCATCATTGATAATGTACCTTTAGTGGCAGCTACAATGGGTATGTATCCTATGGATAAGTTTCCTATAGACAGTGATTTGTGGCATTTCATTGCCTATTCAGCAGGTACTGGTGGAAGCATGCTCGTTATTGGTTCAGCCGCAGGTGTAGCTGCAATGGGTATGGAGAAAATAGATTTTATCTGGTACTTCAAAAATATTACTTGGCTGGCCTTTATTGGTTTTATTGCAGGTTGTTTAACCTTTATAGCTCTTTCTTAAAAAACTAAATGGGCATGTTGCGAACCACGTGTAAGTTTATCTTTCTTTCAATATTTTTATCATTCAGTTCATGTAATTTCATCGCTAACTATCAAATTGTTGGCGTTTGGAAGGCGACAGAGATATTTGAAAATGATAAGATTTTGAAAGACAAAACATTAGAAAATATTATTTTGCAATTTAATGATGAGGGAAATTATTCCTACGAAGGAACATTAAATTATAAAGAATCTGGGAAATTTAAAGTTAGCAGTAATAGCCTCTTTCTAACCAATCAATTAAAGGAAGAAAAAGAACTTCACATAGAATCTTTGAACAGTAAAAAACTGGTTTTACTAATGGAAGATTCTGGAAAAACACGAAAAATGGTTTTCAGTAAGACCTTTAATTAAAGATTTATTCAACGTTTTGAAAAAGGGCTGTCTGGAAAGATAGCCCCTTTTTTATTCGCCTACACTACAAATGTAAGTGTAAATTTGTATTAGGACTATTTTTAAAGAATTGTTAAATCTGTAAACTTTTTTTAGGACGGGTCAATCTGTAAACTTTTTTTAGGACGGGTCAGTTCATGTAGGGGCGAATTGCATTCGCCCTTTTTTTAACCAATCATCATTTTTTAATTCAATTCGCCCATCGCTAAAATATATCCATTTAAATTACGTGTGAATACAACAATAGCATAAATAACGAATACCGTGGTTTGACAATTAGGGAAATTTACCTGTATCATGGGTGGGCGAATGCAATTCGCCCCTACGAACGTGATATTACGATGTATAACACCTACCTAATCCTGAAAATCCTGATTCAAAATTATTTACAGGAGATATTCCCAGAAAACAAGCACCTCCCCAATCTCCGATGGAAATTACAGACCAGCAGCCATTGGTTTTGAATCAGGATTTTTAGGATTTAAAGGACCATAGCCCCGCCATCTTCGTACATCTAAGCCGTCAGGTAATCCATACCATCAGGTTCACACCTTATCGTCAGGTCTTTGAATCCATCAGGTCACTCCGACTACATCAAATAGGGGCCAGAGCCCCGCCATCTAAGCACTCTTTCAATGCATCCAGACTTTTTGGGCAGCCATTTTAAATGAATACTCATGTATTATTTTTTTTGAATCGTGGACGTGAATATGCCTAAATTTCCTCCAATGCCCATATCAATAAGAATTCCATCAGGAGTAATTTGAATTTGGTCAACCGATAATTGATCAATTTTACTTTTCATCCTGAAACCTGTGGCCAACGGATATTCATTCAACTGCTTTTCAAGTTCTTTTTTAGTATCATTCAGATTCAGCGTCAGATAAAAATTTATATTTTCCTGAATCATCTTTTTCAAATTACTTTTTAAAATCCAACCCGCTGTTTTTACCAAAAAATTCTTCGTTTCCAGATTAAATTCTAAATCAGGAAGATTTATTAAATTCGTTAAGGTATCTATTTGAGGGGTTCCCGTCAGGAATATCTTCCCTTTATATGAACCTGACAGAGTTAATTCAACCCCCAACTTATTATTTATACCAAAATAATTAACATCTTCGACAGTAACAGATTTTTTTCCACTTGAAAAGGTTTGGCCACCCACTTGTTTTAAAGTAAGTGATTTTGTTTCTGAGAATGGTAATTTAGTTCGAAGTACAAGAATGGTGCGTTGACTTTCACCCAAGGCCTGGGCATAATCTGGTATCTTGGTTACCCCAATTGCCATAGGTTTTTCTCCAATATTAAGCTGTGGTTTTGCTGAAAGAGAGAGATATGTCTGAATAGAATCTCCTTGAATAATCATTGGTGACATAGTTACTTTATTTGGATTAACCAATAACCAGGCTTTATATTCCTCGGAAACTGACAACACCCTTGTAATAGAGCTCCAGGCACTTGCGACAATAGACTTTAGATCGAAATAAGAAGAGGTCATTTCATCTATCTGTTGTCCCAAATAGGATTTTGAATTATTTAAAATGACATCTGCCAACGAACCCAAAGGTAAATTCATACCTGCTACTTGCGCAACGGGTTTTTTAATCCAAACATAATGAGTGAGATCAGTTTGTGTTTTCAGCGTCCAGTCCTTCGCAATTTTAAAACTGGTTTTTGCTTGCAGCTCAATTTCTCCGGAAGCGCTGACATTGGTTACCATGGCATCATAAATAACTTGAATATTCAAGGGTATTTTATATCTGATTTCATTATCTTTTCCACTCAACCTTATGGGATTCCTTTTATAAACCTTAACTTTCATCCTATCCCCATCATTAAAATCTTTGTCCTCATACAATAGGCCTGTTAATTGGCTGTTAATGATTGATTCCAAAACCGAAACCTTAAGGTTTACCGGAATATTCAAATTTGATACGGGTAATGGAATCAGTGCAGTATTATATTGAGGTGTGGGCGATACTAACGTTTTTTGCCCCGAGCAACCCATTATTAATAATACCGCTAATAGAAATGAAAAAAATAGATTTAGGCGAGTCATTTTATTGATTTTTATTGCAATTGTAGTAATTTGTTCTTTCAATGTGATAAAAGTACCTTTAAATTTTTTGCAATTTCTACTTAAAAAAATGATTATGTTACCTAAAATGCGACAAGTAAAATGGTTAAGTTTTCTTCTTTTACTAGTATTATCTAGTTTTGGATTAAACGCACAAAAGAAAAAGCCAGTTTCCTCCATCATTATTCAAAAAGAAATACCCACTGTTAACTTTCCCGAAAGTTCCTTTAATGCTCTGAGCTGGCGTTCCATAGGGCCATTTAGAGGAGGTAGGTCAGCAGCAGTTTCCGGTGTGGTCGGAAAACCAAATCTTTATTATTTTGGCTCAACAGGTGGTGGTGTTTGGAAAACACAAGATGCTGGTCAAACCTGGGAAAATATTTCAGATAAATATTTTGGAGGTTCCGTTGGTTCTATTGCCGTTTCTGAAAGTGACCCCAATGTCATTTACGTTGGTGGTGGTGAGGTTACAGTGCGTGGTAACGTTTCTTATGGTTATGGTATGTGGAAAAGTACCGATGCAGGTAAAACCTGGAAAAATACTGGACTGCCTGAGTCAAAACACATCCCAAGAATTAGGATCCATCCTAAAAATCCAGACTTGGTATATGCAGCCGTTTTAGGTGATCTGTTCAAGTCCAGTGCAGAAAGAGGCGTTTATCGTTCAAAAGACGGAGGCAAAAATTGGGAGAAAATTCTTTTTGCCAATGCCGATGCTGGCGCAGTAGATCTAGTTATCGATCCGGGAAATGCAAGAATTTTATATGCTGCCACTTGGAGAGTTAGAAGAACGCCTTATGACTTGTCTAGTGGTGGCGAAGGTTCAGATTTATGGAAAAGTACAGATGGAGGTGACAACTGGACAAAAATTTCAGCTAATAAAGGCCTGCCTAAAGGTCCTTTAGGTATTATGGGTATTACCGTTTCTCCAGTTAATTCTGAAAAATTATTTGCTATCATCGAAGCCAATGACGGAGGCGTTTATCGCTCTGACGATGGTGGAGATTCCTGGATTAGAACCAATGAAGATAGAAATTTAAGACAGCGCGCCTGGTATTATACCAGAATTTATGCCGATACCAAAAATGAAGAGGTTGTTTATGTACTCAATGTAAACTATCACCGATCAGGGGATGGAGGAAAAACTTTCAATACAAGTAATGCTCAACATGGTGATCATCACGATTTATGGATTTCCCCAGATGATTCAAATAAAATGATTATTGGCGATGACGGAGGAGGTCAGGTTTCTTTAGATGGGGGAACAAACTGGACAACCTATCATAATCAACCTACTGCCCAATTTTATCGAGTAATCACAGACAATCATTTCCCTTACAGAATTTATGGGGCCCAACAAGATAATTCTACCCTTAGAATTTACCATCGTACAGAAGGATCAGAAATTGGAGAAAGAGATTGGGAAGAGACTGCAGGAGGTGAATCAGCTCATCTTGCTGTTGATCCCAATGATAATGAAATCGTTTATGGCAGTAGTTATGGTGGCCTATTAGAGAGAGTTAACCATAGAACGAAGCAAAATCAAACCATCAATGTATGGCCAGATAATCCTATGGGCTATGGTGCAGAAGGATCAAAGTATAGATTCCAATGGAATTTTCCTGTTTTTACATCACCTAATAATCCTAAAAAACTCTACTCTGCATCACAACACTTACACGCATCAGAAGACGGCGGACGTTCATGGACTACAATTAGTCCAGACTTAACAAGAAATGATGTGTCCAAAATGAAAAGTTCCGGAGGACCAATTACTCAAGATAATACGAGTGTCGAGTATTATTGTACTATTTTTGCCGCCTTGGAATCTCCATTACAACCCGGTCTTCTTTGGGCAGGTTCCGATGATGGTCTTATTCATGTTAGTAAAGATAATGGCGCAAATTGGGAAAATGTAACCCCGGCAGGTATGCCTGAATGGATGATGATTAATTCTATTGAACAAGACCCATTCCATAAAGGTGGTTTATATGTTGCAGGGACACGATATAAATCAGGTGATTATACTCCTTATTTATACCACACTACAAATTTTGGTAAATCATGGGACCTAATTACGGCGGGCATCGATAAAAATCATTTTACCAGGGTAATACGAGCTGACCCTAAAAAGGAAGGCTTACTTTATGCAGGAACTGAATCGGGAATGTATATTTCTTTTGACAATGGTGCTTCCTGGAAACCTTTCCAGTTGAACTTACCTATAGTTCCAATCACAGATTTAGCTATTAAAAATGATAATTTAATTGCGGCTACTCAAGGAAGAGCTTTCTGGATAATTGACGATTTAACGCCTCTACATCAGCTCAATAAAGATGTTTCTACCGCTGAAATGCATTTGTTCAAACCAATGCCAAGCTATAGGATGGAAGGAGGTCCTGGTTGGCGCGGAGCGAATACGAAAACAGCTGGTGCAAATCATCCCGGGGGTGTTATGGTTCATTTCAATCTGAAGGAAGTTCCAGCTGATTCTATCGTTGTAAAACTTTCATTTCATGAAGCCAATGGCAAATTAATTAAAGAATTTGCTACCAATGCAAAGGAAAGAATGGATAAGCTATCAGATTTAAAGGCAGGTGGAAATCGCTTTGTCTGGAATATGCAATACCCTGGAGCATTGCGATTTGATGGCATGATTCTATGGGCCGCCGCATTAAATGGTCCTAAAGCAGTTCCAGGAACCTATAAAGTGGTGTTAACTTTAGGTAAAATTCAACAAGAACAAACCTTTGAAATTGTTAAAGACCCTCGCTCTGAGTCAAGTGTGGAGGATTATGCAAAACAATTCAGTTTCCTTATTGACATTAGAGATAAGGTAACAGAAGCTCATCAGGCTATCCTTGACATAAGAGAAACCAGAAAACAAATTAATCATCTTAAATCTATCTGGAAAGATGATCCTGAAATGAAATCGCTCATCCAAAAAGCGAACGACATCGATAAGGAAATTACAAGAATTGAAAATGAACTTTATCAGACAAAGAACAAAAGTGGTCAGGATCCTTTAAATTATCCCATTAAGCTGACAAACAAACTTGCCCACGTAGGAAGCATTACCAATCGTGGTGATTTTCCTCCAACCCAGCAAGCCATGCAAGTAAAAACTGAATTAAGCAAACAGATTAACGCCGAATTGCAAAAATGGGAAACCTTAAAATCTACTGATATAGAAGCCTTTAATTCTTCAGTAAAAGAAAAGGGAATAGATGTTTTAAAACTTAAAAAAGAAAACAAAACCTCTTGATTCTTGTTAGCTATGGGAAATAGGGATTTTCCTATTTCCCATACTATTTAACAAAACATCATGTTCGGATTATTTAAAAAAGACCCTTTAGTGAATCTGCAAAAATCTTACAATCAATTACTTGAGGAAGCAATGCAATTGCAGAGAAAAGGGGATATTAAAGGCTATGCTGCAAAGATGGCCGAATCAGAGATAGTTATGAATGAAATTGAGAAGATAAAAAAGGGATAAGGTTAACGAATAAACTTTAATCTTTCTCCTTTCACATCTTCCTTTATTTGGCCGTCGTGCCAAACTAAGTTTCCATTAACCATGGTGGTCAAAACAGCTCCTTTCATGGTTTTTCCTAGTAATGGGCTCCATTTGCAGTGGTAAGCAATATTTTCAGCAGTTATCTGATATGGAACATTTATATCTACGATAGCTACATCAGCTGCAAATCCCTCTTCTATATAACCTCTGTTTTTTATGCCAAAACACTCAGCTGGAGAATGACTCATTTTTTCAACGATTTTCTCCAAAGTAATCAATCCTTTGTGATAAAAATCAAGCATTATCTGAAGACTGTGTTGAACCAAGGGAACACCAGAAGGAGCTGAAAAATAATTTTGCTGCTTTTCAGCTAAGGTATGGGGTGCATGGTCTGTAGCGATAATATCCAATTTATCAGATAACAATCCTTGGAATAAGGCCGTTTGGTGGTCCACTGATTTAATGGCAGGGTTACATTTGATCAAACTTCCTAAGGACTCATAATCATTACTGTTAAAATACAGATGGTGAACACAAACTTCAGAAGTTATTCTTTTTTCCTTCAGTGGAATAGTGTTATTAAAGAGTTTTAATTCATCCGCTGTTGAAATGTGTAATATGTGTAATCTGGTGTCGTAAGATTTAGCCAGGGATATGGCCATTTCTGACGATAATAAACAAGCTTGAACAGAACGAATCTCAGGGTGATAAGCCATAGGAATTTCTTCTCCGTAAGAGGCAAGATAAGCCGCTTCATTTCGTTTTATGGTTTGCTCGTCTTCACAATGAGTTGAAATTAAGATAGGTATTTCTGAAAATAAAGTATGTAAAGCGGTTGGATGATCAACCAACATATTACCTGTACTTGATCCCATGAAAATTTTAACACCACAAACTTCGTCAGAAATCGCTCTTAAAACCTCCTCTATATTGTCATTGGTCGCGCCCATAAAAAACGAGTAATTAGCCACAGAATTAGCGGCGCCAATGGCATATTTTTGTTCAAGTAACTCTTTAGTAATAGCGGGTGGTTTAGTATTTGGCATTTCCATAAACGAGGTTACACCGCCCATAACCGCTGCCCTTGCCTCTGAATAAATATTTGCTTTGTGGGTTAAACCGGGTTCTCTAAAATGTACCTGGGTATCGATAATCCCAGGAATTAAGTGTTTTCCCGTTCCATCTATTTCTATGTCGGCAGAATGACCAATAGATGTTTCTATTTTGTCAATTATCCCATCTTTAATAAAAACATCTGCTATTTTAATTGTTCCCCTATTCACCACATGAACATCACGAACAATAACTGAAGGTTGACTCATTTATTTTTTATTTCCAAAGATAGGTCAAAAAGCAAAATGAGAAAAGGTCAGATAAGCACTAAAATTCATAAATTTGTAAAATTTTTAACTATTGAACATGCAACACAAGAACCTGTTAGACCATAAAATTGGCATTTTAGGTGGAGGACAATTAGGGAAAATGTTAGCGATAGAGGCTGCCAACTGGCATTTACCCATCTATATCCTGGATCAAGATCAGCAATTCCCTGCCGTTCCTTATGCACCTTTTTTCCAGGCAGGTGATTTTAAAAATTTTGATGATGTTGTTCATTTTGGAAAAAAAGTAGATATTTTAACTATCGAAATAGAACAAATTAATGTTGATGCCCTCTTTTACTTAGAGAATGAAGGTGTTAAGGTTTATCCCAAACCATCGACTGTTAAGGTTATACAAGATAAAGGATTACAAAAAATGTTTTATCAGGAACGAGATATTCCGACCGCCGGATTTCAGCTATTTAATGATGGAAAAGAAATTAAAGAAGCTTTAAAAAGTAAGCAAATAACCTTCCCATTTGTCCAAAAATCAAGAAAAGATGGATACGATGGGAAAGGTGTTGTGGTAGTTTCTAATGACAATGATGTAATAAACCTATTGGATTGCCCTAGTATTATAGAAGAAAGAATAAACATAAAGACCGAAATCAGTATCCTTGTTGCAAGATCAGCCTCTGGTGAACTTATACATTACGAACCTGTTGAACAACACTTTAATCAAGAAGCTAATTTAGTATCCTTTTTGATTTGTCCCGCTGAACTTGATAAAGGCATTTTATCTAAAATGAATGAAATTGCTTCTCTGATAGCTATAGATTTAGATTTAGTTGGTCTCCTGGCTATTGAATTCTTTTTAGATGAAAACGATGATATATTTGTTAATGAGGTGGCACCGCGACCACATAATAGCGGACATCATACTCAAAATAGTTGTGAAACCTCCCAATTTGAACAGCATTTAAGAGCCATATTAGATTTGCCCCTTGGTTCAACAAGACAACACAGCATTGGAGCTATGGTAAACATCGTCGGAGAACCTGGATATGCTGGAAAAACGAAATACGTTGGTATTGAGGAATGTATGAAAATAGAAGGTGCACATTTACATCTGTACGGAAAATCAGAAACAAGACCATTCAGAAAAATGGGGCATATAAATATTGCTGACAAGGATAGAAAAAAGGTATTAGAGAACATTGAAAAAATAAAAAGCACCTTAAGAGTAATCTCCTAAGGTGCTTTAAGGTTAAAAAAACAACCCCGTTTTTATCTGGATTCTCCTGAAATGATATTTCAAGATACTTTCCGTTTGAAAAATTTGCCAACCTCTTCCAGGGGTATTATCCTTATAACTTAGATTTTGGTACAAGTAGCCTATTTCTAACATAAGACTCATATTGTTTTGTATTTTTCTATGAATACTTGCACCAGAATACAAACGAAGCCCCAAACCATTACTACCCCACCCTGTTTGAATTCTACTCCCTCCTATGCCTATACCTGCATCTGCGACACCGGAGAAACGCCAGTTTTTAGTCTCATCTCTTAAAAAATACCTAAGTTCAGACAGTAAACTAATACCATATAAACCGTCCAGCGGTTTAAATTGAGTGTAGGCAATACCACCCCCAAGGGACCATTTGGGAGAGAGAAACTTTCCCATTTTATACTCGAAGCCAGTACTTAATAGAGCGCCTCCATTCAAATAATATCCATAACCCATCGAGAACTGACCTAACACAAAACCTTTATTTTTTAAGGATAGAGAGTGACCAAGGTCCTGACTTTTTAAAGAATAAGTCAAAACAGTTAAAAAAAAGAATTTTAAAAGAAATCCTCTTTTAATCATTGGTTTTAGATTTTATATTACTTAGAAGTTCCCATTTAGCAGGATTTTTGTAGCTAAATTGCCAAATACCTTCTTCGCCAGTAATAATAGCTATTTTATCTTCTTCCAGAACAATGATATCTACAGCGGAGAACGATTTATCCTGATAAATTAAATTTTTATCGATCGCGTTTAAATCTTTAGTGTCGTATAATTTGATTCCTCTATCGTCTTCACAAATAAATAGAAGACCCTGGTTTATGGATAAACCAATCGGATGGTACATAGGATAACTTTTTATGAGTTTAGGATTTCTTACATCAGAAATATTAATAACATCTAATTGGTTAAGAAAACCTTCACACTCTGTGCCTCCCCTAAGGGTAACAAATGCTGTTTTTCCGTCACTAACCACAGGATCACAAGCTCGCCAATGTTCAAAAGTAGATAAAAGCTGTGGTTTTTCCGGGTTATCTATACCATAAATATACATACCATTTTGAGAACCAATGAGTAATAAACCTTCGAAAGGATAAATAGTCTCAATATTCCAACCGACATTTTGAGTGCTCACTAGTTTGGTAACACCATTATCTTCAAGTTTAAATGCCGTAAGATTACTTGTGCTTACGGTATAAAGTAAACCTTGATTCATGGTAAAACGAGCCGTTGAACCTCCGATACCAACGGTACCAGATGGTGTTTTAAGACCTGAAGTCAAGCTATTATTATCTCTGGTCCATATTACATTTCCTTCAAAAAAGGTATTCCCTGAATTTTCAGCGCAAGGAAAAGTCTCCGTAACACCAGCCGCTCTATATGCTACTAATAAACCTAGTTTTTCATCTTTACCATAACTTGGAAAAGCATTTTCCAATCTGTAAATTTCTTTTACATCGAGTGGATTTTTCAAATCAAGGACAACCAAATCTACATAACTATCTGCATAGAGTAAACCATTTCTAACAGCAAGATCTGAATTACCTGGTATTTTCAGGAAAGAGATAAATTTAGGATTTGCAGGAACCTTATTATCAACTACATGAATACCAAGATCTGGTTCATTAATTAACAAATAATCTCCATAAACATAAATTTTACCCGTTGTCACCAACTCTTTTGAAACCGATGCTGCTACTTTCTGCCTGAGTACCTCGGGTTTTACATAAACAGGATCGAAACGCTGATAAGTATAAACATTTTCACAAGTATCTTTTAAACAAGAGTTTAAGGAAAAAAACAGGTAAAAAACTGTTAGAACAAAAATCGCATTTTTCATAATAGAAGTTTTTAATTACGGATTAAATG
Source organism: Bacteroidota bacterium (assembly GCA_014190515.1). Classification (GTDB taxonomy): domain Bacteria; phylum Bacteroidota; class Bacteroidia; order Chitinophagales; family Saprospiraceae; genus BJGN01. Next base: position 20,409 of record BJGN01000002.1, read on the forward strand.
AATATCTATTCTAATAACGTTAAATGAAAAAAATGCGTTGGCTCTAAACATAAAAAAGTTAAAATCTTTTTGAATATTTTGGATAAGAGACAATGGAAAAAGGATAATTCTTCCCAAGATTTACACCATAAGAAGAAAGTTCATTGGCTGATAAAGAATTAAAAGCAATAAGTTTATCGGCAGGAATCTGTTTTAACTCTGGTAGCCAATATTTTACAAATTGTCCATTTTGATCATATTTTAACGATTGCGCCTGAATATTAAACGACCGATCCTCTCTGGGGTCACTTCCCACACCCGCCACGTAATTCCAGTTTCCATAATTACTACAAACGTCATAATCAATAAGTGCAGATTCGAAATACTCCGCACCTAAAAGCCAGTTGATTTTCAAGTCTTTGGCTAAAAAACTTGCGACAACTTGCCTTCCTCTATTAGACATAAAGCCAGTATTATTCAGTTCCTTCATATTTGCATCAATAAAGGGAACGCCAGTATTACCATCTGCCCATTTTTGAAAAATTTCAAAATTTGTTTTAAAATAATGGTTTTCAAGATTCCTGGTACCCCCAATCTGAAATATTTTGCTTTTGTACTTTTTTCCCATTAATCTGAAGAAATCACGCCAAAGCAGTTCAAAAATCAACCAATAAGTACTTTCGTTAGCCATTCTTTCCTTTTCAAATCTTCTGATTTCATGATAAATCATTTTAGGAGATAAGCATCCCATGGCTAACCAGGCAGAGAAGCGGGAAGAAAAATTCCTACCTAACATTCCATTTCTGGTTTCTTTATATTTCAGAATGCCTTCTGATACCCATAGATAATCGTTTAATCTTTTGAGTGCCGCAGTTTCACCTCCTTCAAATCCAGATTTATCGAAATTATCAACATCTATAAATCCCAATTTTTCCATGGTAGGAATTTCGCCCGCGTCTAATGGTACCGTTAAAGGTTGAAACTGTTTAGTAGGTGTTGGGAATGGATCTCTTACCGGAATAATTCTTTCGACTTCCTTTCTAAATTGTGAAAAAATATCAGGTGTGTGCGTCACAGGAAAAGGCAAATCAGCTGTGTAATAGAGCATTTTACCTCTGAAATACAATAATTCCTTTCCCTCTTGCCAAAGTAACTTTTCAAGATTATCCTGAACTTTAACCTCTTCTTCCGTTCTCTCTCTGTTGCAATAAATAGCTGTAGCCTTAGTTTGATTGGCAATATTAATTAAAATATTTTCTGTATGTCCTACCCTCACAATTAAATCAGAACCAAGTTTCTTTAAATTTGATCGCAAATCTTCAATACTTTCCAATAAAAACTTCATTCTGAACTTACCGATTTTAGGAAATTCAAAGGACGTTTTTCCAAAAATTTGCCTTTCATCCAGTACAAAAATGGGAATTACTTCTTTAGACTGTCGTATAGCCTCAAAAAGTGCCTCATTATCGTGCAACCTTAAATCTTGTCTAAACCAAACAATTACCCTTTCCCTAAGCATAAAATTATATTTGTTAAAAATCTGTATGTTAAACAACAATCACTAAGGTATGTTTTTAAAGATAGAAATAATTTATTCCTAATAAAATGATTTATATTGGGGACATAAACTGCAACAAAATGAAAAAATACCCCTTCCTACAATTATTACCAGTTCTTCTTTTTTTAACATCAGTGCATTTTCTGTTAGGACAAGAACATGCTGCTTACTTAATTTTCAACAATAAAGGTGAAAAAGTAGATTATGAGCAAGTAAAGAAAAAATCTGCAGAACAAGAAATAGTTTTTTTTGGGGAGCTTCATAATAATCCAATTTCTCACTGGTTACAATTAAAATTGACCACTGATCTTTTTGAACACATGGATGGCAAATTGATTTTGGGTGCTGAAATGTTTGAAACTGACGATCAATTGGTTATTGATGAATATTTGACAGGGAAGATTAATGTTAAAAATTTTGAAGAGGAAGCTAAACTCTGGGATAACTACAGCACAGATTACAAACCATTGGTAGAATTTGCCAAAACAAAAAAAATATCTTTTAAGGCAACTAATGTGCCCCGACGATATGCCAATCTGGTATTCAGAACTGGCTTAGATGGACTAAATGAACTTAATGAAATAGCAAAAGCTCAATTTTTACCCCCACTACCTATTCCACTGGACTTAACATTACCAACTTATAAAAAGATGATAACTATGATGGGTAATCATGGGGGAAATACTCCCGATAATATGGTTAAAGCGCAGGCCATCAAGGATGCCACCATGGGTTACTTCATTTCTACCTCATTAAAACCAAATCACCTTTTTATTCATTTTAATGGAGCTTATCATTCAGACGAGAAGGAAGGTATACTATGGTACCTTAATAAATATAAACCTAATCTGAAAATTTTAACCATAAGTACAGTGGAACAGGACAAAATTGATGTTTTAGATCCCGAAAATTTTAATAAAGCCGATTTCATTCTGGTTGTTCCAGAAAAAATGACTAAAACATATTGATTTGGAAAAATCAACCCTTTTTATTGTATTGATTTTATTTTCTTCTTGCGGAAATACACAATATCCTCAAGGCAAAATTCTTTATGAAAATTTCTGTGTGAGTTGTCACATGCCAGATGGTAAAGGATTAAAATCACTAATTCCAACCTTAGTTAAAGCGGACTATCTATTGGAAAATCCATTAAAAACTGCTTGCATCATTCGATATGGGTTAAAAGACACCATAATGGTGAATGGGAATCAATACACTCAAGAGATGGCAGCTATTCCTGTTTTATCAGATTTTGAAATAGCTAATATTATTAATTATATTCATTCATCGTGGGGTAATAATATGCCGTTTGTTACTTTAGCTCAAGTAAAAGAAGCATTGGACAGTTGTACTATTGAGTAATGTTCAAAAAATTATATTGAATTACAGATTTACTCGTTATTTTTGATAAATAATCTGATGTTAGATCGGAAAACATACTACTATGAAAATTAAATTTGCCATTAAATGGTTTTTTGTTGGATTGCTTTGTAGCTGCATGGCAAATATAAATGGACAATCCAACGTTGGAAACCAAAATACATCATTAATTAAGGGAGCGGACACTATTTTTGTATGTGACACTGATCTTCAGGTAAATCTACAATCCAACGCCGCCGTTTACTACAAATGGTCTCCATCCAATTTATTTAATGATGCCACATCGGCGAACCCAGTAGTCCGCCCAATTCAATCTGGTTGGGTATATTTAACTGCATTAGTAAATGGAACGGTTTTAAAAGATTCAACTTATTTGTCCATCGTTAAACCCATTTTAACTAAAGGAACATTCAATGTCACTCCCATTTGTGCTGGAACGCCTCTTTTATTGCCCATTCAATCCAATGCAGGAAACCAGGGAATTTCGTGGACTACCGATATAAAGACCGATATTATAGCTAACGGAAGCGCAATTATATATCCAAATACCTCGGGCATTGCCACAGTAAGCCAGCAAATTGGTAAATGTAACACACTAGTTACCTTCAATTATTCGGTAAAAGAAACGCGCGTAAATATAATTTCTGAAAAGGACACCATAGAAATTTGCAAAGGAACTAAAGTAACTTTAAAAGCTGGAACCAATACGGGAGTAACAAGTAGTATTACCTGGCTACCTAATGACAAGTTTATAGATAATCCAAGAGGTGGCACCGTAAAAGTGGATCCGATAGTTTCAACCACCTACATAGCCAACTTTACACAGGATGGTTGTACAGTTAAAGATTCAATAAGAATTAGAGTGGATTCCCTTCCCTCAAAATTAATTATCTCGAAAGACGAAAATAAAGAGCAATATTGCCAGGGAACGATAGTGAAATTAAATTCCCCTGTATATAATCCAGCAGAATACCCTGATATAAAACATAAATGGTTTCCTTTTAAAGGGTTTGAATCACCTGATTCCCTTTACAACTTAGTAATTACAACCATTGATAGCATTATTTTATTTAGGGCTACTTCAAACCATGCCTGCAGAGATACCCAGCCTGCTATCATTCCAGTGATAAAACCAAAAAATCTTACCCTTACGCCAAAAGATACTACCATTTGTATTGGACAAAAAGTTACCTTAAACTTATCTTTTGAAGGTCCCGGTGAGGTAACATGGGAACCAGAAGACGTCGTATCATGTAAAAGTTGTAAAAATCCTTCGCTATTTTTAACACAATCAAAAGAAGTAAAGGCGACGGTAAAAGAAAAGGATTGTCCAACAACCATAACGGCAAAAATAAATGTCATACCAGCTCCATCCATTGGTTTTAATACTAAATCGACTATTTGCAGAGGAGAAGAAATACAACTTTTGGTTTCTAATGACCCAAAGGTATCCTATACCTGGAGTTCCTCCACAGATCCTACATTCACCTCTGTAAATCCCTTAATTAAAGTAAAACCAACCGTCAATACCGTATATACTGTAAAAGCGCAAGCGGGAATTTGCGCCCCAACATCAGCGTCAATAACGATTACCGTGATACAACCATCATCGGTAAGTATCCCGGCGAATCTAACCATTTGTCCTGGGGTTCCAGTTAACCTGGAAGCAACGGGAAATGCAGTACTAGGTGTGGATCAACAATATAAGTGGTCATATAATAATCAAACTGTTTTAGGTCCTAAACTTGCCATACAAGGACTCACCACCACCACTACATTTACAATGGATTATACCTATGGTCCAAATTGTGGGTCGGATAGAAAATCAGTCACTGTCACTGTGGCTGCCCTACCAAGACTTTCAAATTTTAAAATTGAACCCATTGAAGCAAACACCTCTGGCGTTCCATTGGGAGAAAAAATAACCATACTTGCTAATTTGACGCCTTTAAATCTTCCAGGTATTACCTTTGCCTGGAAGGCAAATGGTAAAGATATTCCAGGTTCTACTCCATTATTAGAACATGTCCCTACGGAAAATCCTACCATTTATACCCTTGTTATTAAAAATACTACAGGTTGTGAACTAACTTTTAATTCACCCCCGATACCAGTTTTAGCACCCGTGTTTGACATACCAAATGCATTCACACCAGATGGTGACGGAGTTAATGATTTCTTTAATGTAGTTTTTAGAGGAAAAATAGAAATTACTAAATTTAATGTATTTAACCGATGGGGACAGACCGTGTATAAGAACGAAACGCCAACCACTGGCTGGGATGGCAGGTTTAATGGCACTGACTCACCGAGTGATGTTTATGTTTACTATATCGTCATTAAATTTCCTGACGGAAAGGAGTTCATTAAAAAAGGAGATTTGACCTTATTCAGATAGTTTAACCCTAAAGGTGTCTAAAATATCCTTTTTTAATGCCAATAACTTCCCTTTTTGATCCCCATCAAGCTTTATAAATCGATAGTGTCCTGTTTTGATGGCTTGTTTTTCTCTGAAATAAAGAGAAAAATAAGCCATTAATCCTAGAGAGAATCCTATGGGTATGACCAAAACAGATAAATAAACAGAAAGAATAATGGTAATAATAAGGTATAGTAACGATACGCCAAAAGCTGCCCCAAAACGAACCGGTGATTTGAACGATGGGTGTTTTATATTATTTTTGACTACCCAATCTGCGAAATAGGTCATTGGAAAAACAAAAATAGTTCCAATAAAAGAGGTCAGATGAAAAATGGGAAAAAAGCTAACCCAGGAAGATTTGACTTGTAGTGAAATAACTTTATCGCTTAGATGGTATTTTTCTAATAATTCAAGATAGGCCCTTACTTTCAGTTTTGTGTTATCTTTCAGACATTGGCTTGCTTCCTTATTCCAAAATTGAGCCACTTTCCTTTCCATGTTTAATAGAGATGTGTCAAAATGATATACCTTAAAAAATGAATAATCACAGGTATTTCGTGCCATAGTCAGGCAGGTTTCAATCAGTTCATCATCCTCTTCCTTGTCAATGATGACCATATATTCTTTCAATCGATATTCTACATCTGAAAGTAATCTATGGTGATCTGGAGATTTACCATCTCCAAAATAATTTCTCACTGGCAGAGGTTCACCAATATGAAGTAATGCAGTAGTTCTAAAAGATAATGCATCGGCATAACTTACGCCTACAGGAACAATATATAAATCGTCTAAATGGGGAAAATGAGTTAAAGTGCCGAAAGCAATTCTTGCCACTCCCCTTTGTAAAGGTCTTAATCTTTTCTCGTGCTCAGTTCTTCCTTCAGGAAATAAAGCCACTAAATCACTCTTTGAAATGTATTCATAACAGCGAAAAAAAGTATCATAGTTGTTTTTTAGAGCACCAAAACCAGACTCCTTTTGCCTAAAAACAGGAATCATCTTAGCCTGATTCAAAAGAAAGCGGTAGAATGATTTATTAAAGTGATCACCTCTTGCCAGGAAATGTATAGGTTTATTAATATTTGCCGCCATAATAATTGGTTCCAAAAAAGCCGTTGGATGGTTCATTGCTATCAGATAGGGCTTCTTTCGTGGCAAATTATTTAATCCAGATAAAAATATATTCCGGAAGTAAACTTTGATGGCTAACTGAACCAAAGGTTTTATAAAAAAGTAGAGCATAAAATTCGACCTGTTATTTAGAATGTTTACCTTCATTCATCGTATATAAAGGTACTCTTAAATTTTTATGGCAGAAAATAAAAAACTGATTTGTATTGGAGGTCCGACTGCTTCGGGTAAAACGGCCCTGGCAATACAACTTGCTGAAAAATATCATACAGAAATTCTTTCCGTGGATAGCAGGCAATTTTATAAGGAGATGAATATTGGGACGGCCAAACCCACCCAAGAGGAACAAGACAGGGTTCCACATCATTTTATAAATCATGTGTCTATTCATGATCATTATGATATTGGCTTGTTTGAAAAAGAAAGCATAACATTATTGGAGGACAGATTTAAACTTCACGACATTTTAATTGCCGTAGGTGGAAGTGGCTTGTATTTCAAGGCTATGATTGAGGGTATCGATACATTTCCCCCCGTAAGTCCTGACATCCTTATTCAATTACAAAAAGAATATCTTGAAAAAGGTATAGACTATTTAAAAGGGCAACTACAAGAAGTTGACCCAAATTATTTCCAGATAGTAGACCAAAATAATCCTGTACGCCTTATTAGAGCTATCAGTATTTTTCGAGCATCAGGCTTACCATTTTCAAACTTCAGGACAGGAAAAAAAGTGGAGAGGTTTTTTGAATCTCTTTGCTTCTTTTTATCTCCCCCAAGAGAAATACTCTATCAAAAAATAAATGATAGAGTAGATAAAATGGTACAAGACGGATTGATTGACGAAGTTCGTTCTCTTCAAGAATTCAAGGAATTAAAAGCCTTACAAACCGTAGGCTATACGGAACTATTTAAATATTTTTCAAATGAGTATGAAATTAAAGAAGCCATTTTGAAAATAAAACAGCACACCAGACAATACGCAAAGAGACAATTAACCTGGTTTAATAATGCAGAAAATTGGAGAAAATGGGAAGATTCAAATATGATTTTATTCTGAACAAATTTTTCTTTACTTAATTTTATTCTATAAAATTAAAATTTTCAATTTTTTTTAGTTAATATTGAACAAAAGAAGGAAATTTTTGTCTAACCCTAAAACATTTTCGAAATGAAATTTTACGATTTCGTCATAGCAGGTGCGGGATGTTCTGGGTTAAGTCTGGCGACATCGTTAGCGAAAGCGAATCTAAAACAATCTATCTTATTGATAGACAAGAATATACACACGAATCAAGATAAAACCTGGTGCTTCTGGGATACAGCCAATTCCTCGGTTTTACCCTTTACTACCACTGTTTGGCAAAATCTGACGTTTTACTCATATAATTATGAAAAGAAGGAAAAAATTCTTCCCTTTAATTATGTTGGTGTGAAATCTGAAGACTTTTACAAATACAGTTATGAAGTCCTAAAAAATGCGAAAAATATCGATATAGTCGAAGAAAATATTGAATGTATTTATGGGCTTGAATCAGGGGCTTGCTTAGAGACAGAAACGCAAAAATTTTACTGTCGTTATTTGTTTAATTCAACCTCAATCAGTTCTGGTCATTTCAAAAGGCCCTCCTCATATTCTTCTTTAAAGCAACATTTTCAGGGATGGTTTATAAAAATTGAAAAACCTGTATTTGAAAAAAATACGGCAACATTTATGGATTTCAGAACTGAGCAACATCAGGATGTCCGATTTTTTTATGTTCTTCCCTATTCAGATAGGGAAGCGCTTATTGAATATACTATTTTTTCTAAGCAATTATTGGCTGATGAAGCGTATGACGAACAAATTGAAAAGTATATTCAGGAAACGTTACAGATTGAAAAATTTACCATTATTGAAAAAGAAAAGGGTGTTATTCCAATGGAATTTATCCACCCAGATACTACCCATAATCATATAATTCCGATAGGGATTGTTGGTGGCGCCTTAAAACCAAGTACTGGATTTGCTTTTTCCCTCATACAAAAACAGGTGGACCAAATTATCAAATCTATACAGTCAGATAATTTACATTTATTTAAAAAGAGGATTCAAATCAGATTTTCTTTCTACGATACCATTTTACTTCATTTGCTTCAAAAAAAGGAAATTAATAAGTCAGCTATTTTCATTTCTTTATTTAAGGGGAACAATATTGCAACCATATTAACCTTTTTATCGGAAAAGACGGGCATTTTTGGTGAAATGAAAATATTCTCAACCTTACCTGTAAAGGTATTTATTAGTGCATTGATTGAAATTTACTGGCCGAAAATAATCAAGGATAAATCGTATTCTCCCATTTATCAAACAATAAGGTAATCATGAGAAATCCTAGAATTCAATTAATGGTACAGCTATTCACCTTGTTTATAATCATGGTGAGCTTAAGTAAAAGTGAATGGCTTATTTCAAGTTCTCTTGTGATAGCTTTAGTATTAATTTTATTTATAGGCATTCCCCATGGGGCAAACGATCATTTACTTTTTTTTAATTTAATCAATAAAAGGAGTGAAGAAAAGAACCATAAGAATACCTTGTTTTTCGCATCATATATAGGATTAATTTTATTGTATGCAGGTTGTTGGTATTTATATCCAACATTTTCCCTGGGATTATTCATTTTGATATCAATTTATCACTTTGGTCAATCTAATTTATACATATCCCCCATTGAATCAAAATTTGTCAAGTTGATTTCCATTTTTTTATCAGGGGGTTTTGTTTTATTGACCCCTATTTTTGCTCATATTGAAACAGCATTACCTGTCATACAAACACTTGCGAAAGACCCTTACTTTTTTACAATATCTGAGGAATTAGGAAACGAACTAGCTATTTCGGCTGGAATTTTGATGATTATACATTGGGTAATTCTTATGTTAACCAAGAATATAAATTTTAAAAACGGGTTACAAGAAATAATCAATGTTTTCCTTTTATTTGGTCTTTTTTATTATAGTCCATTGTGGATAGGCTTCGCGATATATTTTACTTTATGGCACGCAATCCCTTCTATAGAGGACCAGATAAACTTTTTCAAAACCAGCAAGGCAAATTATAACCTGGGAAAATATGTACGTGAAATATTTCCATTTTCATTAATTGCCCTTTTAGGACTTCTTTTTGCTTATAAGTTTTCAGGAGATTTCATTTCCGTGAACCAAGGACTTGCTCTTTTGTTTGGTTTTATAGCTGTAATAACCTTACCACACATGATAATGATGGATTTATTATATCACCATGTTGAGGAGACTATAACAACGTAATTTTTTAACAACTTAAATAAATTTTGCTATGGATGCATTACAAAACTTTTCTAACCTGTTTCTTGCAACCTTAAAAGAAGGTGATTATGTAGGCTTTACATTTTTCATTGGCTCAATGGCGATGTTAGCTTCAACCGTATTCTTTTTTGTTCAAATGACCAATGTATCAGGAAAATGGAAAGATTCATTATTAATTTCTGGTATGATTACGGGAATTGCAGCAGTACACTATTTCTACATGCGCTCATTTTGGGCAGAAAATGGTTCTTCTCCTACTTCTTTCCGTTACATCGACTGGATTTTAACTGTACCATTAATGTGCGTTGAGTTCTATTTGATCTTAAAGGCATTCGGTGCTACCGTTTCTTTGCTTTGGAAAATGATTGCCTATTCACTATTAATGTTAATAGCTGGATATTTAGGTGAAACTGTTTACCGTGATCAGTCTGTAGTATGGGGTTTCATTTCAACTATCGGATACGTAGGTATTCTTTATGAAGTGTGGTTAGGATCAGCTAAGAAATTGGCTGGAAACTCAAACGACCCTGCACTACAAGGTGCATTCAAAACTTTAGGTTGGTTCGTATTAGTTGGTTGGGCAATCTATCCAATTGGTTACATGGCCATTCCTGGAGGTTGGTTAGACGGTGTTTTACCTTTGGAGTCATTAGACATAATCTATAACATCGGTGATGCTGTAAACAAAATTGGATTTGGATTAGTAATTTACTCTTTAGCTGTATCTTCTGCTAAATAAGAAAAATTCCCTTTCATTGAGGAACACACGTCATGTGTGTTCCTCTTTTATTTTTTAGAAAAGATGTGAAAGGGGCATTTATTCAATGGTTCAGTATTTGATTTTTTCCAGACTGGATTATTATAATAAAAATTTGGGCTTAATACTTTATTTTCAAATGAAGTATGAAAAACCTTCATAGTTGATCCAGCGTTAGGTGGGACAATCCAACTCCAATCAGCCATAACTTCTCTTCCCAACTTCTTTTCCTGCTGAATAAATTTCATAAACTGATGGGAAGATTCATGATGATCAGCTATTGAAACACCTTCTTTATCAAAAGACGTTTTTACGGCATAATTTAATTCAATTAAGGCTCTGTCCTTCCAAAACATATCTTTTCCAGAAATATTCAATCCAATGGCTGCAGCAACTTTAGGTAATTGATTAAACCTGTCTTCATCTCCAAAGTTTCTGGAACCAATTTCGGTTACCATATACCAACCATTAAAAGGAGCAGAAGGGAAGTGAATACCACCAATTTCCAGCACCATATCAGAAATAACAGGCAGTGCGTTCCATTTTAAGTTTAAATCATTGAAACCTTCATATTCAGGATGCTGAATGGCAACCTCTTTTACTAAATGAGCTGGTAGTTCAAAAAAAAGAGGTTTTTTATCTTCAAATTGAAAAACGACAGGTAAAACATCAAATGCTGTACCTTTTCCTTTCCAGCCCAAAGAGAGACAAACATCAGTAAAATCCAATTGAGCGGGATCCCCAATTATTTGCCCATTTTTTTTATAAGCAGCATACCTTATTAATTGACTGTTCCAAAATCTCAATGGAGCCATTCCTTCTGGTGATTCCGGAGGAAAAATAGTGATATATGGTTTTATTTTTCCATTACCCGTAGCAAATTCCAGGTGTTTAAAAACGGCCGTTTTAACTTCCTCAAAGGTACTGATTGATCTGCCATCAGCTACTTTCAGAGATTTCCAAAAAAGTCTTCCAATGCACCGATTACTATTTCTCCAAGCAACACAAGCACCAAAGTTCAATTCATCTAATGTAAGTTTGTACGTCCCCGACAACTCAATTTCTTCATAAACTTCTGAAAGTCTTTTATCAAGATTTATACGGTGGGTTTCTGTATAAAATTGAGTCAAAAATTCAGTGGCATTTTTGTGTAACAAGTTCACCAATAATGAAATTTAAGCTGTTTATAATTAAATTTACCTTACAACAAAGCAAATAGTTTATATGTTTATTAGCGAATTTAAAATTCACTATTAAATAATTGAATAACTTGCATTATCAAATTAATACAGTATAAAAACTTCACTATGATATGGAAACAGCCTACCAATGAGATAGTCATCAACAAAATGGGTAAGAACACTTTAATGGAAGCTTTAGGCATTCAGGTAATTGAAGTGGGCCCAGATTTTATAAAGGCAACTATGCCCGTAGATCATAGAACGGTTCAACCTTTTAGAATTCTTCATGGAGGAGCCAGTGTTGCCCTGGCAGAATCACTGGGTAGTTTTGCCGGAACACTTTGTCTCGAAAATTTAAGTACCCATACTATAGTTGGTGTGGAGATAAATGCAAATCATTTAAAAGCAGTAAAAGAAGGCGAACCGCCTGTAGTTGGGACGGTAAAACCTATAAGAATCGGTAAAACCATCCAGGTTTGGCAAATAGATATTTGTAATGCAAAAAACCAATTAACTTGTACATCAAGAATAACTTTAGCCGTTATTCCCTTAAAATAATTTTATGAAAAAATGGTTGTTTTTTATCCTTTTTGTTCCAATTTTCCTCCATTCTCAGGATGTGGTCAAGTATCAAAATAATTATGGTACCACTGATATAAATTTGAAACGTTTGAGCCAAACCGATGAATATTCTCAATATAACGACATTTGGGGATTTGTTGGAAAAGACGGAATAGAATATGCTATTTTAGGTACTACTACAGGAACTGCCATTTATTCATTAAAAGATCCAAAAAATCCAAAAAGAGATACTTTCATACCTGGTAATACCTCCATTTGGAGGGATATGAAGTCATTTAAAAACCATGTTTATGTTACGGCTGATCAAGGAAACCAAGGAGTACTAATTATTAATATGGCAGAAGCTCCCAACAAAATTACGTTTAAATATAGCCGTTTACCGGCTCCAACTTCTGTTAATCCAGGCAATGTAGGCAACTGCCATAACCTGTGGATTGATGAAAAAGGATTCATGTACTTATCAGGATGTTCCCCACAATCCGGAGGTGTTTTAATGTATGATTTAAATGCAAATCCTGACGAACCTACCTTCGTAGGTGCCTCTGACGCTGTTTACAGCCACGACAATTACGTTCGTAATGATACCTTATATAGCGCTGAAATATATGCTGGCAATTTTTCAGTATATCATATAAAGGATAAAAAAAATATTGTCAAATTAGCATCACAACCTACCACTACCCGATTTACACACAACGTCTGGCTATCGGATGATCATAAATACCTGTTTACAACCGACGAAAAGCCTCAGGGTAAAGTCGATGCTTACTTTGTTGGAAATCCTTCCGATATAAAATTATTACATAGTTTTCGACCCCCTGTTTTACTAAACCAAAACTCCCTACCTCACAACACTCATTTTATTAAAAATGCTAAAGGTAGCTTTATTGTAACCTCCTGGTATGACGAAGGAGTTTCTGTAGCAGATGTTTCTGACCCATCCAATATGGTAGAAGTAGGCATTGGTAGAACCACAAAAGGCGGAAATGGCTGCTGGGGTGCTTATCCATTCCTTCCATCTGGTCTCATTCTTGCCAGCGATATGGATAATGGCCTTTTTGTATATGAACCAAATTACACCCGGGCGGCTCGTATTGAAGGTATAGTACTTGATTCAGTCACGAAAACACCTGTTAATGGAGCTAAGATTTCCATAGAAGGCTTAATAAATAGAGAAATACTGTCCGATGGCTTTGGACGCTTTAGAACGGGAACCCCGGAAACTGGCAATATAAATATTGTGGTAAGTAAAAATGGTTTTGAATCAAAAAGGATAACAAAACTACTTTCAAATTCATTTTCATTGAAAAATGATACCATTTATTTAGCACAAATGCCTACATCAAACCTAGGAGGAAGAATCATTTCTAATGAATCTGGTTTACCCGTTTCAAACGCAGAAGTAGGTTTATTCAAGGAGGGTAATTTATCGATAAATACAAAAACGGTAGAAAACGGATCATTTTCGTTAACAAATATCATTCCTTCATCCTATCAATTTTCAGCAGGTAAATGGGGTTATAAACCTTTGACTTTTAAAAGCATAACGCTTCCTTTCAATCAAAGTATTAGTGAAAAACTGCTGAATGGTTATACAGATAATTTCAATTTTGACCTTGGCTGGACGGTAACAAATACAGCAACGGCTGGTAAGTGGGAAAGAGGCACGCCAATTGGTACTAAATATAACGAAGTAGCTGCTGCTCCTTTTAATGATAGTCAAAATGATGAAGGAAATTATGCCTTTGTAACTGGAAATATAGGCGGTGACGCAGGTATTGGGGATGTAGATAATGGCCTTACCATTTTACATTCTCCCTCAATGAATTTTATACCAAACAGCCAAATAAATTTAAGCGTCGATGTATGGTTTTTTAATTCGGGCGGTACTACCGCACCTGATGATACCTTGTATATTTACGCAACTAATGGGCTTGGTGATTCCATTCTAATTTACAAACATTCTGAAAACACCAGAATTTGGACTACTTTATTCATAAATGGTTTAGATAAAAAAATAAAAATTGGTAATCAGAATAAAATACACTTTATTGTTGGAGACAAAAGTACAAATGCCCATTTGGTAGAAGTGGGTATTGATAATTTCAAAATTGAACAAACACTGCAAACAAATGTCCAAAATATTTTAAAACATAAGGCCTTTACAATTTATCCTAACCCAGGAAAACTTGAAGCGATGATACAATTTGACGAAAAAGAACAAAATAGGACTGGAATCATTGCTCTTTACAATCAAAATGGGCAATTACAAGAACAATTTAAGGTTGATGGTCAGAAAAATATCAGGCTCGGTAGGGACGTTATACCTGGTTTATATATCATACTTTGGCAGAATGAAAAAGGATATGCACAAATAGAAAAATGGATTAAAATGGAGTAATCATAAACCTATGGATAGTATGGTTTTATTGCAAAGATTTCCAGTCAGAAAAGTTAACAAGCAATTTCAGCTGTTAAACTCCCCAGGGATTTTTTTAAAATCTTTCTTATGAATGATCAAGCTCCCAAATCATACCATTTAGTAAAAACTCAAATGAGTTTAAAACTAATGTTGTTTATACCAATATTAAAATGATTAAATCTAAGTATCTGTAAGAAAAAATGATTTAACTACTCATTTACAGAGGCTGAATTATTAATATCTCCGGCTTTTACTCCAATAAAATCTTTATCAAGAATGGGGGATTGAAGATTCTGGACCATAAAGGCGTTTAAATTAAGCCCTAAAAGAGGAGCAGTAATATTCATAAAACCATTCTCAAATGGTACAAATTGCCATATTGGCACTTTTTCAAAACTGGTAGTCATTCCTAACAGGGCACGTTTTAATAAAATAAGATCAGAGGTGGAAATGCTCCCTGAATTATTCACGTCAGCAGCCAACATTTTAAATGGACTTTTTAAGATTTCCCTGTTGAGAATATGCTTTTGAACCTGCAATAAGTCAAAAGTAGATAAGCCATTTAATATTGAACTGGATTTGGCAAAATCAAGGATATAATTTTTACCTGTTGATAGACCAGAAAATGAGTAATTGCCTTGAGCATCAGAAACGGTAGAGACAGAAAAACCATTATCTCCAATCAATAGCACGTTTGTGTTTGGGATAGGTGTATTGGTTTCTGTATATATAACGCCAGCAACCCTTCCATTTTCAACCATTGGGTTATCTAACCCCATGATTTGCATGGAATCAGATAAAATGGGGTCTAGCCAGTCTTTTAAACGAGTGGACGGTGTTCCTCCACCTTCCCAAGACAAGGAGAAACGCGAATAATAACCACTTGAGACAGCACAATTTGCTGATCCACCATGTAAAAGACCCGTTAATTGATTTGATTCATTGAGTAAGGCGCAACCGGAAGAACCTATTTCAAATGAACCGAAGGTATATTGAACTATAAAATGATGATTTGCAGGTGATATTCTGTTATTATCCCATTTAATAGTATTGGTGAATACAGGCGCTGGATGATTTGAAATAGCTATTTTTTTGATGTCCCCTTTTGGATGATGCGCCATTTTACTCTTCTGAGGACCAATCGCAGACCTATTCCATCCTAAAAAATAAGGTTTGAAAGAAGAAGGAATTGACCCGGAGAGCTCAAACAACAAAATATCATTTTCTAGCCTGCTTGCCAGTAATTTAGCTCCTTGAATATACGAAAAAACCGGCTCGGTAGTTGGCTGATTACATGTCTGAGATTGATAATTAAAATCGAATCTCCAAAAATCATACATAGGCGTATAACCATCCTGGCAATGGAAAGCAGATAATACAAGAGGCTTCCCATCCTTTTTAGTATTATTTACCAAATTTCCTGTGCAAAAGCCAATACCTTCTTTAACCACTACATAGATTCTACAAACACCATTTTTCTCCTTTTGAATGATATCTCCTTCGGGACAAATAATATTAGTATGACATGCTTCAGAAGCACCAAAACCTAAAGTTTCGCTATTTCCTTTGGAAACATCACTCACAATATTATCAAAAACAGGTTTGTATCCGATATCCATCCTAAAAATATGGATAACACTTTTAATATCAGTATTTGGTGGCTCAATTAGTTCTAATCTTATTTTATTAGAAGAAAAAAAGCCCAATAACTTTTTCTCTATTTTTCCCTCCGTCCCTATGAATCTTGACGAAGGGAAATCATTATTTTCTATAAAAACCGACAGAACAGCCCCATCTGATAAACTAAAAGTATCCAATAGAACGGCTAAAGCCAAGGCAAAATTTGAACCCTCAATAGTAAGATTCCAACGTCGGTAGCCACTTTGGTCTATAGACCATTTACCACTATTTTGCAAATTCAAATCAACAAGTACAGGAACTGATACCCTATTTCCAGGCTGTAAACTATCAAATTTTTTAACTTCCACCCAATCTGGCTCGGGTAAAAGAAAATAATCATCATTTTGACTAACCTCCACAGGATTTTGACAAAATCCCATGAATGGTATAATCGAAAGGAAAAAAAATATAATTTTTTGACCTGAATTCATTAAAAAATAGAAGTTAGCAGTAAATACTACTTAGGTTATAAATCTCCATATAGGAAACCAATGACTAAAAAATTTACTTCACGCACATCCATACGATAATCCTTTTTGAACCCCTTTCTGATTTTAGAGGAGGTTGCTTTCGACAATTCAGATTGATTTTCTGCCTCCTTTTGGGTAGCATTAATCATACCCGTGTTAGAATAATAGAATTTATTTTCAGTTAATGAATCATCTTGATAAATCAATTCCCTTAAATAAATTACTCTTCTGTTGTAAAGGAAAAACCATTGTTCAGTTTGTGCCTTTTGTGTTTTTATAACGACAGGAACACCTGCTAAATTGTACAAAGTCATTTCAGCGAGGCCATCTACATGTTTTACGGTGATGGGACCTTTGACCTCATAATCATTCATTTCCTTTACAATTCTCTCAACCTCTTTCTCAATCAAAGGCACAGTTTCAGGACCAACATCTGTCATTTGAAAGACAGGAGGACTTTTTTCTGCTTCATTTTCAATACTTTCATCTGATTTACAACTATAAAAAGCGCTGCAAATTAAAAATAAAAGTAACTGGTTTAAATTTGTGTAAAATTTCATGGGATATAAATAATTAAAATAAAAATCGATGAGTTTTGAACCAATTACTCTTTAAGGTTTGGCTCAATAAGGTATTCGTCACATTGTAAGATAAGCATACTAAAGGGTTTAATTTTTGCAGTCCTACCCATAAAACCACCATCTGGCTGAAGAAAAACATTTTGATCATCCACTACTGTTTTCCAATTTGCGTAAGGAAAGCTAACATTTTGGTCCTTGTCTGTGCCATTAATCATAACATGAATATATTTCCAGGGTTCATTTGGCGCTTTCTCAATACTGTATTCAACTAATCCCTCCTTCGGTTCTTTAATAAACGTAATATGTTGTCGAATATCTGCCGAATTTCCTAACCTAAAAGCCGGATGCGTTTTCCTAAGTTGAATTAACTTTTGGATATAATCTACAACCACATTATTTGAGTCTTTCCTTACCCAATCCATTTGATTAATGGCGTCAGGAGATTCATAAGAATTTTCCACTCCGTTTTTCGTTCTTAAAAATTCAGAACCAGCATGCAAAAAGGAAATCCCCTGAGATGTAAGCACAATGCCTAAAGCTAGTTTTTGCATAGAGGTTCTATCCTGTACTGAAACCATTGGATTAGCTATTTCCAGTCTATCCCACAAGGTATGATTGTCGTGACAGGACGCATAAACAACCGTTTGATTAGGTTCCACAGCCCAGGGTGCTTTAGTATAATTCACCTTATCATAATTGATTTGTGGGTGAAACACGCCCCCAACGATACCAAAACGAACGGACTCTGCCAAATCATGCTTTCCACTAATAAAACCCTTTTCAGAAGGAGTAAAGACATGACCTTTTAACCCATCTCTTATTTCGTCAGAAAAAGCGGCAATGCCAGATAATCCTTTAATGTTTGATTTTATAGCTCTTTTATTGTCAGGTAAAGGGCTTCCTCCTGCAGTCCAGCCCTCTCCATATAAAAGAATATCCGGTTTCACTTTTATGAGTGTATCCCTAATAAGTTCCATAGTTTTCAGGTCATGAATACCCATTAAATCGAACCGAAAACCATCAATATGATACTCGTTTACCCAGTAGAGTAAAGATTCAATCATAAATTTTCTAAACATAGGCCTTTCGGAAGCCGTTTCATTACCACAAGCAGAAGCGTTTGAAAAACCACCCTCGTTATTTTGTCGATAATAATAATTGGGAACCAACTGATTAAAAATAGAGTTTTCAGTATCCCCTGTGTGATTATAGACAACATCGAGAATTATACCTATATTATTACTATGAAAGGATTGAATTAATTTTTTAAACTCATAAATCCTAACCACACCGTCATATGGATTAGTAGCATAGGAACCTTCAGGTACATTATAGTTTTTAGGATCATACCCCCAATTATATTGAGGGGTGGATTTAGATTCATCTAAAGATTTAAAATCAAAAGAAGGCAAAAGGTGAACATGCGTTACGCCTAAATTTTTTATGTAATCGAGACCAGTGGGTAATCCCGTAGGAGATTTTGTTCCAACCTCTGTTAATCCTAAGAATTTTCCTTTATTTACTATACCACTTTGAGGATGAATAGAGGCATCTCTGACATGAAGTTCATAAATTACTGCATCAGTCTGATATTTTAATACAGGACTTTTATCAAATGCCCAAAGGTCTGGATTTGTTTTCTCCAAATTCACAATCATACCTCTATCGCCATTCACTCCTACAGCTTTCGCGTAAGGATCAGGTACTTCATTTAACCAGGTATTTTTGTATTTTATTTTAAATGTATAATAGTAGCCCTCCCAATTACCGACAAGCTTATGCGTCCAATTACCCTTTATCTGTCTTTTTAAAGCTATGACCTTCAATGGATTACCTCCATTTCCAGTCTTATAAAGCTGAAAAGAAACCTCAGTAGCGGTAGGAGACCAAACATTAATATTAACTTCATCACCATTCAAGATAACGCCTAAATCATCTCCGTCATAAACAGGATAATCAACAGAATTTTCATAAATTGTCTGGCTGTTCAATGATAATGAAATAATTAAAAAAATGAACAGATATATTCCTTTCATGAATTTATTCTTAGAATTTTGACAAAGATAAACTTTATTATTTTAACAAAAAATTAACAGTTTGAAAAAAATGTAAATTCTCGATAATAAAAGAAAATAAAGTTAAAAGACATACATTTGTCGCAGCCTTAACCGCAATACTCAATTTTATGCGGAATCAACCAGAAAACATTCTTGACCTAGTCATTGAAAAACTAGGTAAACCATATAAAGATTTATCTTTTCTTTTACAGACATTCAAAGATGTCCTCATTGAAAATGGAGAAATCGATGTAGCAAGTAAGATACCTTTGTTACAGAACAAAATAGATGTTAGTACATTTCTAGACGACAAGGGGGTTCAACTATACTCTATATTATTTCAACTAGTTCATATTGTTGAAGTTAATGGTGCTGTTCAACAGCGACGAAAGGAAGAAAATCAAGATTTAAGTCAAGTCAGAGGCTTGTGGGCTTACCAAATTAAAAAAGTTAAACAATCTGGAATTGATGCTATTGCTATTGCATCGGCTTTAAAAAACACCAGGGTTGAACCCGTTTTGACGGCACATCCAACCGAAGCAAAACGAGCCACGGTTTTAGAACACCACAGAGAATTGTACCTATTACTTGTAGAGAGGGAAAATACTATGTTTTCCAGTCAGGAATTGATGACAAATAAGGAGAAAATCAAGTCATCCTTATATAGATTATGGAAAACAGGAGAAATTTATTTAGAGAAACCTGACGTTCCATCGGAAATAAGAAATGTTCTTCATTATTTTA
Organism: Bacteroidota bacterium; assembly: GCA_014190515.1. Classification (GTDB taxonomy): domain Bacteria; phylum Bacteroidota; class Bacteroidia; order Chitinophagales; family Saprospiraceae; genus BJGN01. The sequence goes on from BJGN01000002.1 coordinate 40,683, forward strand.
CCAACGTTTTCCCAGAAGTTTTACCTATTCTGGATAGACGACTTATTCAAGCCTGGGAGTTCCTGGGCTATAACAAAAAAGATTTATTTGAACACAAGGCTTTTCCCCAGATTACCTTTGGCAATTGGGTAGGTGGGGACAGGGATGGTCATCCCTTAGTTACCTCAAAAGTAACACACGAAACATTAAAACTACTGCGGCTCAATGCCTTTGTTGTGCTGAGAAGAACATTGACGCAACTTGTGAAACAACTAAGTTTTGCTTTAAATATTGAGGATGCACCCGATCATTTACAATGGAGAGTTGGTGAATTATTATTGGAACTGGGAGAAAATGCCTACGAAGTTTATAACAGGAATAAAGGAGAAGCCTTCAGGCAATTCATAAGTTTAATCATTGAAAAACTACCTTTGGCTACGGCAAGGGGACATGCCACCGCATTACAAGAAAGGAGTATTAGCTACAGATATTCCTTCGAATTAAAGAAAGATTTAGAATTATTACAATCTGCTCTTAAAGATTATGGAGCTATTTCGATTTCAGAAACAGAAATTCATGAAAGTATTCGTATGGTGGAAACTTTTGGTTTTCACCTAGCCAAATTAGATGTAAGACAAAACAGTGCTTTTCACGATAAGGCCATTTCCCAATTGATTAATGCAACAGGGAAACCTGGTGACTGGTTTGTTCATGCGTCCGAAGAAGATAGATTGGCTTTTATTGAGGAGGAGCTGTCTTCTGGCAGGCCTTTCGTTAGAAATTTAAATGATTTAGCAGATGAAGCCAGAAATGTAATGGAAGTTTATTCGGTTATTTCTGAGCACGTTCAGCAATATGGAACGGAAGGAATAGGCTCATTAATAGTCAGCATGACCAGAAATGTTTCTGATTTGCTGGTTGTTTATATTTTGGCAAGAGAAGCAGGACTCACCCGATACACACCAGATGGAATGGTGTGTATGTTACCCGTCGTACCACTCCTTGAAACCATAGAAGATTTATCCAACGGGCCAGCTATTTTGGCAGCCTTTTTATCCCACCCTGTTACCCTAAGAAGTCTGAAATATCAGGCCCAACAACAAGAAACACTTACTATTTCCCAGCAGGTAATGATAGGTTATAGTGATAGTAATAAAGATGGCGGACTATTATGCAGTCAATGGAATTTGCATAAAGCACAAATAAATCTTTCAAATACTGCAAATAAATTTGGTATAAAAATTAGATTTTTTCACGGAAAAGGAGGAACCATTAGCCGGGGTGCTGGTCCAACCCATTATTTTGTACAAGCTCTTCCCGGACATTCATTTAATGGCGATATAAGATTAACGGAACAAGGAGAAACCATTGAACAAAAATATGCAAATAGAGTAAATGCGGTATATAATTTAGAAGTTTTAACAGCCAGTTCTCTTTCTCACAGCCTTCTTGGCACATTAAAAGAACCTTCAGGACATCCGTTAGCGGACATATTGGAATGGATGGCACAGGAAAGTCAGAACGTTTATACCCAACTGTTGAATGAACAGGGATTCATAACATTTTTCAGGCAGGCAACACCCATTGACGCCTTAGAACAAAGTAGAATTGGTTCCCGTCCATCCAGAAGAACGGGTGCTTACTCTTTAGCTGATTTAAGAGCCATTCCCTGGGTATTTGCCTGGTCACAAGCCAGATATAACATGACTTCATGGTATGGGATAGGTTCGACGTTAGAAAAGCTGAGAGAGGAACGTCCTAAAGATTATGAAAAATTCCAAATCGCGTTAAAGGATGATCCATTTATTCGATATTTTATTACCAATGTAGATACCAGTCTCGCTCGTTCTTCCATTCATATTATGAAAGAATATGCAGAATTAGTAGATAACAAGAATATCAGAAATAAATTTTCTCAATTATTTGAGAAAGAACTCTCTTTAACGGAGGCACATTTATCTTTTCTCCTTGATAAAACATTGGAGGAAAGAAGGCCAAGGCACTACTATTCTAATTTATTGAGGAATTCTCTAATAGAGGACTTGCACAGAAGTCAAATCAGGCTTTTAGAGGAATGGAGAATCCTTGTAAAAAGTGATGACAGTCAGCAATCAGATAAAACACTTGTTTCTCTTTTGCTAACTGTCAATGCTATTGCCAGTGCTACGGGACAAACCGGATAACAACTTTATTCACTAATGGCTTTAACGCCAGGTAAAACTTTTCCTTCCAGCATTTCAAGCAAAGCACCACCACCGGTTGAAACATAACTGACAGCGTCGGAAAGGCCAACTTGAGTAACCGCAGCAACAGAATCTCCGCCACCCACTAGAGAGTAGGCTCCATTTTGCGTTGCTTCAGCGACAGACTCCGCTATGGCTAAAGTACCTTTAGCGAAAGAAGACATTTCAAAAACACCCATAGGACCATTCCAAAGAATAGTTTTTGCTGATTTGATGGTTGAAACAAAAGTTTCCACTGCTTTTGGACCTATATCTAATCCTAGCCAACCCTCTGGAATATTATCAGAAGATACTTCTATTTTTTCAGCATCGTTACTAAAGGTATTGGCAGCGATAACATCAACAGGCAGAAGTAAATTCACACTTTTTGATTTTGCCTTCTCCATTAATTGAAGAGCAAGATCGAGTCTGTCTAATTCAACGAGTGAATTCCCAATTTGCCCTCCTTTGGCTTTTATAAAAGTAAAAGCCATACCACCTCCGATAATTAAGTTATCCACCTGATCCAACATTTTATCAAGCAGCAACATTTTATCAGAAACCTTTGCCCCACCAATAATGGCAGTAAATGGTTTTTCAGGACTTTCAATAATATGGCGGGCATTTTCAATTTCAGCCTTCATCAGAAAACCAAAACCCTTGTTACCGGCAGCAAAAAAATTAGCTACCAAAGTTGTTGAGGCATGTGCTCTATGAGCGGTACCGAAGGCATCATTGATATAAACATCAGCTAACGAAGCTAATATACCAGCCATTTCTTTATCACCTTTTTCCTCACCTGGATAAAAGCGGGTATTCTCCAAAAGAATTACCTCCCCAGGTTTTAGTGCATTACAAGCATTAACTGCTTCCGATCCTATACAATCAGATATAAAAGAAACTGGTCTGTTTAAAATTGCTGATAAGTAGGACGTTAAATGATTTAATGTAAATTTTGCAACATTTAATTCCCCATTTTCCAATTTTTTTTGTTGGGGACGACCTAAATGAGAACATAAAATTAAAGCCCCACCATTTTCTAAAATATAATTTAGGGTAGGCAGCGAAGCTTTGATTCTATTATCATCAGTGATTTGGAAAGTACTGGAAAGAGGGACATTAAAGTCCACTCTTACCAGTACTTTTTTATTTTTAAAATCTATATTCTCCATAAGAACTCCAAAAAATTAGATACGATCTGCTAGTTGAGCTAATCGTGCAGAATAGCCTGCTTCATTATCGTACCAACCCACAATTTTTGCAGTATTTCCTTGAACCATAGTCAAGTCAACATCATAAATACAAGAGTGTGGATTACCTAAAATATCAGAAGAGACGATAGGTTCTTCACAATATTCAAGAATACCTTTTAGATAAGTTTCGGAAGCGGCTTTAAAAGCGGCGTTAATTTCTGCCACTGTCGCTGGTTTTTTTAAGGTAGCCGTAAAATCGGTTACAGAACCATCGGGAACAGGAACGCGCATAGCATTTCCGTTAAGTTTACCTTTTAAATGAGGTAAAACCAAACCTACAGCTTTTGCTGCACCCGTTGACGTAGGAACGATAGAAATAGCAGCTGCTCTGGCTCTTCTTAAATCTTCATGTGGAGAATCCTGAATTCTTTGGTCTGCAGTATAAGCATGGATTGTAGTCATAAAGCCGGATTCAACGCCAAATGCATCATCTAATACTTTTACCATTGGTGCTAAGCAATTAGTCGTACAAGAGGCATTTGAATAAATATTATGATCTGCATGAATAACCTCATCATTTACACCTAAAACGATGGTTGGAATATCACCTTTAGCTGGGGCAGAGATAATAACCTTTTTTGCCCCTGCACTCAGATGCAAACCAGCTGTTTCACGATCTGTAAATCTACCTGTACTTTCAATAACAATATCAATCCCCATGTCTTTCCATGGAAGAGCTTTAGGGTCTCTCTCAGCGATAGCATGAATTTTTTTATTATTAACGTATAAAAAATGTTCATCCGCACTTACTGTTCCCGGGAACTTACCATGTACAGAATCATATTTTAATAGATGCGCCAACGTAGCATTATCTGTTAAATCATTGATGGCAACTACTTCAATCCCTTCCATCTGAATGAGATTACGAAATGTTAAACGACCGATTCGACCAAAGCCGTTAATAGCTATTCTTTTAGCCATGATGTTTTTGATTTGTGAAGGTTTACGAAATATTTACTTAGTGTAAAAATGGCATTAACTATAATTTGAAAATCGCTGCAAAAATACATAAAAACTACTTACAGGATATTTTTTTGTCCAAATAAGTTGAATTATATATAATTAACCATGAAAAGTGACAAGGATGTGTAGTCAAAATTTTATAAATATTTATTTTATAAAAAAATGGCCAAAAAATTGGAAGAGTAGGAATAGCTTATTACATTTGCATTCCTTTAGAAAAAATCTTTATTGAAAGTTTTTCACAAAGGCCCGTTCGTCTAGGGGTTAGGACGCAGGATTTTCATTCCTGTAACACGGGTTCGATTCCCGTACGGGCTACAGACAATACAATCCAACACGAACGGCCCGTTCGTCTAGGGGTTAGGACGCAGGATTTTCATTCCTGTAACACGGGTTCGATTCCCGTACGGGCTACAAACAAAAAAGCGGCTGTTTTTATCAAACAGTCGCTTTTTTTATTAAAAATCAAATAGGTCTTCCAGGAAACTTTCCTTTTTCTTCTTCCCATAATATGGGTCTTTGTAATCTCTTTGCTCGTTCTCCCTATACCTACTTTTTTCATCAGGTATCCTACTTCCTTGACTTTGACTTGTAGGGGATGATCTTTCGATAATTTTATCAAGCTCTCCCCTATCTAACCAAACGCCTCGGCATTTAGGACAATAATCAATTTCAACTCCTAGTCGATCGGACATTACTAGGAATTCGTCGCATGATGGACATTTCATATTTACTATATTTAATTTTCTTTACAAAGAAACCCCTTACTGGTTTAATAGTTTTACTATAATTTATAGAACTGTTCCCAATTTTTCCTTGGAGGGGGTCCTGTGAGTAACTGGTTAGCTGTGCCATGATTCGTAATCACTTTTTTGTTAATATCGAATTCTAATCTGGCATTGACCCTTTGTGCAACTACCCCTAAGGCCATTACCTGACACAAGGGACCTGCTATTTTAAAAGATGACCTACAAGATTCTTCACCTTTACAAGCCCTAACAAAATTCAAGAAATGATTAGACGGACTAACTGGAACTTCGGGCAGGCTCGATGCCATATCTTTAGCTTTATCTTCTGGAATAATTACTAAAGGAGCACTATGAGATCCACCCTTGAACACAAGATCCTTACCATAAATAACCTTACCCGGATACCTTTTTGTGTTTACATTTCCAGCTGTAGGTGGAGGAATATCTTTTGCTCTAACAGGTTCACCGTAGTAATCGGGATGAGTAGGCTGATTGTTAAAACCTTCATACCAACTTAATTCGAGCGCTGGCAAATTATTCCTTTTTGGAAATTTAAAAACCAAGGTTGATTCCTGAGGAAAAATAAAAGGAGAATGTCCTTGCATAAAGGAAGGATTTACCTCATTTGGCAATCCTAATTTTAAAAATTCATGGGCAGTATCAATCAAGTGAGCACCCCAATCGCCTAATGCGCCATTACCAAATTCAAACCACGACCTCCAATCGCCATTAATGTATCCCTTATTATAAGATTTAAAAGAAGATGTAGCGAGCCATGCATCCCAATCGAGAGATTCAGGAACAGGCTGTTCAGGCAAAAAATCTGAAACTTTCATACCGTGCCATCTTCTTCCATTATTCATAAAAGCGGTAATACGAGTCACATCCTTAATGATGCCAGCCTCTGTCCATGCCTTAAATTGGAAATAATTTTCATCGGAATGACCTTGATTACCCATTTGACAAGCTACCTTATATTTTTTTTCAGCTCTCATCATAAGCTCAACTTCCTGAAAAGTATGAGCCATTGGTTTCTCTACATATACATGTTTACCCTCTGACATGGCCAGCATTGAGATAGGAAAATGCGAGAAATCAGGGACACCGGCAGTAATGGCATCGAACTGATTTCCCATCTTATCAAATAGGACCCTGAAATCTTGAAATTGCGGAACATTAGGAAAAAGTTTAATCATTGGTAGTGTGTGGGGTGCCCCCATGTCAGTGTCACAAAGAGCAACAATATTCACCAGGCCAGTTCCATGTAATTTTTTAATAATATCTGCACCCCTATTTCCAATACCAATACAAGCCAAATTTATTTTCTCGCTGGGGGGAATATGACCCCATTTTTTCCCTAAAAGAAAAGAGGGAATAATGGATAATCCAGAAACAACAGTGAAAGCTCCCCCACTTTTTTTTAAAAAATCTCGTCTTATCATTTTGATATATTACGTTAAAGACGTTAATATACAAAAAAGCAAAGAAATTTAAAACAAGAATATGCCCAAATAAAGGGTTATTTTACAAATACAACCTCATCAAAGGGTACTCTATGGCGTTCACCCCAGATTCCCTTTTCAGTACCTTTTCCAACAGCAACAACCATATTAATTTCCGCTATTCGGGGTAAATTCAGCGCTTTTCGAACTCGAACTTCGTCGAAACCTTCCATTGGACAGGTATGATACCCCTCTGCAGCTATGGATAACATAAAAGTTTGTGCGGCAAGCGCACATGATTTTTGAACAATGATGCGCTGTTGTGCTGAACCTCCCATTCTAACAAAGGGTTTAGTTATGCTCATAAAAAAAGAAATACTCTTTCTTAAAAAGGAATAGATACCAAGAAAATCGTAGCCATAAGCAATGGGAAGCAACTTTTCATAATACTGAATCATTCGTTTTTGATACTTATCTGGTTCGCCAACCACTTGTCTTTTAATCATGTCTGCATTCCATTTTGCTCTTTCCTTCCACAAATCTCTTCTTGTAACAAAAACCACTAAGTGTTTAGCTGATTTTGCTGCATATTGATCAAGACACAAGGGTTGAAACCTCTTTTTTTCCTCTTCAGAACGAATCCAAAAAAAAGACCATAATTGCATATTGCTTGAATTAGGAGACAAAATTGCTCTTTCCAAACTCCTTTTAATCACCTCATCAGGTACTTCTACTTCAGGGTCAAAACTTCTATTTGACCTTCGCAATTTTACAATCTCCTCAAATTCAGAACCCAACATAGACTAATTATTTTACTGATTAAAATGATTCTACCCCATTTACTGTGGTATATTTAAAACTAATTTTTTTATCGGGAAAAACTATTTTAAAAGCAGATTGGCACATTAAGGTTGCTTCATGAAAACCACATAAAATAAGCTTTAGTTTACCAGGATAAACATTTATATCGCCAATGGCAAAGATGCCAGGAATATTGGTAGAGTAATCGAAAGTATTTACTTCTATTGCATTTTTGTCAATCTGAAGACCCCAATCGGCCATAGGACCCAATTTGGGGGACAATCCGAAGAGAGGTATGAAATGATCTGTTTCCTGATGAAAAACTCCTTTTGATTTACTTTCTATCTGTACAGCATCTAAAGCACCGTTACCCCTTAATCCTATAATCTGCGCATCAGTCAATAAATTTAATTTCCCCGTTTGAGCCAGATGAAAAACTTTTTCAACAGAATCGAGTGCACCTCTAAAATCATTTCTCCTATGAATTAAAGAAACCTCCTTAGCTACATCGGTAAGAAAAATACTCCAATCCAGGGCAGAATCTCCTCCACCCGCAATAACCACTCTTTTATCTCTATAAAATTCAGGATCTCTAATTATATACTCAACCCCTTTATCTTCATACGATTCAAGATTTTCCAATGGTGGTTTTCTTGGTTCAAAACAACCTAAACCACCAGCGATGGCAATGACGGGAGCTTTAATTTGGGTCCCTTTATTAGTAGTTAGTATGAACGAGCCGTCGTCTTGTTTTTCCAGACTTTCTGCTCTTTCACCTAGCGTAAATCCAGGACTAAACGGAGCGATTTGCTCTAATAATTTGTCAATCAAATCACCCGCTAATACAGAGGGATAACCGGGGATATCATAGATTGGTTTTTTGGGATAGATTTCCGTCAATTGACCGCCCGCCATTGGTAGAGCATCTATCAGATGACACCTCATTTTTAATAAACCAGCTTCAAAAACGGTAAAAAGGCCAACGGGACCAGCTCCAATAATGAGTAAATCAGTATGAATCATCTGTTTTTTTTATTTGAGCGCAAAAATAAGGGCAATTAGTTTAGAAAGAAACGAATTACCTTGTTTTTTAATAATAAATAGCAAGAGACGGCTAACCCAATCTCTTGCTATCAATATTATTAAAGAAATAAAAGAATTAATGTTTAATAATTCGCTCGGTAATAGGATTTCCATAACCAGAAATAATACGTATGGCATAAACGCCTGGCGCAAGGTCTTTAATATTCAAAGCTCTGGAGGCAGCTGGGCCGGGAGGAAAAAACCAATCCCTAACTTTTAGTCCGTTGGCATCGAAAATAGATATTTCAATGTTATCCTGAGTTACAAAATAATACTCCACATTTAAAATATCTGTAACAGGATTTGGAAAAACCATCATTTTCATATCCGGCTTATCCATTAACATTACCTTTTCTACATTAGAGGGTAACATGGTTCCATCTTCCTGTTTCATTTTAACCCTATAATAATGTAAACCCATTTTGTCAGGCTTATCAACAAATTCAAAATATTTCATATTTTCAACCTCCATAACTGGTAATTTCTTGTCAGTTAATCGCTTGAAATTAATACCATCCATTGACCTTTCAATAGTATAAGTAGGAATAAACGCCGATGTTTTATTACGCCATGACAATTTCACATCAAAACCAGGCATAACTTCTGCCTCAATAGACATCGTTTCCACATCATTTACCGAAGGGCAGTAAGTAGGATTATTTGTTACGGTTACTGAACCATTAAAAGAAACGGTACACTCACGTTCAACGACAATTACTTTATAGGAAAAAGTACCAACACCTGAAAAACGAACATTGGGTTTTGATCCATAAGCCAGGGAAGATTGGAAACCTGGGCCTAATTCCCAGGTAATTTGTGCCGCTGATGTGCTGGTTTGAACCTCTAAAAAATTATTGGCATTAATACACATTGTTGGAGAACTTACCACCTTTACAGTAGCTCTATCTCCAACTTCTACTTTGACCACATTTGATTCCAAAAACCCATAACAACCCCTCTTTCTTACGCAACGAGCAAAATACGTTGTTTGGTACAATGGTCCCGGATCAAATTCACGGGTATCAGAATTTGGAATTGGCCTAAATAAATTCATATCAAAGGTAAGTGCTCTATCAGTGGTGTACATCCACAGATATTCGAGATCTCCGACGACACCAGAGGGACTTATAACATTTACTATTTTAACAGGATCATTTCCAGGTCCACAAATGAGTTGATTATATCCGATTTCACCTCCGGAAGTAACATTTTTACATTCAAGATAGAAGCCTGCGTCAATATCCATCCTGTTTACTCCCGTATCCACAGTAATAAACTCTGTCATCATAGTGAACGGACTCATATCACTATCTGCATTTCTGTCAGAACCTCTTAACCAGGTTGTTGGGGCATAATCGGGATTAGGTTTTGCAAAAGTTAACTTGTACTTTCCTGCGGGAACGTTAAACATATACATACCCGTACTATCAGTAAAAGTAGTATCCATTTCGCGAATTTTGTTACCCTCAATAACCGAGAGAATAACCTGAACACCTACCAATCCAGGTTCACCGGGATTTTGAATACCATTTTGATTTAAATCGTGCCAAACCCGATCGCCTAATTTTGCCAAACAGCTATCTTTTTGTACTACTACATTTAAATCTAAAATGGTGATACATTCTTGAAGTAAACCAGTATTATAATTAATTTCAAGGCTATATGAACCGTTTCCAAGTTCTGCCGGATTAATTTCGGTAATTAATTTACCATTTAAAGTAATATTCAGATTACCAGTAGCGGAGGTATCCAGATTAAATTTGAAAGAACCTCCATTTTCACACAAACTTAACTGGGAAAGTGGAAGATTGGTTATGGGTATTTCAGGATAAGAAGTACCCCCTTGAAAAAGTAAGGTATCCACCCCATTTGTCACTAATGCTGAATAATTTTTCCCATCGATGTGCCTGAACTTATATTGATACACACCAGGCTGGACTTCGGGAACCACCGTATTATTGGCAATTAAACGAGGTAAATTGGGGGTAGGTAAGCTAAATTGATCAAATATACCCACGGGATTCAATATTCTCCAAATCTG
>BJGN01000002.1:51876-75361 GCA_014190515.1 Bacteroidota bacterium
GCCAGATTACAAACTGGATTTCCCGGATCATTAATACTAATATTTTTTGTTACCGGACAACCATAAGCATCGGTAACTGTGACAATATAAAGACCACTTCTTAAATTTGACCTATTGCTTGTTAATGAGCCATCAGACCAACGTTGTTGATATGGAAGAATTCCACCTTTGACTTGAAGGGATACAGCCCCTGTGCCCTGAACACCACAAAGAACATCCGTTATCTGTGGAATAACCTCAAGAGGGAAATCAGCTTCAATCAGAGGAAAATTCCTTGTAAACTGGCAACCATTTTTATCGGAAATAGTTAGAGAGTAATTGCCAGAACCGAGGTTAGTCCTTGAATTTAAGGTACTGCCATTATTCCAAAGGTAAGTATAAGGTGCGACACCACCAGATACATTATTTACTAAAATACTTCCATTTAATTCACCTTTACAACGGGGAGGTTGAACGGTCAGATTTGGTCTTAGGGAATCTACCACCTCGATTTGAAAAAACTCTATAGTGCTGCAAGCATTGGCATCTTCCACAGTAAGAGAATAAAAACCTGTTCCTAAATTACCAACTGCAGCACCAGTCTGTCCATTACTCCATGCATAAAGGTAGGGTCCGGGCGAACCAGATACCTGCGCAGTTAAAGATCCTCTGCCATTATTACAAACAATTTTATTTCCGACAAGGGTTACAAGAGGAACGGAAAGTTTAGCTATAAAAAAACTATCGATGACGGTACATTTATTAGCATCTGTAAGCGTTAAATAATGCATGCCTGCACCCATATTATCAGGATTTGGCCCCGTTCTACCATTAGACCATTGATAGGTATAAGGAATTACCCCACCCGTAACGGTAGTTCTCAGCCGTGCATTAGTTTCATTGCCACAAACCCGATCGTCCCCGCTTATATCTAAAAGAATAGGTGGAGATTCTCGAATAGTCTCCTGAATGACTTGTTTACAACCGATAGCATCTGTTATGGTAGCCAGATAATTACCCGCTTTTAAATTGGCGATTTCTGAAGTAGTTGCGCCTGTATTCCATAGAATACTAAATGGAGCCTGCCCTCCTCGGATATTTAATTGTAAACGCCCATTGGAGGAAGCGTTACAGCCTAATCCACTATTTGACACATCTATTATCAGTGAAGGGGCTGCGGCAGTCATTAAAACATTAGCCGATTTTACACATCCTAATGCATCTGTTACTGTCACTATATAATTACCTGTAACTTTAAGTTTTATTAAGCTATCAGATTCTCCCGAATTCCATTTATAGCGATATGGACCAACTCCACCAATTGCACTTACCCTCAATTCACCGTCACCCATACCAAGACAAGTCTCTGCTTTACTTGTTGTAAACAAATTAATAGCAGACTGGTTTTGCAGATTAGTTGTTGAAGACGCATTACACCCTTTAGCATCAACAACGGTAAGTGAATAAGTGCCAGATGATAAAAAATTTAATGAAGACGAGGAACTACCCGTACTCCAGGAGTAACGATAAGGCGCGTTACCGCCAACGGGTTGAGCAACAATTCTACCACTGGCCTCCCCAGAACAATCTGGTCGAGTTATAGTCAACGGAATAGTTAATCTGGCTGGTTCCGTAACTGTAGCTTTGGCAGAAATCGAACAACCTCCTTTTTCTGTAATAGTCACGGTATAAACACCGCCCGCTAAATTTCTGATATCTCTGGTAGATTGTCCGTTACTCCACTTGTAAGTGTATGGCTGAGTTCCTCCCCCAGCTGAGGCAGTCAACTGACCATCTTGAAAACTATTACATGAAATATTCCTTGTATCAACAGCAATCACCATAGGCGTAATAATAATAGGCTCACATGTAATGTTGCCACACAATCTGCTGTCTGTAACTGAAACGCAATATTTATTTTCTGCATTAATGATGGTCGTATCAAACGTTGACCCCGTGTCCCATGCATAAGTATAGGGACCTACTCCACCTGTAACGACCGCTTTAACAGTCGTCGGATTGCCACAAACAATCCTTTCCATTTTAACACTTAATTTAGAAGGTTCTGTTAAAACATAAGTACCTGTTCCTGTTCTATTGAATGCATCGGTAACGGTAACAGAGTATGAACCGGCGGTAACATTAATTAATTCTGAACCTACTGCCCCTGTACTCCACCTAAAGGAATAAGGCAGGGTTCCACCGACAGGAATAGCTGTGATTTTACCTGTAGGTAAATTAAAACAAGTGGGTTGAGAACCTGAAAATTGAACACTTACCGACTGACTAATTAACCAAAATGGAAGTAAAAGAGGGATAAGTACAAAGTTAATTTTTCCTGAACGAATCATACATGTAAAGAATTACAAATCAATAAAAAATACTAATTTGAGCATTGGGGGAACTTTTCACCTTGTAAAAAAAGGATATTTTGAGCTATTAGTCAAGTTTTTAAACCTAATAGAACACATTTATTTATTCATAAAATAATTATATATATTTGAAAATGAATAATTTATAATTTTTTATTATACGTAAAATGCAGAATGTTTGATTTACTATGCAAGATACATTAGCTCAATATAAAAAATATAACTAATTGAATTTTAATATTTTGATAAAATTTAACCCACACTGTTTCAGACTAAAATCCGAACGTATACTGTTTGACATTAAACGAAAGGTAATATAAAATTGCTTAATACAGATAGAAGAAACCATGATTGAACCATAGATGTTGTCTGAATCAAGTTACAACTGGGCAAAAAAAAATAAGTCGCGCTATAAACTATAGCACGACTTATTGACCAAAGTATAATCCCATGAACATAAATCTTGAGGTTCTTAAAAGAGAGCCTCGTATATTTTTACTACTTTAGTAGCCTTCATTTTGAATCAGTTGAGAATTCATTTATTCCCTTTTGATAATACAAATATGAGGCTATAAAAAGTGATAAAAAAGTACAATTTATGCACGATGTGAAATATAATTTCTATATATTTTGGTTTAAACAACTGATTTAGATATAATTACAATATTATTTGTGAATTACACGAAAAAAAATAATTAAAAAGGATTTGAAAAATCTTTATTATTTATGAAGGAAGGATCCGATAACATATTTAAAAAGGCAATTAAATCCTTTTTATCTCTATCAGAAAGTTTAAAAGGATGGATATTTGGATCTTCATTAATGACACCATGCCCCCCTTTTTCATATTGTTGCAATACTTCTTCCAATGTTTTAAATCTTCCGTCGTGCATATAAGGCGCAGTAAAAGCAATATTTCGTAGGGTTGGAACCCTAAATCTACCACTATCGTTTATATTTTGGGTAGCATTTCTTCTTCCCGGGTCTTTGAAATCAAGAAGAGAAGCTACATAATCCAGACCATTATTTCGAAACTGGTTATCTGTAAAAAGCGGATTAAAATGGCAATGGCTACAACCTGGATGATTAATATTACCTGCAAATTCTATAAAAAATAACTCTATACCTCTGGCTTCATCTTCTTCAGGAAAACCTTTTTGTCCCCATATTATCTGATCATATCGGGAATTTCCGCTAATTAAGGTTCTTTCAAATTGGGCGATGGCCTTGGCTAACAAATCAATGGTAATCTCGTTTTTTGAAGTGATACCAAATGCCTCTTTAAATAAAGCTGGATACCTTTTACTTCTTCTCAACCTTAATTCTACCTCTTGAATGGTATTATTCATCTCCAAAGGATCTTCAATGGGATGGAGAACCTGATTTTCCAATGAATTCACTCTCCCATCCCAGAAAAAACCTCTGGTGTTGTAAGCAAGATTAACCAATGCCATACTATTACGAATACCAACTAAACCTTTTTCACCCTTACTTAAGGGCAAGCCGTCAGTAAATGATTTATCTAATGAATGACAACTGGCACATGATTGGGTACTATCTTTTGAAAGAATTGGATCATAAAATAATCTTCTTCCTAATGCAACCCCTTTAATTGTCAATACATTATCAGAAGGAATTATAGGTTTAGGTAGCCAGGAAGGAACATTTAGAACATAAGGCGTAGTATCTGGAACAGCTTGTTTAAAAGCAAGATCTTCTAAACAATCAACACATATTTCGGGGTCTTTTTTACAAGAAACTAAAGAAATTCCCAAAGCAAGGAACCAGCAAAAAATCAATATTCTATGCATAATCACCTATATTTGAATACTAAAACGAATAATTGGATTAAAAGTTTCTTTATTCGATTTCTATTCCATCGTTTTTAAATCGGTTAAGGTATGTAAAAAAGCTATTACGTCGGAAATATCTTGTTTTGACAAATTGAGATTTCTAACGTTAGGATTTACATTAAATCCTGGGTTTCCACCCATGTTATAATGATTCATAACCTCCTCTAATGATTTTAATCTACCATCATGCATATAGGGAGCTGTCATGGCAATATTTCTTAGGGTGGGAACTTTAAATTTAAAACGGTCATTAGAATTCAAGGTTACTGACTCTCTACCCTTCTCAAATGAGTTACCGTTTAATTCGTCCTCTGTATGAATGCCATTATTCTGAAAGGACAAATCAGTAAATAAAGGATCAACATGACAGTGACTACATTCAGCGCTCGGCAATAAGGGATCAGCATCAAAAAAAATAGTCCAACCACGTTTTTCATTAGGTGTAAAATTCATTTCTCCCCTCATTACAGCATCAAATTTTGAATTTTTTGAAAGTAAGGTTCTCTGATACTGCGCCAAAACCGCAGCAATTTTAAATGAATCAATAAAAATATCGCCGTATATTTTTTTGAATGCTTTGGCATAAACAACTGATTCATTGATTCTTTTTTCAGCAATAACCCAGGGAAGCCCCATTTCCAGAAAGCTTCTTACAGGTATAAGTGCCTGCTTTTCCAACGTTGAAGCACTACCATCCCAGAATAAACCCTTAGAGTGAAAACCTATATTTAATAAAGATGGTGCACTTCTCGATAAAGGAAATAACCCATTAGAAACCTTCTTGCCGTCTGTAAAAGCTAAAGAGGGTATATGACAAGTGCTACAACTTATCTTTTTATTTACGGAAAGTATAGGGTCGAAAAACAACTTTTCCCCAATGGCCACTTTTTCCGTATCATAAAGATTATCTTTTGGCCACACCATTGGGGGAAAGTCGTTGGCTACGGAAGTATTCCTTTTACACGTGTTGAAAATTAACAATGTAATGAGAAGAGGCCATTTTAACATCTTATCGATATTTCAATCCTTGCTGTAAATTGGTCATTAAAAAAGAAACTAAGTCTTTATTTACGCTATGATCTGTGGTTATTTTTCTAAAATCAAGAAAATTATTCTGGTCTTTCCAAATGATATCTTTAACATCTATAGTTAGAACCATTTCTGAAAATTCTTTACTTATAGAGATAGGCTTAGTCCATGAAACTGGCTTATAAAATGCATCTCCTCCTAAATGAAAGGTTAATTTGGTAGCGAATTTTCCGGAATTATCCACATCTGCATTTCCTTCTATCTTTGAAAATACATAGCCTGCTGCCCACGACCAATAGTTATCATCTAATGGGTGCGGCGGCGGATAAGAAGCTGGTCCTGTTGCATTTAATCGTGGAGCAACACCGACACCAGTTTGAAAACCAGTGTAATTTCCAGTAGGAATATTTTTAAATACCAGCTCAACTCCTCTCTCCGCTGCAGATAAAGATTGTATGTCCTTGAAATTTACTAACACTACTTCAGATAGCAATACTTTTTCTTCTGCTGCTCCAACTCCTTTTATCAAATATAAATCTGACAGGTAAAAATTGAACAACTGAAATTTAATTTTGATTCCATCCGTGTATTCATAATTCTGATTATACATTTGCAATGGCAAGTCGTTAAAAGTACCTATTACCCGCAACTTAACATCCACGGTTGGAACTATTGGCGTTTCATTATTACAAGTAAAGAGACTAAAAGAAAACAGAATAAAAAGCAATTTATTCATAACAAAAAATTTGTTGATTAATCAATGACCTCTAAAACTGTAACTATTTTAAAAGAATTTACCAGATTGACCATCCATTTTTTTCGAATAATTTCAGGGGGATCTTTTGAAAAATCTAATTCTTTGAACCATTTAGCATAATCAACTTCAAGCGTAATTTCTTGGTGATACCCTGCTTTTGCATTTGTAAAAAAGGGAACTTCAATGGTATTCAAGAAATCATTTCCACTTAAACTGATATTAATACTTGATTCTAAGGGAAAAGCCTTTCGTTTCAATTGCATATTAGCAAAAATATATCCTTTTTCCTTTTGATACAAATAACTTTGATTAACAACGAGAGGATGATTTGGGGGAAATTCAAGCGGAGTAAGCCCATTAGCCGGCGCCTTGACACCCAAGGTAAATCTTAGGGCTTTAACACCTAATCCATTATGAAAAACTGAAGCAACTTTTTTCTTTTGAAAAAGATTAGGATTTCCTATTAAGAAACTATTGGAAAAGGAATAAAAAACAGAATCTCTTTGGAGATTTACCGTTCTTACGAATAAAGAATCAAATACTGGGACCTCTGAACCCTTTAAATCAACCAAATGAAAGTCAGAAAGTATAAAAGATAAATTTTCAATAATAAAAGAGTCACCCTGGGCAAAAGCATAAGATTGATCTTTATAAATTACCGGATAAAGTGAATCTCCTTGAGAAATACGATGTCTCAATATTACCCTTAGTTCTGGAAATTTGCAACAATCAAGGCAATTTATATCCGCATTTACAGAAAAATTAGCATACCTATAATCTAAACAACCCTCTTTTTGATCTTCGTTACAGGAGGAAAGATAAAGAAAGCAAACAAAGAAGAAAAGATAGATATTCCACTGACCTTTAGCGATTATCCTTGTCCATTTTATTAGCATAATCTTTTAATAAACTTTTTACAGCTTGTTTTACCTGGGATGAAAACTCTTTAGTGATAATCCAATTATAATAATTTCTATCATTATATAATACTTCTCCTGCAGGTTTGCCTTCATATTTACCAAAGTTAAAAACAACAGTACCATCTTTTTCTACCCTAAGCTTTTGTGTGGCGTCAACAAAGCGTAAATCGTTGGTAAAATCATGTAACTGTTGAATATCTGCTGTTATGGGCGAAGGGCCGACCACACCGTCTTCATTTTCCACCTCTTTACCGACGTACATAGCCAATTGACCCTCAAATACAGAGATAGTTGCGCGGACATCAGATAAAGCATCGTGGGCATCAACGAGCTCCTTTTGGCAATAAAAACGCAAGGCAGCCTTTAAGGTCCTTGGTTCCATTTTATAAAAAATCCGTTGAACATCAATGGTCCTTCTTTTTGACATATCAAAATCGATGCCTACTCTGGCAAATTCCTCAATTAACATAGGAATATCAAATCTGTTGGAATTATACCCAGCTAAGTCAGCCTCCCCGATAAATTTATTGATTTTGTCAGCAACCTGAGAAAAAACAGGCTTGTTTGCCAGATCTTTAGCAGATATTCCATGTACTTGAAAGGCTTCTTCTGAAATAGGCACACCAGGATTTATTAGTAATGACAACTCCTCGACAGGCTTATTATTTTTCGGATATTTTATAATGGCAAGCTGCAAAATTCTGTCTCTTAATACATTTAATCCTGTACTTTCGATATCAAAAAAACATAAATCCTTATCTAGTGTTACCGTCATTTAACTGTTTTTAGTTTGTCTTTTCCAGCCTTTAAGGTACTGGTATAATGAGTACCAATTTGTCCGTCAGGTTTGCTGAATATAAAATATCCTTCATAATCTGGTAAATATTCCAATAAAAGTTGTGCTTTATCAAATCCCATAGCCATACATGCGGTAGCAAGTCCATCTGCCATAGTACATTTTGGACCAAAGACAGAAACGCTTAAGAGCGTATTCTTTTCAGGAAACCCAGTATAAGGATTTAAAGTATGGCTGTATTTGACCCCTTTCACCTCGTGGAAATTACGATAATTTCCAGATGTTGAAATGGTTTCATTCACTAATGAGAAAATAGTTTGAATTGCATTTACTTCGGCATCTTCTTTAGGAATATTTATTCCCACCTGCCAAAAAGCTCCCTTTGCATTTTTATTTTTAGCTGAGAACTCTCCACCTAAATCTACTAAATAATTTTTAACCCCTTTTTTATCAAGAAATGCAGCAAGCACATCTATGGCATATCCCTGAGCAATACCTCCGAAATCAAGCTCTACCTCAGGAAATTTTTTCGTAAAATGAATAGAGTCATTTTTCTCGACCCATTCAATATTATCTAAACCAACAAATTTCAAGAGGGAATCAACTTTTGCGCTATCTACTTTAGTTACTGGTTTTCTACCAGTATAGCCAAAACCCCAATAATTAATTAATGGACCAACGGTAGGATCAAACATTTGCGTAGATAAATCAGCTACCAATTGCGAATATTTAAAATTCTCAATAAAGTGAATCGCGGAAACGGGAACGGAGAAAGTACTTTCTGATTGATTAAAACGAGATATCGTCGAGGATGGAATATACGTTGAAACGTCATCATTAATGGCAATTAAAATAGAATCCAGCTCATTGAAAAAATCTCTATTCAATGAATCCTTATAGGTAACTCTATAATAAGTGCCCATTGTTTTACCCTCAATTACCTGATATGTATCAATGGATTTAGTTTCTTTTGAACAGGAGAAAGTCAAAGCAAGTAAAACCGATAAATTTAAAATTAAGCTACACTTGCTTGTAAATGAATACATTTTTACTGCTTTCTGTTCATTAAAGAATCTATTGAATACCAACCTGCACCTTGTAAGAATAAAACTACATAACTAACCAAGTAAAAAACGGGCAATTCCTGGTCGCCAAATGGATCTGAAATATGAACCATTAACCAGGCAACCAACATGGTTATAATTAGAGGGATGACAGATAATCGGGTAAATATCCCTAACATTATTAAAATAGAACAAAATACCTCTGCAAAAACAGCCAAAGCTAAGGAAGGCGCTGGACCCAATCCGAATGGGTCAGCGAAGGTAATTTCCTCTCCCCCAAACAGTTTATCCATCTTTCTTAATCCGTGGCCATAAAACATAGCAAAACCAACGTAAAGTCGTAATAAAAGTAATGCTATATCAGTCTTCTTTTCCTGTGTCATACTAAATAAAATTTAAAATTAATCAATCAAGCCTTCCTTTTTGGCTTCTTCGCCTAAACCATGTAACTGAATGGGATTTTGCTTCTTTTTTACTCTCATGTTTAAAAATTCAACTACTAATGAGAAGAAAATTGCAAAATATAAATAGCCTTTAGGAATTGTACCTATTTCAGCATCAAAAACTTTTAGATGGGCTAAATGGGCAGCCTCCGTCATTAACATGAATCCTATTAAAATAAGGAAGGATAATCCAAGTATTTGAATAGAAGGATGTTCATTTACAAATTTACTGACTGGACCAGCAAAAACAAGCATAATGCCCACAGATGTTATAACCGAAAATATCATGATAATCAAATTGTCAGTAAGTCCAACGGCAGTTAAAATAGAGTCGAATGAAAAAACTACGTTAATCAAAGCAATCTGTGTAATAACCTGCTGCATCGTGCTTACTTTAGGCTTCTTTTCTGAATTATCATGACTATTTTCTCCATCTAATTTGTGGTGAATTTCATTTGTGGCTTTGTACAATAAGAAGACACCACCCAACGCCAGAATAAGTGCTTGCCCACTAAAACCACCATTAAACCACCAAAGATTAATAGAAAATAGTGGTTCTTGCATTGCAATTATAGTCGATATACCAAACAATAAAATAATTCTAAAACCCATAGCAAGTAACATGCCTATTAATCTGGCTTTAGGCTGTTCCTCAATGGACAATCTATTGGAGGCAATAGTAATGAAAATAATATTATCAATACCAAGAACAATTTCCAGAAAGGTAAGCGTCAACAAGCTAATCCAAACGGCGGGATTAGAAAAATCGGGCATTATGAAGGAGGAGAGAAATATCATTTAATGTCTTTGTTTAGAAATTAATTAAAAATAACCTGAAAAACAGGATTAAAGTTCATCGTCATCAAAAAGAAGATCAGGTCGTCGGGATTTTGTTCTTCGGTAGGCCTGTTCTTGCCTCCAGTCCTCAATATTCTTAAAATGGCCGGATAAAAGAACGTCCGGAACTTTCATTCCCATAAAATCAGCAGGTCTGGTGTACACCGGAGGAGCAAGTAAATCATCTTGAAAAGAATCGGTCAAAGCAGACGTTTCGTCGTTTAGAACACCTGGAATTAATCGTCCAATTGCATCAACCAAAACAGCTGCTGCTAATTCTCCACCTGAAAGTACATAATCTCCAATAGAAATTTCACGGGTAACAAACATTTCGCGTATCCTTTCATCAATCCCTTTATAATGTCCACAAATGAGTAGTAAATTATTTTTAAGGGAAAAGGTATTCACTATTTTTTGTGTTAATCTATCTCCGTCCGGTGTCAAAAAGATGATTTCATCAAAATGTTTATTTTCTTTCAACCTGGAGATACAATTGAAAAGGGGTTCTGGCATTAAAACCATGCCAGCACCCCCACCAAACTGGTAATCATCTAATTGAAGACTATTACCAATACCATAATTTCGTAAATCATGAATTTCGATATGAAGCAATCCTTTGTCTTTGGCTCTTTTTAAGATAGAATGGTTGAAAGGACTTTCTAACAAGCCAGGTAAAAGGGTTATGATATCAATATTCATGGCATACGATAATATTTATAATATTTTAATTAGCTCTACCTCAAAAATCAAGGTTGCGAAAGGAGGAATATCACCTCCTGCACCTCTTTCTCCATAAGCGAGATTGGCTGGAATATAGAATTTGTACTTTGAACCTAAAGGCATTAGCTGTAATCCTTCTACCCAACCTTGAATCACCTGGGTAACACCAAAAGTAGCTGGCTCTCCTCTTCTTACTGAACTATCAAATTCCTTACCATTTAATAAAGTACCTACGTAGTGAACAGTAACCTGATTAGAAGGAGTAGGTTTTGCTCCGTTTCCTGGTTTCAAAATTTCATATTGTAAGCCACTTGCTGTGGTTACTACACCAGGTTTTTTTCCGTTTTCAGCAAGAAATTTTTCACCTTCTGATACGTTTGCCTGATATTTGCTTGATTGACTTTTCTGCATATAATCCTGAACCATTTTATTACATTCTTCCACTGAATATTTAGGCTCTTTGCCTTTCAATACATCGCTGATTGCTTGAGCGATAATTTCTGGATTTAAATCTTCAAAATTTTGTTGTTTTAGGCTTTGTGCCATAAGCACACCAACACTGTAACTTACTGAATCCATTTTTGCATCAGAATTTTGCGCCTTACATGAGGCAGTTATTAAAATGATAGTGGACAGTATTACAGTCCTCAAAATATTTTTATACATGCAGGAAAAATTTAGCGGTGAATAAATTGACGGCAAAATTAAATGGATTAATGAGAAAAACCACTTTTTTTAAATAAAATATTATTCACCCCACCTATAACTTTTCCAAGTAAGACCTGATAAATCTAACACTCTATCGATAACCGTGCCTGCAACCTCATCAATGGTCGAGGGCTTACCATAAAAAGAAGGTGTTGCAGGACAAATTATTCCACCGGATAAGGTCACGGTTTCCATGTTTCTTATATGAATTAAACTGAGTGGCATTTCCCTGGTAACAATAATTAATTTTCTCCTTTCTTTCAGAATTACGTCCGCCGCTCTGGTAGTTAAATCGGTAGATATGCCAGCAGCAATGCGCCCGAGAAGACCCATTGAACAAGGACATACAAGCATTACCTCATATTTTGCTGAACCTGATGCGAACGGAGCCATAAAATCCATTTTATTATAAAAGGTAAACGGATATTCATCTTTAGACCAGGTACCAATCTCTAATTCCCAGTTGTATATAGCATTATCACTCATTACGACACCTATTGCCTCGGTCTGATTGACAATTACTTTTAAGCGGTCTAATAAAATTTTTGCATAAATTGACCCACTCGACCCTCCAATAGCTACAATAATTTTCATAAAAATTGATATTTATAACCGAACAAGATAATTTAAATTTAGTTAAAATAAGAAAGTACATTTGTACGTATTATTAAAATAGATTATTTTTGAAAAAAAAAGATATGAATAAAAGTTGGATTGCTACAGCGACAATACTTACCTTTATTGCAGTGAGTTTTGCTTTCAATTTTTCTACAGCTGACACTAAAGCTGTAACACCCATAAAGTGGTACAGTCTTGAAGAGGCTGTTGCCTTACAAAAAAAGAAACCAAAGAAAATTTTTATTGATATGTACACAGACTGGTGTGGCTGGTGCAAACGTATGGATGCCACAACGTTCACAGATCCAGCGGTTTCTGCCTATCTGAATGAAAATTTTTATTGTGTTAAGTTTGATGCAGAACAAAAGAACCCAGTCACATTTCAAGGAAAAACCTTTAATTTTGTTGTATCAGGATCAAGAGGTTACCATGAATTAGCGGCCGCATTACTCGATGGTCAATTAGGTTATCCATCTTTTGTTTATTTAAATGAAAAACTTGAACGAATAACTATTTCTCCAGGTTATAAACAACCAGCACAGATAATGCCAGAATTAAAATATGTTGGTGGAGGGTTTTATGAAACGTTAAAGTACAATGAGTTCCTGGCCAAAGAACAATAAATTTGTATTAACTACTGGTTAATTTATTTAAAAGTATTCCCGTAGCAACAGATACATTGAGACTTTCTGTATCTGCATTATTATTTTTGGGTATTTTCAATTTTTCGTCTAATAATTTTTCTACTTCTGGTCTTATACCAGAACCCTCGCTGCCCATGACCAGAACGCCTGGTAAGGAAGGAATGTAATCATCTATATTTTTACCTGAAAGACTTGCGCCCCACCAAGGTAAATCAATTGTTAATTTTTTAAATTCTTGATAATCAATGTGTAGCAAAGTTATTCTAAAAATAGACCCCATACAAGATTGAAGAAATTTTGTATTAAATCTATCCACTGAATCAGGTGAAAAAACGATTTGTTTTACGCCAAACCATTCTGCCGTTCTTATAATGGTACCTGCATTTCCAGGATCTTGAACACCGTCCAGATAAATGGTTAGTCCCGCAGAGGCTAATGGTAGATTAAAAACTTGCTCACTAAAAGCCAGTCTTGCTATAACTTGATTGGGTGATTTCAAGGAGGAGATTCTGCCCAGCTCTTTTTCAGAAATAATAGTAATCTCAACTTGTTTATTTTTGCTTAAAAGGATGGTATTTTGTTCAACCCAGCGCTCAACAGCAAAAATTTCCAACAGTTTGAAATTTTTCTGAACCAAAGACTCTTTAACAATCTTATCCCCTTCAATGAGGAATTCGCAAAATTGTTCCCGGAACTTTTTATTTTGCAGACTCGTTAGGTGATGAATTTTATTTTTTGAAAGCATATGACAAAGTTAAAAGGATTATTTAAAGTTATATACGTTACTCCTTTATTATGGTTAATGGGGTGTTCTACTACAATATATAGAAATAATAGTACCTATTTACTTAGAAAAAACAACATTGAATGGCCAAAAAATCAATTTATCGAAGATAAAAGTAATTTAACTTATGTTTTAAAAACCAATTTAAAACCTGCTATTAATAAAAGATTTTTATTCATCCCCAGGATTTGGTTCTACTACAAGGCCAGTCAAGCAAACGATACTACAAAACTCGATGAATGGCAACGAAAGGTTATGGGTGAAGAACCAGCAATTATTAACTATAATCAAATGGAGACAAATTCAATAAACGCTAAAAATTATCTCCAGTCAAAAGGATACTTAGATGCGAAAGTTACTTTTAAAATGGATACTTTAAAAAATTTAAAAGGTGATATTACCTACAACATACACCCAGGAAACAGATATAATATTGATACGATTATTTTCACCAGTCCCGATAAAAAAATTGAACAGGAATTAATTAATATTAGTAGTAAAACCTTGTTAGGAAAAAATAAACCTTTTGAATATGGTTTGTATAACCTTGAAAAAGAGAGAATTATTAAGCATTTGAGGAATGAGGGATATTTAAATTTTTCGCAAAATGTTTTTGAAGAATTAGAAGTTGATACATCGGCCATACCCTACAAAACCAAACTTTATCAAAATATATCATTTCCATTAAATGATAGTAATCATATTTCATATACCATTCGATATTGCAAGGTTAATATAGATGCCGGAGTAAATGACTCATTAAAAAATGTAATTGATACTACTTTGTTCGGTATTCAATTGAACAGTTATGGCGAAGATTGGCTGGTAAAACCTAAGCAATTAATAAAGTCTATAAGATTCAGACCTGGCTCAAAATATAAAGAAGAGGATTACACTGAAAGTTTACGATTATTATCCAGTTTAGGTGTTTTCAAATTTATTCGCATTAAACCAGTCATCAATCAGGGAGAAGCAATGGTTGACATTGATATTGAACTATCCAGTGCGCCAAAGATTGAAATTGGGTTTGATGTAGAGTTAAATTATACAAATAGAAGTAATGCGGCTGGTGCAGGTAATCTCATTGGATTGTCAATGAGCCCATCTATAAGACACAGAAATCTGTTTCGTGGTGCAGAAAATAGTTTGTTTAATTTATCAGCTGGTGTAGAATTTAATCCAGAGCCAAGAAGTAAATTTTGGAATACTATAGACTTGAGAGCTCAAAATACCATATCTATTCCCCGATTTAGTGATTATTTAGGAACCTGGCGTTTAATAAATTATTTTAGTTCCGGAAATACTGCATTCTGGAGTAATTTTGAAGAATTTTCCACAGCAAAATTAACCGCTAGTGCGGGTTATGTTTTGTTATTAGATTTTTATCGCTATCAATTGGCGAATCTTGCTTATGGTGTGGAGTTAAATCTAGGTCAAAATAAACGATTATCTGTAAATCATGCTGCATTTGACTATATACGACCTTATTTTTATACTCAAGGTCAAAAAATAATTGAAACGAATCCCTTTTTGGCAAATAGTTTTTCTAAACAACTATTTGCCAGTATTTTATTCAGGGATGTAAATTTCACCAACCAAAATGTTCAAAATTTAAGAGGTATTTCAAATCAATTCAATATTAATTTTGAAACCGCAGGAGGAGAACTTTGGCTGCTTAATAAAGCCGTCGATGAAATTTCAGGAACTAAAAATCCATTTAAAATTTTCTCTACGCTTTTTTCCCAATTTGTTAAATCAGAAGTAGATTTCAGATTTTATTATAACGCCTCAAACAACAATACATTTGCAGCCAGAATAAATACAGGATTAGCTTTACCGTTTGGATATACCACAACGGTTCCTTATATAAAACAATTTTATGTGGGAGGCCCCAATAGCATAAGAGGATGGGCTGCCAGAGGATTAGGCCCCGGCGGATATATAGATTCCTTTTCACTTTCTGAAACTAACCGCCTTGTATTTTTTCAAACGGGTGACTTAAAAATAGAATTTAACTTAGAGTGGCGATTCAAAGCATTTTGGCGAGTTCAAGGCGCACTATTCCTTGACGGCGGTAATGTTTGGACGTTAAAAAAAGATGAATCAAGACCCGGATCTAACTTTCAATGGAAAAAGAACCTTAATACCGAACCATTCAATCCGAAAGGCCAAAGTGATGCCTTTTACAGGCAAATAGCATTAAGCCCCGGTGCTGGAGTAAGAATAGATTTTACGTACTTTATGTTCCGCCTTGATTTAGGAATCCCTCTTAGGTATCCTTACAGTGGCATAGACGGGAGTTATTGGGCAAAAAAAGAAGATCTAAAATGGAAGAATGTCAATCTTAATTTTGGCCTTGGATTACCTTTTTAGTCTTTTTGCCACCCAAAACCCGAGAATTTTAAAATCATTACTGTCTGATTCCTATTTAATTGCCATTTCTCTATACCATCAGTCGATGTTTTCACTTTTTTGAACTGATACGGAGCTGCCAAGAAATGGGTAGATTCAAAAGAATCTAAATCTTCCTGAAAAAAATCTCCCTTTTTTATCCAATTTTCAAACAGCAAATTTACTAAATCAAATGCTTGAAAAGCTTCTGGTTGAGGAAAAACACCAAGTTCCTGATAAAAACTTTGCTGAAATTCTCTTACCTCGCTGTTTCCAGTATTTATGTAATAAGGAGAAGAAACATGGAAATTAAGCAAATCAAGAAGTTGAAAATCAACTTTCTCTAAATTTAACCATGGAGATAATCCATAAACAATGATTTCTTTTTTATCAAATGATTCCCTATTCAATTCTTGCATCAGATTATTTAAAAAAACTTCATCTGAGTATGAAGACAAAATAATCACCAATTTTTCTCTTTTTTGCAATTCAGGCAATAAATTCTTAGCCCAGGTACTTACATTAGATGATAACATAAGGGATTTAGGAAGCCCCCCATCCTCTTGGTTTCCTTTTGTTAGAAAGGAAGCTAAAAATAATTCGTTCAGTTTTGCATCTGAATCTTTCTGTAATATTAAAATATCTTCAGTACGTGCATACTGATTTACATGATCGACAATAGCTGAAATCTGCGTTTCTATAGTTGGATTTACCTGATAGAAAAAAGGATTATCTTCGGTTAAATTCTGCGCTGCACTGAAAGGAGAAAACAACAATACACCTGAATTTTTAGCATAATTAGCCAGATATTTGATATTATCTCTATGGTAAGGACCAATAATCAAGGGTACATCTAAAAATCTGTTATCATCTGATACTCGTTTTTGAAGAGAAACAGTATCCGGACCTGAGTCCCAAACGACCGATTCAAACGAAACCCCCTTATTTTTCCACTTTTCCAGGGCTAATTTTGCCCCGGTATAATAATGAATAGCCCACCTACTTACCGAATTATTTATATCACCCCGACCGACTGAAGAAATATTATCATTAAGAAAGGGAAGTACAAACCCAATTTTCAAAGTAGCATTTTTAGTTAATTTTCCTTTTGCAATGTGTATTTGGTCACTTGGAAATTCCTTTGCTACCTTATCGGACTGAATAGGCAGCGAACCATCTGTTGGGGCTAGAATAACGGGGAGCGTGTCTAATTTTCCAATTAAAATACGAGATTGATTAGTAAAATCAGAAGGAGGAATAGACGTAACAGAGGCTACGGACCTGCTTGAACTACAAGCGGCCGACAGCAACAAAAAGGAACCAACTAAAAAATTAAAGAAAATATTATTCCCACTCAATGGTTGCCGGGGGCTTGGTACTGATATCATATACAACTCTATTTATTCCCTTAACTTGATTAATTATGTCTGTACTTATTTTACCCAAGAACGAATAAGGTAAATGGCACCACTCAGCGGTCATACCGTCCAACGAAGTAACAGCTCTTAGCGCGACCACTTGTTCATAAGTGCGTTCATCACCCATTACGCCCACGGCAAAAATGGGTAATAAAATGGTGGCAGCCTGCCAGACTTCATTATATAGTCCCTCCTCTTTTAATCCATTTATAAAAATAGCATCAGCCTCTTGCAGCAATCTGACTTTTTCAGCAGTTATATCTCCCAAAATACGAATACCGAGACCAGGACCTGGAAAAGGGTGTCTGTTTAATATATCTGGGGCTACACCCATTTCTTTTCCTACTCTTCTCACCTCATCTTTGAACAACATTCGAAGAGGCTCCACAATTTTTAAATTCAACTTTTCAGGTAAACCACCAACGTTATGATGTGATTTTATAGTTACAGAAGGTCCGTGAACAGAAACAGATTCAATGACATCTGGATAGATGGTACCTTGAGCCAAATAAGCTATATTATTATCGGTACTTTCGAGAAACTTACCCTGTTCTTCAAAAATATCAATGAAAGCTTTTCCAATTGCTTTTCTTTTTGCCTCTGGATCAGAAACACCCTTTAATGCTTCATAAAAATGAGCTTTAGCGTCCACCCCAATGACCCTTAAACCCATATCTTTATAACTGTGCAAAACTTCCTCGTATTCGTTTTTCCTGAGTAAACCGTTATCAATAAAAACACAAACTAACTGGTTTCCAATGGCCTTATGAAGTAAAGCTGCCGCAACTGATGAATCAACGCCTCCACTTAATCCTAAAATGACATGATCACTGCCTATTTTGCTTTTCAAATCGGCTACGGTAGATTTTACAAAGGCTGCGGGTGTCCAATTTCCCTCACAGCCAGCCATATTTCTAACGAAATTTTCCAATATTTTGAAGCCCTCTACACTGTGAGTAACCTCCGGATGAAATTGTAAACAAACTACAGCCGCCTCGTATGATTGGTTATTACTTCCGAAAGCAGCAATGGGAATGTCATTTGTTTTCGCTAAAACTTCAAAGCCTACAGGAATTTTAGTAATAGTATCAGCGTGTGACATCCAAACCTGGCTATTCATTTCAACGCCATCAAATAACTTACTACAATCAGAAAGGATCTCAAGAGAAGCTTTTCCGTATTCTCTTTTATCTGATTTTTCAACTTTTCCACCAAGCGAATGAGCTATATATTGTGCCCCATAACAGATTCCCAATACTGGTAAACGCCCTAAAATTTCAGATAAATCAACTTTTAGTGCATTATAGTCTTGTACAGAAAATGGACTTCCTGATAAAATGACCCCCTTGAAATTAGAGAGATCTTCCGGAACCTGATTAAACGGCTTTATTTCACTGTAAACCTCCATTTCCCTGACTCGTCGGGCAATGAGTTGGGTATATTGAGAACCAAAATCTAAAATTAAAATCGAATCCTGCATAATCATATGACATTGTGTGGGTTACTAACTATCAAGCAAACCTCTACCCTCTTTTAAAATTTTTTGATCCTCTGTAAGTTGCTTAAACAACCTATCTAAGATACCATTTATAAAATCTTTACTTTTATCCGTAGAATAGGTTTTTGATATTTCAACATACTCATTTAAAGTTACTTTTCCTGGAATAGAATTGAAATTTAGCAGTTCTGCAATAGCCATTTTTATTAAAATCATGTCAATGATAGCCACTCTTTCCGCATCCCAATTTTGCAAATTCGGAGTAATTATATCCAATAATTCCTTATCCTTAAAAAATACAGTCTCCAGTAAAAACTCACCAAAATCAACCGTAGCCTCATCGGAAGGAATATATTCTTTGTAAAAGTCAGAAGCTACAGGAAGTTGTTTTAATGTCTTTTTAACTGCACCAACCACCAAAGATTCATCATCAATCCATTGAGAATAATTATCCTCAAGTACTTCCTGGAAATGATTAGATTGAAGACAGGTTTTTAATAAACTCAAATAAATATTAACGTAATCTTCAGGAGTTAACGAATCTGCTAATAAAAATTCTTTATAATCTTCCGATTTTAAGAACTCGTTATACATCAATCGAACCAAATCTTCGTCTAATTTTTCTCTTATATCATGGGTATCGATAAGATTAGACAACCCAATGTTATCGGAAAGCGATTTAATATGCGGATTAGTCGCTAAGATTGGTTTGAAAAATTTATCCTCTTCCGTAGGTCTATGTCTTGATTTTCTATTTTTCAAGTCAGTGGAGGCATAACCTGCTATTTTAATCACATAAAATAACACTAAAAGATAAAGATCAAAAGATTGATTAATTTGTCTTCTATAACCTAAAAGCCCCTTAGTATAATCCTGAGTAACATCTCTGCCTAAGGCATACAAAATTTGCATCACCTTTACCCTAACATTTCTTCGACTCAGCATAATAGTACTTAATATTTTAAAAAATCTTATTTCTTTAAATCAAACAAATTGATAAGTTCTTTGGCATCAGGCAATTGATTTATATGCCAATTAGAAATCACTTTTCCGTCTTTTAATAAAACCACGCCAGGATTAGAACGCACAATCGTTTTTAACAAAATATCATCAGCCATATAAATAGGAAAATCAACTTTCAATGATTTTTGAAAATCAGTAATCATTTGTTTATCGGTATATTTTGTAATAGCGAAAACTTTAATATTTTCCTTCAACAGAGGATTTAAAACAGGGAGAAGGTCATTTTTCCAGGATGCTACATAATTTTCTTTCCAAGAATAGGTCTTAACAGGTATGGTTTTTTCTACTATTCTGTCAAAAACATTATTATACTGATAGGTTTTTCCTACTAACACACTATCCAATACAAATACAGAATCTCTCTGAATTCTGGTAGTATTCACTACAGATTCATTTAATTTATATGCGATAATCATGAATGAGAAGCCAGGATAATTTAAAATATCCTCTGTTTTATCATTTCCATCAATGTCGGCTACTTCAAAATCACTCACTTTAGTTTTTTCTATAGCTGGCTCAGACTTCATCTGTTCAAGCTTCCATTCAGAGGTAGGATATTTACTATATTCGAGCATATAGGTATCAAAAGGCACTTCAACGATCTCTCCTGTCTTTAAATTAGTCATTTTATAAGCAACAATTTTAACAGCAGCGGCAGCTTCCTTCTCGCTTTTTTTCATTTCTCTTATATTATTTCCTATTTTAAACGGTCTGAAATCTGTGTGGGGCAAATCCCATACGAAATTGGAGAAAGAATAAAAAGTGAAGCCTGCCAAACTAATTGCAAGAATACTATTTCGTGTTACTGGAGTAAAAAGAGTAAATAAACTTTTGTTAAATACAATAAATAGAATAGCTGGAACGAGTAAAAATATATCTTTCAAAAAAGAAACTTTTGGTTTCAATTTAATAAAATCACCAAAACAACCACAATCCGTCACCTTCATGTTGGTTTCTACATAATCACCCCATTGAGAAAATGAGAAAAAATTAACTCCTTCGGGAACATAACCAGTGAGGTACGTAAAACCCGTTAAAAAGGTAAAAAACAAAATAAGCAAGAAAAAAGACCAGGCTGTAATTTTTTGATAAATGCCAAAAAGAAGCATAATACCTAATACAATTTCAAGAACAATCATAATTACAGCAAAAACAATGGCATATTCTGCCATCACTGGAAAAATATCAGCCAAAGAACTCAGGGAAGTTTGTGAAAAAGTTACTTTAAACTCTGCAAAATATTGTTCCATTTTGTAAGCTGTTCCCAGTGGATCTATGGCTTTAACCCAACCAGAAAATATAAATAAGGCACCACAAAAACTTTGCAGGAAGGTTATCAAAATATTTTTTGATTTCTGCCATAAGAAATAGACCATTGATGTCCACAGAACACCTGCAATGGCCATATACATAATTATATCTGTAAGTGTCATATATGAGTTTTTACTTTTAAAAAATTAAACTTCTGATTGTTCTGTTATTTTAATAAGGGAGAAAACAGCATAATTTAAAATATCCTGATAATTTGAGTCAACCCCTTCTGAGACATTTGTTTTACCAAAATTATCTTCAATTTGTTTGATTCTTAACAATTTAGTTAACATAATATCTACCAAAGAACTTAACCTCATTTCCCGCCATACCTCACCATAATCATGATTTTTATTACTCATTAAATTTTTGGCAATGCCGACTTGTTTGTTATATAAAGAAACAGCTTCTTCTAGTGAAATATCGAAAGGATAATCTTCAGGCAATTCAAGTTGAATTAAGGCCATAATACTGTAATTAACCACCGCTTGATATTCCTGTTTTATGGGGTCAACAATTTTTTGAGCACCCATAATTTGAATGGTGCGTATGCGTTTTACTTTTATCAGAAGTTGATCAGTCAGGGAGGTTGGCCTCAAAACACGCCAAGAAGTTCCATAATCTAACGTTTTCTGGATAAAAAGTTCCCTACAGGCCAATATTTCAGTGTCGTACTGACTAAGCGTTCTTTCCACGCAAGCAATTTTATAAATTTTTGCAAATATAGGTAATTAGTTGATAATGGTAAGACATTGTTTACTGACAATTGCGCTTATCTTTGTTTCTAAAAAGAATAAATGCTTTATCTGACCTTATCCATTTTGAGTTCGTGCACCTTACTTTGGATGTTTCGCTATTTTTCTGACAAAAATTTTAATATTCAGGGAATAATTACTGTAAATTATATTACTTGCCTTATTTCAACTGTAGTAATTAATGCTGAGACCTTGAATTTTCAATCCATGAAGGACGAACCGCTGAACGGATATGCTTTTCTTTTAGGTGGGTTATTTATCATAACCTTTAATATCATGTCCAAAACAGTTACTCATTTTGGCATTATGATAAGTTCTGTCACTCAAAAAATGTCTCTGATAGCCCCCATAATGATTGGCGTTCTGTTTTATGCTGAAAATCTTACTATTTTTCGAATTATTGGAATTATTGCTGCTATGAGTGCCATTGTGGTTATCAATATGCCTTTCAATAGAGACCCGGAACAAAAAAGAAAATGGATTTTATGGCTTTACCCCCTTTTAACCTGGCTTTTAAGTTCCATCATCGATTCCGCTTTTTACCTTTTGGGTAAATCCACAGGTTCTAAACAATCCGCATTATTTTTAGCCATACTTTTTGGCACTGCTGCTACGTTGGGTATCTTCTTTATGATATTTCAAAAAATAAAAGATGGATTGAAGATACCCCCGCATATTATACCATTTGGTATAATATTAGGCATTCCTAATTTTATGTCTATTCATTATTTAATGAAAGCTATCGGGCAAGGCTGGGATGCCAGTTTGATGTTTCCAATAAATAATGTGGGTATTATTGCCATTTCTATGTTAGGTGCTCTACTTATCTTTAAAGAAAAGGCAAACCAATATAAATTAATGGGTGTAGCTTTAGCCATTTCGGCGGTCCTTCTTATTGCTCTTTCTTGAAACAATGAAAAATAATTTTCAATATAAAACGATAAATTCTCCCGGATATGGCGAATTTCGTGATCGCGGAAGTAAATTTTTAGCCCATATTTTTCCCATTGTAAACGGGGACGACGCCGGTAACGCCTTAGAGGAAGTCCGCAAATTACATGGAAAAGCAAATCACCATTGCTTTGCCTGGCGCATAGGTCTCGATGGCCTTAAATATAGAGCAAATGACGATGGAGAGCCTTCAGGTACTGCGGGTAAACCCATTTTGGGGCAAATAGATAGTAATGGATTAACCAATGTCCTAATTGTAGTTACCCGATATTTCGGTGGTACCCTTCTTGGTACTTCTGGTCTTATAAATGCCTATCGATTAGCTGCCGCTGCAGCCATTAACAATGCTGGTGTCATTGAAAAAGAGTTATCAGATTATTACGTATTTTATTGTGATTATAGTAAAATGCCATTAATTATGGACGCGACAAAGAAATATGAACTTACTATAATCAAACAATCATTTGATTTGAATTGTGAACTTACCATTCAATTTCCAAAATCAAAATGGGAGGGCAAATTACCCCAATTTATTGCTCAGGCATTATCGCTTAGAATCGATCAAGTTGATCCTAACTTGCTATTACCTCATTTAAAATGGGAATTTCAAGGAA
>BJGN01000003.1:0-1490 GCA_014190515.1 Bacteroidota bacterium
CCAATTCAAAAAGAGTGATCATCGCCGTTTCAGAACAAGATGCCTCATTTCCATGGACACCAAAACTTAGCCAGACAATGGAAAGATTGTCCCATTAGGATCTGTTTTCCCGGGGAGTAATCCTGCTCTTCTTTGGTTGTTAGTCCTGATTTGTTCTAAATTAGCCAGATTTTCAGGTGTTGAAATAAAAGTCAACAATAAGGGTCTATTCTCAGTAGAACGACCGTATTCTATCAATTTCACCTGAGAACTATTTTCAGCCACGTGCTTGACATATTCAACCAGAGATTCATGCGGCGTAAACTCTTCTCCAAATCGATTAGAAAGGAAATTATATGGCGATTTTAGCTGTGAGAAAAGCGAAGCATTTATCCCTAAAATAAAAAGAAAAGAGATAATACACTTCAGCATAAAAGGTCGATTAAATGACATAAAACAGTAATTTGGAAAATGAATCAATAAAACAGACTAAAATAATATTAAAATACGGATTCCGCAATTTTTTTAATGGTATCCACATCACCCATAGTGTAATAGTGTAAACAAGGAACTCCCGCTGCTTTAAGCTCCCTACTTTGCGCAACGCACCATTCAATGCCCACTTGACGTTTTGCCTCCATCGTTTTTGCCGAAAGGAAAGCTGCAACTAAATCTTCTGGAAGATTAATATAGAAATGCCGGGGGATAGAACTGAGCTGATACATTTTCGTAAGCGGTTTTAAACCTGGTACAATAGGAATATTAATACCCGCATTTCTGCAACTTTCAACGTATTCAAAATATTTTTTGTTATCGAAGAACATTTGAGTAACAATATAATCTGCACCAGCCTCAACTTTCTTTTTTATAAAAGCGAGATCACTTTCCATATTTGGGGCTTCAAAATGTTTTTCCGGATAGCCGGCAATGCCAATACAAAAATCAGTTTTTTGTCCATTTTCAATATTTTCATCTAAATATCGACCATGATTCATATCATCTACTTGCTTAACCAAATCGAGCGCATAAGCATTTCCACCTGGTTCAGGGACAAATTTGGAGTCAAATTGAAGTGCATCACCTCGCAAGGCAAGGACATTATTTATTTCAAGAAAATTTAAATCAATGAGCGCATTCTCTGTATCCTCTCTGTTAAAGCCACCACAGATGAGGTGTGGTACGGCATCTACATCATAACGATGCATTATAGCAGCACAAATACCCACCGTTCCAGGTCTTTTTCTTATGGCCGTTTTCTCGTAATAGCCCGAATCCTGCTTTTTATAAATATATTCCTCCCTATGATATGTCACATCAATAAAAGGGGGTTTAAACTCCATCAATGGATCTAAAAGATTAAAAATATCCTGCATACCACTTCCTTTTAGCGGCGGTAGAACTTCAAAGGAGATCAGCGTATTATTGCCTGCATTTTTTAAATAATCAGTTACTTTCATAAATAAAATGGTCTAATAAAAAGGAATACCTAAACAGAATGAACCATTTAAAGG
>BJGN01000003.1:2249-54152 GCA_014190515.1 Bacteroidota bacterium
GTAAGCACTGTTTTAGCTTCTGTTATATTTTTCGAGCTCATTCAGCAAACCTCGCCTCTTTTTGGCTCTATGGTAGCCTATATGATGCCCTTAGTGGCTATGATGTGGGGATTTATAGATGGAGAAATAATGGGTTGGTGGAATTTTGCCGGAATGTTTTTGATCTTATTTGGCGTTTATTTAAGCCGAAGTAGGTGAGTTTTTCTTGTTTTTGTCACAAGCGCCATCACAATGTCCATAAAGATTTAGGGAATGATGAGCAATTTTAAAGTGAAGAAGTTCGCCCATCATCGTTTTTATTTGTTGAATTCGTGGGTCACAAAACTCAAGTACCTTACTACAATCCAGACAGATTAAGTGATCATGTTGTTTAAAGCCAAAAGATTTTTCGTATTGAGCGAGATTTTTACCAAATTGATGACGCTTCACCAAATCGCAATGAACCAATAGTTCCAGAGTATTATAAACTGTAGCCCTACTCACCCTATAACTTTGATTTTTCATATGGATGTATAGCGCTTCGGCATCAAAATGATCCGTTCGGTGATAAATTTCCTCTAAAATAGCGAATCTTTCCGGTGTCTTCCTCTGATTCTGTTGTTCCAGAAACGCGGTAAATATTCTTTTTACCTCTGTAAAAACTTCATTCGTAGTTTTTGTCTCAACCATAACCTTTGTATTATTTAGCAAAATTAATCAATCTAGCCTAACCACCGAAGAAATATTATCGAGCGCCTGTAAAGATTTAATAACCATGTGAAGCTGGTCCGTATTTTTAATTATTAATTTAAGCCTACATTCAAAGTAACCCTCATCTCCTTCAATGGCCATAGAGCGAATATTCAGGCCTAATTGTGAAGAAATCTGATGAGAAAGCTGTTCAATCACGCCTGGGCCACTATCTACCCCTGTTATTTTAATTTCTGCGATAAAATTCACCTCGGCATTAGATTGCTGCCATGAAGCAGATAAAATTCTATAACCATAATTTACCATTAAATGTGCTGCATTAGGGCAGGAACTTCTATGAATTTTCAGCCCAATATTATGGGTTAGAAAAGCAAAAATATCATCACCAGGAAGTGGATTGCAACAATTTGCCAGACTATACTCATATTGTTCTGCTGACTCACCGTTTACCAATAGCTTTGGTTTCTCCGAGGGTTTAACAGATATTTTCTTTTCCGTGCTATTTTTATCCAAATCTGGAAAAACAAAAGGCACTGAAATTTCCTTTAATTTTCCGTTATCAACATGAAAACGCCTAAAAATATCCTGAATATCTCTGGTTTCAGTTGCTATATCGAAATAAAGATCAATGGACGATTTGTAATCGAATACCTTTAAAATCAGTTCTAAAGATTCCTCAAATTCAACTTTCAGATTTTTTAACTTCCTTTCTAAATATTCCTTTCCTATTTCGCCTTTCCTTTTTCTTTCCTCCTTCATTGCAGACCTAATTTTGGCCTGCGCTTTACCCGTGGTGGTCATCTTCAACCAATCTTCCGAGGGTTTTTGATTTTTTGACGTATGGACTTGTATCTGATCCCCATTTTTTAATACTTTACCAAAAGGAACCAATTTATTATTTACCCTTATTGAAGTACAATGGTAACCAACATCAGTGTGTATATGGAAAGCAAAGTCAAGCGCTGTAGAACCTGCTGGAAGCAACTGAACATCTCCTTTAGGCGTATAAATATAAACCTCTTCTTTAAACAGACTATTGGCTCTAAAATCTACTAAAAACTCAATAGCATTAGCAGAGGGATTTTCTATGGTTTCCCTTACGGAATCTAACCAACGTTCATAAACATCAGGTTGTGAGGATATTCCTTTATATTTCCAATGTGCGGCATAGCCCTTTTCTGAAATTTCATCCATCCGTTCGGTACGAATCTGAACTTCAACAAAGCGCCCACCAGGTCCAATCACTGTCGTGTGCAATGACTCGTATCCATTTGATTTCGGTGTGGTAATCCAGTCTTTTAATCTATCAGCGATAGGTGTATGGACATCGGTTACTACAGAATAAGCTTGCCAACAACTTATGCGTTCTTTTTCTGCGGGTACATCGATGATAATTCGGACGGCGAACAAGTCATAAACTTCCTCAAATTCTACCTTTTTAGTCCTTATTTTATTCCAAATAGAATAGATGGATTTAGGACGACCAAAAATTCGATAAGCAAAACCAAGTTCATTTAATTTTTCCTTTAACGGCGCGATAAATGTATTAATATAATTTTCTCTATCCTTTTTTGTCTCATTCAGCTTTTTAGCAATATTCTGATAGACCTCAGAATCCGTTATTTTCATACAGAGGTCTAAAAACTCTGTTTTAAAGTTATATAACCCTAATCTATGAGCCAAAGGAGCATAAATATAACTTGTTTCAGCAGCTATTTTTAATTGTTTATGACGTTCCATAAACCCGAGGGTCCGCATATTATGTAAGCGATCTGCCATTTTAATAAGCACTACTCTGACATCATCAATCAAAGTAGAAAGCACCTTTTTGAAATTTTCCGCCTGGTGACTTTCTGAATTATACGCAGCATCAAGCTTTGTGAGACCATCTACGATTTTAGCTACACGAGCGCCAAATTTATTTTCAACATCAGATAAAGTAATTTCTGTATCCTCTACAACGTCGTGTAAAAGGGCACAAATAATGCCCGTTGGACCTAAGCCGATTTCTTCAGCACAAATTCTTGCTACGGCTATGGGATGTAAAATATATGGATCGCCAGATTTTCTTCTTTGATTAGCATGGGCCTTTAGGGCAATTTCATAAGCTTCTCTAATACCTTTCCGATCTTTTTCGTCCATAGAAACTCTAATAGATTGAATCAGGCCCTCGTAAGCTGTTTCAACTACTTTACGTTCTTCTTGCACACCAACCAAAAATGTTTCCATACGCTTTTAACAAGAATAATTATAATTAACTATTAGATAACGCCTAAAATACTCATTTTGTCCCATTTAACCATCATTTTATACTTCTAAAAAAAATTTATGTCTAAGATTCAAATTATATTTTTTATTGACTATTAATTAACTTATATTTGCCGTCAAATTATTTAAAAGCTGTATAACAGCTAATTTTATTGATTGTACGCGGGTGTGGCGAAATTGGTAGACGTGCCAGACTTAGGATCTGGTGCCGCGAGGCGTGGGGGTTCGAGTCCCTTCACCCGTACAAATGTTATATTTGCAGTTATCCTTCTTGGGTAACTGCAAAATTTTTTTAGTCTTACCCATTTCATTAATTTAAATAATTCAGCCTTATGCCAACTGTCGTCAGAGAAAATGTGGATGAATTGAGTGCCGTTCTTATTGTTAAGCTAGCAACAGATGATTATCTGCCAAAGTTAAACGCCGAGCTAAAAAAGTATGCCCAAAAAGCTCAAATCAAAGGCTTTAGGAAAGGAAAAACCCCTGAGAGCTACGTAAAAAAGTTGTATGGTCAGTCTGTACTTCTCGATATTGTTAATAATGAAGTAAAAGAGGGTCTGTCAAACTATATAAGGGATGAAAAGCTTCTCTTGTTTGGTGAGCCACTTATTAATGAAAAACAAGTTGTTTATGACTTCGATGTTTTTCATTTAGAACCCATGGATTTCATTTTTGATGTCGGCCTTTATCCTGAAGTCAAATTATTAGGTCTTGATAAAGAAACGACCTATGATTACTTTATTCAGGAGGTGGCAGATGATAAAGTGGAGGAAGCTTATCAGAATTTGTTAAAAGATTTAGGGGAACCCTCTCCTGTTAACAGTGGATTTACTCAGGGAGATCTGTTAACTTGTGATTTTACCGAACTCATTGACGGTGAGGAAACAGCTGATTCTCTTAAAGTAAATAACATTATCAGCTTTGATGATGTAAGTGAAGATATAAAAGAACAACTCAAA
Organism: Bacteroidota bacterium; assembly: GCA_014190515.1. Classification (GTDB taxonomy): domain Bacteria; phylum Bacteroidota; class Bacteroidia; order Chitinophagales; family Saprospiraceae; genus BJGN01. The sequence goes on from BJGN01000003.1 coordinate 6,167, forward strand.
AAACTATCTGTCGGAGATTCTTTTATCGTAGATAAAGTTACAGATCTTGATGCCAGACTAGAGAAAAAGTTATTTAGAAAACATATTCTTAAATTAGACGATAGCGACGACAGTACTTTCTCAGATAAGTTTAGATTGAAAATACTCGAAGCTAAAAGAATCCTGCCGGCCACAGAAGATGAGGCATTTTTCCAAAAAGCATTTGGTACAAACAATGTAACAAATAGTACTGAAGGTAAAGAGGTTATAAGAAAACATCTGGGTAATGAGACCTTAAGCTATTCTAATGGCCTTCTATTCAGAGATATTCAGGAAAAACTCATGACCTCACATGAAATCCAGTTGCCGGAAGCCTTTATCAAAAGATATTTACTTGAATCTGACAAGAATTTAACGGCTGAAAAACTGGATATTGAATTTCCAAATGTTATTTCGTCTATCAAATGGAGCTACTTAAAATCACTGTTATTGGGCGCGCTGAACGTTCAGGTAACTAAGGAAATGGTTCAAAGCCACCTATCTAATAAAATTAGAGGTTATTTTGGACAGCAGGTAGCCGGAATGGAATCATTTATTCAAAATATGGTTGAGAAAATGATGGACGATGAAAAACAGGTTAATCAAGCTTATGATGAATTGGAAAATTCTATGATGATGTTCAAAATTCAAGAGGCCGTTAGTCTTAATGAAATAGTTCTCACAAAAGAGGCTTTTGAAGAAAAAACAAAAATATTTAATAGGCAAGAAAGTCTTGAAGGAGAAAATAATGAAGAGGAAATAGTGGCAGAATAATTTTTAATTAATTTATTCCTGAGTTATTAAAACCCTATTTTATTTTGGTTGTTTCTCTAGTAAATAAACTTAAACCATGATTCAAAAAGATGAGTTCCGTAAATACGCTGTTCAACATTTAGGAATGAGCGGCATGCACTTGGATAAATATGCACAAAAATCAGGATCTTTTATCCCTGATATCAGAGCGTTTACCCCCAATGTTATCGAGGAAAGATCGATGAATATCGTTGGTTTAGACGTATTCTCAAGGCTGATGATGGATAGGATTATTTTCCTTGGTCTGGCTATTGATGAATATGTTGCTAATGTAATTCAAGCTCAATTATTGTTTTTAGAATCTACAGATTCTAAAAGAGATGTTCAGATGTTTCTAAATAGTCCCGGAGGTTCTGTTATAGCTGGATTGGGTATTTATGATACCATGCAGTATATTAGCCCCGACGTAGCAACTATCTGCACGGGTATGGCAGCATCAATGGGTGCCGTACTTTTGGCAGCGGGTACTAAGGGTAAAAGATCTGGTCTTCCGCATAGCCGTGTTATGATTCACCAACCATTAGGTGGCATGCAAGGTCAGGTATCTGATATGGAAATTTACTATACATTAGTTAAGGAGCAACAAAAATCATTATACGATATCCTTAGCAATCATACTGGCCAGACCTATGAGACTATTGAAAAGGACTGTGACAGAGATAATTGGATGACCTCCAAAGAAGCGGTAGCTTATGGATTATTAGATGAAGTTCTGGATAAAAGCAACAAAGAAAAAAAGAAAGAAGCTTAATTCTTCATTGAAATAAATGGCAAAAAATAAAACATCGTTCCACTGTTCATTTTGTGGAAAAGATAAGTCGGAGACACTTATGCTCATAGCGGGTATTAACGCCCATATATGTGAAGTATGCGTTGAGCAAGCACATGATATTGTTCAGGAAGAACTGTATGGTGGCATGAAAAATGGCGCGCGCGCGAAAGGAGCGGGAAATTCTAATCTCTCTTCAGATAAACAAGGTGTTTCTGATAATCATATTCTTTCACCTATGGAGATGAAAGCGAAGTTGGACCAGTATATTATTGGTCAGGATGAGGCAAAAAAGTATCTTTCCGTTGCTGTTTACAATCACTATAAAAGGTTACAACAACCCAAAGAAGATGATGTTGAAATTGAAAAATCGAATATTCTTTTAATTGGTCGCACAGGGACAGGAAAAACACTATTAGCTAAAACTATTGCACGTATGCTAAATGTTCCTTTTGCTATTGTTGATGCTACTGTTTTTACTGAAGCAGGGTATGTTGGTGAAGACGTGGAAAGTATTTTAAGCCGGTTACTTCAGGTTTGCGATTACAATGTGAGCGCGGCTGAAAGAGGCATTGTATATATAGACGAAATAGATAAAATTGCCAGAAAAAGTGATAATCCTTCTATTACCCGTGATGTCTCTGGTGAAGGCGTTCAACAGGCTTTACTGAAAATGCTTGAAGGTACCGATATCAATGTTCCACCTCAAGGTGGCAGAAAGCATCCTGAGCAAAAAATGGTGAAGGTTAATTCTGAAAATATACTTTTTATTTGTGGTGGTGCTTTCGATGGGATTGAAAAACTTATTGCCCGACGAGTTAATACACAGGTGATAGGCTTCAAAAAGGAAGGTGATAAGTCTTTTGATAAGGAAAATTTATTACAATACGTTTCCCAGCAGGACATAAAATCATTTGGTCTCATTCCAGAGCTTATCGGCAGATTACCTGTTCTTACCTATTTGGATCCATTAGATCACGATGCCTTGGTTAAGATAATGACAGAACCTAAAAATTCTTTGGTAAAGCAATATCAAAAATTATTTAGTTATGAAGGAGTGGAATTAAATTTTTCTGCCGAGGTCATTTCTTTTATTGCCACAAAGGCTATGGAATTCAAGCTAGGTGCACGTGGTCTTCGTTCTATTTGTGAAGCTATTCTAACAGATGCTATGTTCGAATTACCCTCACAAAAAGACAAGACAACTTTTGACCTGGATCTTTCCTATGCCATAGAAAAACTAAACAGATCTAAAATAGCTTCCCAACACGCGGCCTAGTGTTCAAATTATGGCATCTGATGTTAAAAGATATTTTGTAGAACTTTCGTACTTAGGTACTCACTACCACGGTTGGCAACGTCAACCAAATAAAATAAGTGTTCAAGAAACGGTTGAAAATGCATTTTCAACCGTTTTGCGTAACACTATAACTGTTTTTGGCTGTGGTAGAACGGATACTGGGGTTCATGCCAGTCAATATTTCTGTCATTTTGATATAGATAAAGAACTTCCCAATCATTTATTGCAAACCATCAATAGATTACTCCCTAAGGATATAGCTATTAAACAATTTATTCTTCAAGATGACTTGTCCAGGCATGCGCGTTTCCAAGCTTGCCGTAGAACGTATGAATACCATATAACCTTTCAAAAAAATCCTTTCGTTCTTCACAATACCTGGAAATATGGTTTTGTCCTGAAACCTGACTTTTTGCTTATGCAAAAGGCAGCGCTATTAATAGCTAAATACCACGATTTTACCCCTTTTTGTAAAACAGGTCACAGTGCTCAAAGTATGATTTGCCAAATTTATGAAAGCACCTGGGTTTTCGATGAAGAGAAACAAACAGCTACCTATAAAATTTCTGCCAATCGCTTCCTAAGAGGTATGGTACGATTAATTGTAGGGGCACTAATACAAGTTGGCATAAAAAAAATGAGCCTCGGGGAACTTGAATTCGCCCTCGACAATCAAAGTTTCTTAAAACAAGGGTTATCAGTGCCCGCTGAGGGATTAACGCTTACCGAAGTAAGATATCCCTGGGATTCATAATATTAATAAATCTGCACTCCTATGGGTTGAAAATTACTTAATATGTTGACAATTTTAAACCCTTTATTTGAATTTTTTAAATTCTTTTAGGCCAAAATAAAATCCAAATCCAAATAAAATGGTAATAAAACCTGCAAAATATGGTATAATTTCAATCATTTTTTTGGTTGGTTATAAGTTTTAAATAGATACCAAAAGCTAAAATAGATGGCACCCAAATACCAATAAAAATAGCTGAATTTTCCTCTCCATTGAAATACAAGATTTCGGAAAAAATAAGGGAACTAAAAGCAGCGATAAACAATAATATGTCAGTTATTGTAAATTTTTTCAATACGTCTTTAAGCATTTTTAAGAATTATTTTTGATGAATAAAATATAAGGTTAGAAGTTCCTAAAGCATGAAAATGAACGTCTTAAACTAAACTTATTAGTTTAACTCATTAAAAAAAATTGGTAGGAAATACAGCTGAAAAAAGATTTTAAAAATACTATTGAGATGGATGAAAGAACATCCGTTTCAAATATTTTAATCAAAACCTTTAAAAAGAATTATTAACCACAAAAGTTGACAAGGTTGAAATTGTCACAAAACTTCAGATAAATTAATTAAACTACCTATTTAGGTAACTCTGTAAAGGTTACCTTTAACTTAGCTCCATACTTAGGGTGTCCGGCACCATATAATATAGATCTTGCAGCACGTTCACTTCTAGGGAAAACACGAATATAAATTTCAGGGGGAACTTTGCCATCTACCATCTTATTTAAGTGAGTACTTAAATTTACTCTGTATTTACCGGGGCTTCCGTCTGCAGCGAATACAGGATTTCCGCCGACTAACTTGAAAACTTCTTCGCCAGCAACCAATACATCAGAGGTAACAACATAATTCCCTGCCGTATTTTTGTAGAATAAAATAATTTGCGAGGCTGGAGGAAAATAAGTAGTATTATCTTCTTTAACTGCTTCAATGTGAAGCTCCAATTCAGCGAAATTGATTATTTTTCCTTTTAATTTCGTAATTTCCGGGATTCTTATAGCACCTAATACACCAGCCATGGCCTGGGTATATATAGTAGATCCATCAGCCGAAAAAGGTTTATCAAGTGTAGTTTTAAGCTTTGACGACGATAAATCGTGACTAAACGAGGATAATTTAGCAGAATAACCATTGGTCACATACTGAAATTGCCCAGGGCTGGTAGATCCATTGTAATAAAAATATAAACCAGCATAATTACTTTGAAGATTTATTCCCACGATTGACTGAGCATTATCAGCAGGTTTTAGAACGGCCCCCTTAAAAAGTTTAAAGAAATCGGCATCAGAAGTATAGTTTGTACTATCAGCCTGAGCAAATGGCTTTAAAAAAGTAGTTTTATTTATGGGTATTCTAATCTGTGGAAACCTCAATGTATCAATGGTTCCCTGACGATAATCAAAAACCTGAGTAGACGCAAAAGTTGGCGTAACCGTAACAGTACCTATGGGTAATGCTTCAGTCGCAAAATTAGTATTTGAATTATAGGTATTTGTCCTATCCATCTGCTCTGCCAAAGGGTAGATATTAAAGGTGATAGGAGCTGATAAATTTCCATAAAAAGCGGTGGTATCATAAGGCAACACCCAAACAATCGAGTCCACTTGCTTATCTTTAAAATCATAAAAAAGTCCTTGTTTCGGTAATACCTGCATATAGATTGAGGCATCAGATTTACCAAAAATAGGATCATTCAACCGGCCACATAAATAAGCACTTGCCGCTGTGAATGGAGAATAAACTTCGACTAAATCACCCGACACTGTAGTTGATTGCACAAGTAAAGTATCTGAAAATCCAACTTTTGTGGTATCTTCCGATAGAAGATCCAAGCCAAATGAAGTCGAGTCATTACAAGCACCTAACAGAAGGGCAGCGATTGAAAAGAGGGCAAAATCCCTGAAATATTTCATAATACTAATCTTCATACAATTCGTTAATAGGAAAAAAGAGGTTAAAAAGATACTAAGGGTTGTTTGGCTATCTAATTTTCTTCCTCCGGAAGCATAGCCCTGTAAAAATCAGGAATACCTGAAAACAAATCCTCCCCTTCCATTTTTAACAAAGGCTTATCCTTAATTTCGTTAATGGCACTTTGTAGAGCCTCGTCAAGTAGCTCATCCGCCTGAATTACAGCGTCAGCATAAACTATAGCTCCCTGATGCAAAACCACCTCATCCCCTGAGCGAAAAGCGGAAAGATCAGCCTCCTGTAAATTATTGATACTTGCCTTTGTAAAAAATTTGGTGTCAAATGATTTCTCTAAGGTATCTTTAAATACCGAATAAATTACCTTCACTTTATTAAAAAGAGGGTCATTTTTGTAAGCCGTCTTAAGGTAAAAAGGAACTAAACTAGTCATCCATCCCTGGCAATGGACGATATCGGGTGACCAACCAAATTTCCTTACCGTTTCAATAACACCTTTACAGAAAAAAATCATTCTGTCAGAATTATCATCATATTCCACTTCTTTGAGGTCTTGAAAAATCTCTCTACCTTTGAAGAAATCATCATTATCTAAAAAATAGACCTGCATTCGGATATCCGGAAGCGAGGCAACTTTAATAATCAACGGAAAATCATCATCATCTACGATAATATTCATGCCAGATAAGCGAACCACTTCGTGTAATCTATGTCTTCGCTCATTAATACATCCAAATTTAGGCATCAAAACCCTTACCTCCATTCCCTTTTCCTGAAGGTATTGCGGCAACTTCCTGGAAAGTTTGGCAATTTCAGAACCAAGCGTGTAAGGTTCCATTTCTTGGGTTACAATCAAGACTTTTATTTTACCCATTGACTTACTTTTGTACTTTTCTATTAGGGAAGATTTCCAAAATAATTTACAAAAGTACGAAAATTTTACGACAAAAAGGAAAAATAACAACATAACTATGCCCTCTCTTTTAGCTATTCCATTATATTTGCTATTTGTGTGCTATCAATAGCCAGATTTAGATACCTGTTTATATGAAAAAGACATTGTTGACCGGTCTGCAATTGGTCCTTTTTTTTGCTTTTGGATTCCTGTTGCTTTGGCTTTTGTATAGCAATCAACAGCAGGCTTATCTGGAAGATTGTACTTTAAAGAATATTCCAGCCGACCAATGTAGCCTTTGGGATAAACTAAAAAATGATTTCTCTGGGGTCAATTATTTGTGGATTTACGTAAGCCTTTTTTGTTATGGCATTTCTAATCTTAGCAGAGCCATACGCTGGAAAATGCTGTTACACCCCATGGGGTATCACCCAAAATTGAGCAATGCGTTTTTCACTACCATAGTAGGCTATCTTGCAAATTTGGCCCTTCCCCGTTTTGGAGAAGTTGCCAGAGCTGGATCTATCGCCAAATATGAGAGAATCCCTGTGGAAAAAGCTATAGGTACTATTGTCGTGGACAGAATTGCTGATCTTTTTATGATTTTAGCCATTTCTCTTTTAGGATTTATCCTAGAATTTGATAAAATTTCATCCATAGCAATAAAATATATTAATCCCAATGAACGCTTTGGGGAGAAAATAGGCTTAGTCGTTTTCTTGCTTTCATCAATGATTATTATTACGTTGATAGCATGGAAATTTAGAAAAAAAATGAGTGCCTGGTCTATTTTCAATACCATCCGACATCTCTTTGAAGGTTTTGTCAGTGGGCTAAAAAGTATAAAAGAAATTCCCAGTAAAAGTCGGTTTTTGTTGCATACTGTCATTATCTGGACTATGTATTTTTTAATGACTTACCTCACCCTGCTTTCATTTCATATTACTGAAAATTTAACGGTTTCAGCTGCATTGTTCGTTTTTATCCTGGGCGGTTGGGGTATTGTAGTTCCTTCTCCAGGCGGTATGGGAACCTACCATTTTATGACTCAAATTGGCCTTGCTGTGTATGGTATTAGCTTTGAAGATAGTTTTTCATGGGCCAATATTTCCTTTTTCACCATTCAAATTGGGGGTACTCTGCTGTATGGCGCTATTTCGCTCATCTGCTTACCCCTAATAAATAGAGGTTATAAGCCAACAGTTACCTTATAAAAATGACTGTAAAGGAAAATATTGAAAATAAAATAATGTCCAATTTGGAAGATGCGCTCGACCTAATTTCCACCTGGAGAAATAACAAAGAAAAAATTGTATTTACAAACGGATGTTTCGATCTTTTCCATGCCGGGCACGCTCATTCTTTAGCCGATGCTGCAAGGTATGGAACGAAACTAATTGTTGGTCTAAATGACGATTCCTCTGTGCACAAAATAAAAGGAAATAACCGGCCTTTTAACAAACTGAGTTCAAGGGCTTTTGTTTTGGCTTCCCTTCAAGTAGTCGATCTGGTCATTCCCTTCTCTGAATTAAATCCTGAAAATTTGATTCGAGCCATTATTCCGGATGTACTCGCAAAAGGAAGCGATTATACCCTTGAAAATATAGCAGGGGCAGCTTTTGTTTTGGAAAATAAGGGCGAGGTAGTGCAAATTCCTCTGTTGCCTGATATATCGTCCACAAAAATTGCCGATTTTATACTTAAAAATTGACCAAGGATGCAAACTAAAATACAAGACGTTATTCGTGTTCTTTCTTCACATGCTCCTTTAAGCTGGCAGGAAGATTATGATAATTGTGGGCTACTGGTTGGTGACCATCAAACCGTTATAACGGGTATTATGACTTGCCTGGACGTGACTCTCGAAGTTATTAATGAAACAATTCAAAATGGAGCTAATTTGATCGTTTCCCACCACCCCATCATTTTTAAGCCATTAAAAAAATTATCCCAGGGAGGTTTTGTTGAAAATATACTGCTTAAAGCCATAAAAAATGACATAGCCATTTATGTTATTCATACTAATCTGGATAACGCCTATCACAGAGGCATAAACGAAACTTTAGCGAAAATTATTGGGCTTAATAATAGGTCCATTCTGCAAGAAAAACCGGGTTTATTATCGCAGCTTCAATGTGTCCTTTCAGAGAATGAAGCAAATACAATATTACCTCGATTAAATTTATTGAAGCCTCATTCTATTTCTTATCAAGCTGGTATGGCAAATATGTCAGAGGGTAAATTATCAATGGTTCTTCTTAATCATCAACTTTCTGAAGCATGTCATATTATTGATTCATCAACAGGTAAAACACCATTTAAAGAAATTACCGGGGTAAAAAACACTTCACATCTGGTGGGAGCAGGCATGGTTGGATATCTCGATCAGCCAATGACTCCTGTAGATTTCTTGAATTTATTGAAAAACAACTTATCTCTAAAAGTTATAAAGCATACCTTTCTATGCAAGGATAAAATTCATAAGGTAGCAATCTGTGGCGGGAGTGGAAGCTTTTTATTGCCTGACGCTATCCGGGCACAAGCAGATATATTTGTCACTTCAGATTACAAATACCACCAGTTTCAGGAAGCTAATAATAAAATTATAATCGCCGATATTGGTCATTATGAATCAGAAGTGTGTGCAGTTAACTTAATAAAGCAAATTATTTCTGAAAAATTTACTAATTTTGCCATTCGGTCAACAACCGTAGTTACCAATCCGGTGTATTATCACCAATAATTTCGAATATATCATAAACCTGCCCAACATGGCCGTTGAAAAAACAGTAGCTGAAAAGTTGAAAATGCTCTACGAGCTTCAACAAATAGACTCTAAAATAGACCAGATTGCCGTACTTAGAGGCGAATTACCCATAGAGGTAAGCGACTTGGAAGATGAAATCGTCGGTCTTGATACGCGCATCGAAAAAGCAAAATCCATTGTTGAAGATCATATTCGCAATGCAGCTCAATATGATGCCTCTATTAAAGAATCTGAAAGTTTAATTGTCCGTTACCAAACTCAACTTGATAACGTTAAAAATAATAGAGAATTTGAAGCCCTTACCAAAGAGTTAGAACTTCAAAAGCTTGAAATTCAGCTGGCTGAAAGAAGAAAGAAGAATGTTACCATCGAAATTGAAAATAAAAAGGAAGCGCTGACCACCAGTATTTCAAAAAGAGATGTAAAACAAAAAGAATTAGAGCAGAAAAAAATTGAACTCGACGACATTATAGCTAAAACAAATGACGAAGAAAATGCTCTTCGTAAACGCTCTGTGAAAGCTAGAAATGGTATCGAAGAAAGATTACTGAAGTCTTATGACAAAATAAGAAAATCTTATAGAAACGGTCTCGCCGTGGTAACTATTCAAAGAGATTCCTGCGGAGGTTGTTTCAATAAAATTCCACCACAGGTGAAATTAGAGATTTTTACTTGTAAAAATATTATGGCTTGTGAGCATTGTGGCAGAATTTTAGTGGACGAGTTCACCATAGAAATGAATTCTAAAGAAGCCAGCGCTAAAGCTTAAGTTTTATCTATTTAAAGTTTTCCTGACAGGGATATAAAACATAGATTTACATTGTGTTTTATATCCTTGTTTTCGTTTTACCAATATAATTGAATGATTTCACCTTATTTCAATCCAAAAGAATTATATTTAATAACTTAATAACCTAAAAAAACAAAAAATGAAAAAAATAATGCTCCTCTTCTGGTTCGTATTCAGTGTAAATATGACGATGAATGCCCAGTGGGTAAAATTGTTCGAAGGAGAACATTTAAAAGCATGGAAAGCCAGTGAAAATCCTGAGACTTTCAATCTAACGGAAGGAGCCTTAACGGTTCATGGCCCCAGAGCTCACCTTTTTTACGACGGACCTCTTGCAAATCATAATTTCAAAGATTTTGAATTAAAAGTGCAGATTATGACTTTTCCTCAGGCCAATTCTGGTCTTTATATTCATACCGAGTTTTTGGAAAAAGCATGGCCGGCAAAAGGGTACGAAATACAAGTTAATAATTCCCAAAGTGACTGGAGAAGAACAGCCAGTCTATACAATATAGTGGATGTTGCTGAAGTAAATACCCCCGATAATGAATGGTTTGAACTACATGTAACCGTTAAGGGGAAACGAATCATAACAAAAATAAATGGCGTTACTATCGTTGATTATACCGAACCTAAAACACCTCTTAGAAAAGAAGGCCAACTTCAAAGAATTTTAAGTAGTGGAACCATTGCTATTCAAGGCCATGACCCAAATAGTAAGGTTAATTATAAGGACTTAATGGTCAAAATAAATTAACATAGCCTGATTTGGTAAAAAATCACGCTGTAACGAATAAAAAAGGGCGATATGAATTCCATTTCGCCCTTTTCTGAATCACTAAAAGGATTATTTTATTATTTAGTTGCAGGAACAACCAACATTTTTGCTCTTACAAGCGATGTAATATCTTCTGAATCAGGAGTAAACAAAAGAGCATTAAAAGAACTCGTATCAAAAACCATAACGAACTTATTCTCTGTACAAACCTCTTTAATCTTTGCGGTTATTTTATCCACAATAGGTTTTAACAGTTCCTCCCTTTTTACTTGAAGTTTTTGTTGTATTTGCTGTTCAAAAGCCTGAATTGCTTCTTGTTCCTTTTGAAGTAACTCTTGTTGCTCTTTTTCCTTTATAGGAGCAAGGTTTCCAGATTGCTGTTCCTTCATAAAGGCAATATAATTATTTTTAAATTTCTCAGCCATCGCCTGACCTTCAGCTACCAGTATATTTTGGTATTCCTCCAAATCAATGTCTGCCTTGCGGGTGTCTGTTAATGAAGTCAAAAAAGCATTGAAGTTCATGTGACCGTAACGCTGAGCGTTTAATCCAATAGAGGAAACTATAAGTAGGGAAAACAAAAATATTCTAATCATTGTCATTTGTTTTTAATAAGAACGACAAAAATAATCGATATCTTTTGAATTATGCCATAATTTTTAAAAGATTAATTTTTTAAATCAATATTCTATTAAATTCCTCCTATTCTAGGCAAATATTCGCAGAAATTCAATCTTTTTCAAACCTTGTTAAAAGTCTTAATCCTTAGAATTACCTTTTTCAAATTTTTAGGTATATCCTAGTTTGCGTACGACCATCTGCCAGGGTAACAACAATAAAATAAGTTCCCTTAGGAAAGTAGGAAGGCAAAGAGACAAAGTTATCTCCCTTATTAATAAGTCCTCGGTAAATATTTTTTTCGCCAAACCAAACGGAAACCTCCCCATTTTCTGAAATACCATTTAAATAAAAGCGACCATCACCTGGATTTGGGAATACATTAAATGGAGGAACCTCCCATTTCTCTGTAAGACGAGTGACCATTAAAGGGATAAAACCCAAAAAACCACTATAGTTAGAAGAAAAGGGTAAATTGACATTTGCTATGGATACTTTTCCGCGATAGGAACCGGAAAACAGCAAAGAATGACCGTCAAACTGCCTGAATTGAGAAGGAAATACATTTCCGTCCCCCGAAAATGTAAACATATTCTGAGGCTTTCCGTCTTCTGAAGCCCACGTTGAAATAAAGGAATGGAAGGATGAAAATGTTTCTGTTGAGGTACCCTGCCAACGTAGCTTCCCTAAAGAATATCCACTTAACCAAACGTTTCCATCGGTTTTGTACACAGCTAAAGGAGCCTGGACATTCTCACCACCTAACAGGGTAGCCCAATGTGCATTACCCCCAAAAGCTATTTTTAATAAAAAAATATCTGATAATCCGTCTTGTGATTGTATGGTTGTATTCTCCCCTATCTTCATTACTCCCGCAAGAGAACCAGACAAGTAAATATCGCCACTTTTAACATCCATAAAGGAGGTAAGTAATCTTTGCTCATAAACACCCCCAAATTTCACCAGTTTTTCTGCCCTTAAATCCTCTCTTCGCAGATACACTAAAAAAACATCCCAATCGCGGGTTGAAGCTATAACAGATAGTGAATCGACTAAAACATCCCGATCAAAATTACCCGCAATACCTATTGAATTTCCTCCTACAAATAAAGAAATGGCTTGCATTTGATTGTTCGGGAAGCTACCGGAAAAAGCCCTCAATTGTTTTACTTTTCCTGTATTCAGAGAAAATATTCCCGTAAAAACCGATGATTCCCCTGTACCATAAAGAGTTTGTCCATTATCAAAAGTCAAACTATGTTGAAAACTACCACATAAAATAAGTTCATTAGAAGTTTCGTCGAAATGCATTTGACCCCACTCTTGCCAGCTACTTCCTTGTAAAAGAGAGATCCATAGTAAGTCACCTTTCTCATTTATTCTGGCTATAAAAATAGCTTTTGAATTTCCCTTTGTTGTAAATATTTGTTGATTTATCTGTATTCGTTCGGTAAAACTTCCCGACAGGATAACATCACCATTTGCCAGATTTTTTGCATCGAACAAAACATCATTTTTCGTACCTCCCCAAGAGAGTAAGACCTTGAACTGACCTTGCATCCATTTGCCTAAAAACAGATCATTTTCTCCAGCCGACGTCCATAACCTATTCATATCATTCCAGGAACCTCTATAATTTCCCGCCATCAGTGTATCTCCACCCGTATTTTTAAAAAACGACATCACCTCAATGTCTCCTTTGATAGACATTTGATAAGGAATATCAAGAACCTGTGCGATGGCTGAATTATTTTTTATACATAGGATCAGTGTGATAACAGATATAAATCTTAGAAATTGCTGTAATTTGCTGTCCATAATTTAAATTAATTCAATGTTCAATATAGTTAAAATGGAAAAAGGCCTAAGCAAGTTTATTTTGCCAGCTATATTATTTTTATATGGTTGTAAAAATAACGATAAGCCCTTTGTAGATAATTCTCCGTCAGGTTTTGACCAAACTCTTAAAAATATGAACGAGGCTATCGGAACTACCCCTGACGAAGATAGTTTATACCTTGTTAGGGGTAGTTTTTACCTTGAAAATGAAAAATTTGAGGAGGCAGTTCTTGATTTTATGCAAGCATGGAAATTAGACTCAACCCATCCGGAAGCCCTTCATAAGCTATCTGACACCTATTTGGCTTATTTTAAGTCTTATGAAGCACTTCAAATTTTAATAAAAGCAACTGAAAAATTTCCCAATTCAGCGCCAACCATGAGGTATCTTGCCAAACTTCAGCTTATTCTAAAACAATATGACGAAGGATTCAAAACGTTGGAAAAAGCAAGAAATATTGGAGAAGGTATGCCGGAAACCGCTTTTTTAACGGGTATATTTTTCAAAGAAATAGGTGATACCGCCAGGGCCATAAATAGTTTACAGGAGGCGATAGAAGGGGATGCTGATATTGAGGATGCATGGATTATTTTAGGTCAGCTTCAAGAAGCGAAGGGAAATTCAATAGCAAAAAGGTACTATGAGACAGCCCTGCAGAGGAACCCTTCCAATAAACAGGCTTTAATGGCCAAAGCTAATTTTCTGGCTAAAAATAATGATTTACTCTCCGCTCTTCGTATTTTTAGGAAATTGCAAAGGATAGAACCAGAAAATGCAGATCCCTTTTTCAATGCAGGTTTAATCCTTCTCGATCTAGATTCCATTGAACAGGCATCAAACCAATTTGACCAGGCCATTTCATTGAATCCACTGCTCATTGAAGGGCAATTTTATTGCGGATTAAGTGCTGAATGGTTAGGAGATAATGAAAAAGCGAAGAAACATTACCAACTAGCTATTCGATTAGCCCCAGATTATAAAGAGGCAAAAGATGGATTGTTACGATTAAATAAATAAGATAGCCATTTATACCATATACCTTGAAAAATATCGTACATTGGAATAAATAAAAAATTATGAAATTAACCTTTTGTGGTGGTGTTCAGGACGTAACCGGGAGTAGTCATTTGGTAACCCTGGACAGTGGGTTTACCATTTTATTGGATTGCGGTTTGTACCAGGGAAATCGCCCAGACATGGAAAATTTCAATCAGGAATGGTTGTTCGACCCTCATTCTATTGATTGCCTTATACTTTCCCATGCCCATATTGACCATTGCGGAAGAATTCCTAAATTAGTAAAAGACGGATTTAAGGGAAATATATATTGTACTCATGCTACACGTGATCTTTCTCATATTCTATTATTGGATAGTGCCTTTATTCAAGAAAAAGATGCTGAGTTTTTTCATAAAAAAAGATCTCGAAATGCTGGTTATCAAGATCGTGATTTTCAAGAACCTTTGTATAGAAGCAAAGACGTACCCATAGCTTTGGAACAATTTGTCACGGTTGGTTACGACCGTTGGATAAACATCAATGACCAGGTTTCTTTTCAATTTTCCGATGCAGGACATATTCTTGGAAGTGCAGGAGTAACCCTGCGCATCATTGAAAATAAAGAGGAAAAATTATTAGGCTTTACAGGGGATATTGGCAGACCCGAAAGACCTATTTTAAGAAATCCCAAACCTTTGCCACCTGTTGATTTCTTGATATCTGAATCAACCTACGGCAATAAAGAACACGACTCTAATCCTAAGGAAAGAGAGAGATTTCTGCAGATTTTAACTGAAACCTGTGTTGAAAAAGGAGGAAAAGTAATTATCCCTGCTTTTAGTGTCGGAAGAACTCAGGAACTCTTATTCATCCTCGATCAACTGGAAAATGAAGGAATATTGCCTCAAGTACCTGTATTTGTCGATAGTCCTTTAGCAGTCAATGCAACGATGGTATATGCCTCTCATCCCGAATGTTTCGATGAGGATTTGACTGAATATTTACTCCTTGATGAAAATCCATTTGGTTTTAAAAGGCTAAAATACTTGCGTAAACAAGCCGATTCAATGGCACTAAATGAGCTAAAAGGGCCTGCGATTATTATTAGTGCCTCGGGAATGATTAATGCGGGAAGGATAAAACACCATGTGGCACACAATATTGAAAACCCAAATAATACTATTTTGATAGTTGGATATTGCTCGCCTTTTACGCCTGGTGGAAAATTAAGAGCTGGCGACAAAAGCATTTACTTATTGGGGCATAAAATGGAAGTCAGAGCCAATGTTGAAATTTTGGACTCTTTTTCTGCTCATGGCGATAAACTAGAAATGCTTGATTATTTAAAAAACCAGAAAGGACACGTGAAAAAATTGTTCCTTGTTCACGGAGAACATGAGGCAAAGAAAGCTTTTGCAACGCTGCTTCACCAGTATGGATTGCCTGAAGCCGTAATTCCAACATCAGGTCAAGAATTTGTACTTTAAAAAAGAATTATTTGGAAGTTTGGATTTTATTAAGGAGTAACTGAGCTTTTATGAGGAAATCAGCGTGATGATTATTCCACTCATTATATATCATCATGAGTCTTGCAGCATCCCATGCGGCAGATTTAGGTACAATTTGTCTGGCGGCAATGGGGTGAAGCCAGTATTCCAGGTTGTTACTTTTTAAGTGCGATTTATCTAACCTGTAGTTTATAATAACTGATAATTTGTTTAGTGAAAACAAATATTCGGTAGTTTTATTTAACTCTTTTTGTAAATCTATTACATTCCAACCTGAGAAATCAGCGCCACAACGTTCACATAGAAAAAGATCCCGACGACCGTCAAAAACTACAAGATCATCAAATTCATATTTATGGAAATTCTTTTCTAAAAAATTTCTGATATGCAGTTTGGCGTTTTTTAACTTGTTAAATTCAAAGAAAAGCTTATCCTCTGATAACTTAAAATTTTCATCGAACGGCCTGGTTTGACCCGAATTTAGATTGAAAACCTCCTTATTCCTTGATAAGGTATGTCCCAATTCGTTTACTTCAGAATAGACATTTACGATATCAACGGGCGCATTATTAATCCAACTTTCAAGGAAAAGTTTTTTAGATCCAATCTCGAAGACTAAAAAAGCAATTTCACTTATAGCATAGAAATTAGGATATCCACCGTAGATATTACCATATTTGAGTTCCAAAAAGGCTATATTCCTATTCACTTTTTGTGTGTATTCTGGGTTTCGGATTTACCAAGACCACCTTGAGAAAAACCGGGAAAAAAATTTCGAATGCAATATAACATAAAAAGGTAAATAAATAGTACAAGTTTTACGTTAAATATTTTCTTGAAAAATAAAATTATCTGATTAACAATCATTTAAAGAAATATCTGTTGCTAATTCCAACGCTATTTTCATCTTAGGTAAGCTTTAAAAAAGTATAAAAAAAACCAAAGGAAACCAAAGAAAAAAATGTTTATTTTCCAAACCATTACCATTGTTTTGCCTGATAAGGATAGCGGATTTTATATTGATCCTTCACTAGACCCAGTAATCTTTTTCTAAATACATCCATATTTTCCTTTTTTTCAGCGGAAATTAGGAGAGGTTCAATGAGTTCACCTTGTACCCATTTTGTCAACATACTGGATACGACCTCAGTTTTACCTTCTTCGTCGAGAAGTTCGTCAAAATACTTTTCGCGGTAGAGGTCAAATTTATTTAGAATGAGCCAGGTTGGCTTATCGGTAACGCCCAGATCAAGCAAGGTTTGATTCACTGTACGTATATGATCTTCATGCTGAGGATGGGCGATATCGACCACATGAAGAAGAATATCACTTTCTCTTACCTCATCCAAAGTTGATTTAAAACTTTCAACCAAATGGTGGGGTAACTTTCTTATAAAACCGACTGTATCGGACAATAAAAAAGGAACATCTTCCAATACTACTTTTCGAACGGTCGTATCGAGGGTTGCGAAGAGTTTATTTTCCGCAAACACCTCAGATTTACTTAATAAATTCATTAAGGTTGACTTACCCACATTGGTATAACCAACGAGGGCTACGCGAATAAGATCTCCCCGACTTTTTCGTTGTGTTTCATTTTGCAAAGAAATTTTTTCCAGTTTCTTTTTAAGCAAAGTAACTTTATCTCTAACGATACGACGATCTGTTTCAATTTCCTTTTCACCGGGACCTCTCATACCGATACCCCCTTTTTGCCTTTCCAAATGCGTCCAAAGCCCTCTTAATCTAGGCAAAAGATACTGCATTTGAGCCAATTCAACTTGCGTTTTTGCTTGAGCGGTTTGTGCCCTTGACGCGAAAATATCTAAAATCAAGGTAGAACGATCAATGATTTTTACTTTAAGGAAAGCCTCCAGGATATTTACCTGTTTGCCTGTAAGATCATCGTCAAAGATGACCATATTTACATTTTCGTGACTTTGAACATAGGCTTGAATTTCCTCTAATTTACCCTTTCCAATAAACGTTTTACTATCGGGGTGAATCAATTTTTGCGTAAATCTTTTAAGACAAATGGCACCTGCTGTGAGAGCTAAAAATGCTAATTCGTCTAAATATTCATTTACTTGTTCCTCCGTTTCACCCTTTTGAATCAGACCTACTAAAACGGCAAATTCCTGTTCTAAAAGAATACCTTTTTGAGCCTTTTCCCCAACATTCCAGCCATTACTCATACTAACATAATTATTGTATCCAATCGGAAGGGTTAAGTCTCTGCTTTTCCTTCCATAATTCAAAATGAATCTCAGGTTTTTCATCACCTAAAGACCCAATAGATTGATTAACCGACAACACATCCCCTCTTTTAACACTAATCGTCTCCATATTGGCATACACGGTATAAAAATTATCGTGTTGTACAATCACTGTATATTGATATCCAGGAACTACTTGTGTACCGACCACTTTTCCTGGAAAAACAACTTTAACTGATGCTTTTGGGGAAGTTAGTATATCAATCCCATTATTCACCGTTTTCACATCTTTAAAATCAGGGTGTTGTTGTGTACCAAAGCTTTTGACTACCTGTCCGTTCTCGACGGGCCAGGGAAGACTTCCTTTTGCCTGTTGAAAATTCGACGCGGTTGAGGCAGGCATTGATTTCTTTTCTGATTTTGGTGCTACTGCATTTCTTTTAGCCATCGCATCGATTTCTGCACGAATCACCCTTTCTATGGAATTATCCAATTTAAGTCTTTGCCTCAACTGATCTTCCAGAGAGGTGGCTAATTTCTGTTCATTATCTTTTAGCGTGGTCAATACTTTATTTTTGACCTTCATTTCCTGCCCTAGTTTTATCTCCTGTCCCTTTATGGCCAGTAAAATAGATTCTTTTTCTGCCAATGAGGAGGTAAGCTGAACCGTTTTCTTTTTCAAAGTTGTTTGCGTCGCATATATTAACGAAACCTGCCTTCGCCGATAACTCTCGTATTGTTTTACCAGAACAAAGCGTTTATAAAATTGATTTAAATTTTCAGCTGAAAATAAAAAAGCATCCATATTCCTATTCAGCTTATTTCTCAATGCAGCCCTCACCATTTGTTTGTATTCGATCTGTAAGCGGTCAATATCTAATTGAAGGGATGCCAGAACGTCTCTTATCCGATAAATACGCGACTCAGTGTAAATAATTTCACTTTTAAGATTATTTACCAATTGTTGCCTGTTTAAGACCTGTGTTTGGAGATTAAGATAGTGTTGTAGAGATTTTTCTTTATCCTCTCTGGTTTGTTGAAGTTCCCTTGTTGTTTGTTCAATATTTTTCAATAAATCCTTCCTTCTCTCCTCTAATTCCTTTCTCGATTGACTATAGGCAGGAACGATTATGGCGAATAAAAAAACAAAATTAATGGCTACCAGAATACCTTTGCGGTACATCGAAGCGAAGGCTGACAGGCAAATTGAATTGAACCTGGTTAAATGATAAAACGACATGTAGGTTTCCAGTTTCGGCACTTTGTATATTCAAATCACGAAAATAAGAAAATTGTTGCTTGCTTTCTAATTCTTTATAATCTCCAAACTTCATTTTAAAGTATTTGTTGCTTGCAGGCTGACCCCAATCAATAGCAGAAATCCTTTTACTATTAAAATCCCACCCTAGAGATAAGATACCATTATCCATTGATTTTTGCAACTGCCATTCAAATGATTCTTTATTAGTCACCGAAAAATCAGATAAATCGTCTAGAGGCGCATTTCCAAATAAGAGTGCTTGAAGATGTAAAAAATCACCGGGCAGCTGATATTTTTCCTTTATGAAAGAGATAGGATGGGCTTCAAACACACTATTGAGCCTGTCTAAGTAAAAAAAAGAATCTTTTAAAATCAGCGCTCTTCCCACTTCAAATCCTAATTTTCGCACTGAAACCCAAATGGCACTATCCTTGCGTACCCGAATAATGGCTTGCCCGCTTACATTTGAACCTTCCGATGCCATTTGAAGCTGACATTTTCCCTCCATCCACTCTGGGGCGAATAACGCTTTTTTAAGGAATAAAGAAGGGTTATCATCTTCAACTAAACCTCCTTTTTTACTTATTTTAGGAGAGCAGGAAAGAAAGGCAAAAAAAAGAAGAAAAGAAGAAAAAACTAACTTATACATCTTACTAAAACTTACTCAATTTTAAGGACAAACTTTTTCCTGTGTTGCCCATTTCCAGTGATTTTTTGTAAGCATTTTCTGCCTTTAACTTATCATTTGCAGAAAGAAATGCGTCTCCCCAATGTTCAAAAAACAGAGGTGTTCCCCATTTTGCCCCCTCCTCAAATAGCTTTAATGCCATATCAGGTTGATTGGCTTTAAATGCAGCAAACGCTTTGGCATGGATTACAAGCGCCTCATTATAACTGTCATCTGGACCGTTATTTGTCAAAGGATAGAGCGATTCCCCCTCTGATAAAATTTGCAGCGCCCAGAGATAAGACTTTTTATCTTTCCCTTTTAAAGACAGGAAAATATCATTTACAGCTACTTTTTCCCCTTGTAGCGACAGGGAGAGTGCTTTTAAAGCCATTAAATGGTTCGTAAGCTGCTCGTCTTTGGAACTTTGAAGAAAAGCCTCTTCCATTAATGGTAAGGCTTCTGCAGTTTTACCTTGAAATAAATAACCGTACACTGCATAGAAAGGAATCTTTGGGTTATTAGGGAAAATATCCCAGGCAAACAAAGCTTCCTTTGTTAAGGAAACAGATTGACCGGTAGTCCAAAGTAGATGCAAATAATTTTCCCAAATGTAGAAAATAGATTCTTCCTTTTTTAGCGCGGCTTTATACTTCATCACAGCCGTATCAACCAACCCCATGATACGATAAATTTCAGCCTGGAGTGCCAAAGGAGCGGCATCAGAAGGATGTGCAACTTCCATTGATGCACAAAGTACCAATAATTGTTCCTTTAGAAAAACATCTTTAGAAATAACCAGTTTATCAATCTCAGGCATCAATCGAGCCCTTTTCTTTTCGGTATCAATCTGATTATCAGAAAAAAATGAATTTAACGACAAAAGTGAAGTAGCTCCAGAGTTATTTTCAAGTTGATTCAACTCGAATTTTGCACGAGAGGCATCAGGCCGTAAGGACAATAATTGCTTTAAAATTTTTGATGCCCCCTCCGGATCATTATTCTTAATAAAATAATCAGAAGCCAGATAAAAATGATTCTCTTCCGAGGGGAACAAACTAATCAGGCTAATCAGTTCCTTTTTTGCTTTTGGAATATTACCCGATAGATGAAATAGCTCTTGTCGTTGAATAATCGTCTTAGGAGAAACACCCCAAGCAGATTCCAACAAATCTAACACCTTAAATGCTGCATTCCAGTCTTTAGCTTTTTGATGACAAACCATCAATGACTGATAAAAATCAACTCCTTTGGGGTCTAGCGTGATACATTTTTGTAAAACAGGAATGGCCAGATTATATTGATTATTTTGCAGATAGAGATCAGCTAATTTCTGTTGGAACCAACGATTATCAGGTGATTTTTTAGTGGCAGAAAGAGCGTAAGAAATAGCTTTTTCCCATTGAGAACTATCCTGATAAATCAATGCCAGATAATAATCAGCCAAATCATTTGACGGATAATCCTTCAACAATTTCTGATAAATAGCCACAGCTTTGTCTGTATTGCGTAAAAAACTTTCTTTTGCA
This sequence comes from Bacteroidota bacterium, assembly GCA_014190515.1. Classification (GTDB taxonomy): domain Bacteria; phylum Bacteroidota; class Bacteroidia; order Chitinophagales; family Saprospiraceae; genus BJGN01. The sequence continues at coordinate 27,661 of BJGN01000003.1, forward strand.
CCTTCAATCAAAGCTGCTTCTATCAATAAATCATTTGCAGAAACTTGTACTGGTTGCCCCACTACCGCAAGACTTAATGACAAAAATGATAGACAAAACCAGATAATTTTCATGAAAAGATTTAAAGATTATTAATCAATAACGGTAATTTTAAGCATGTTCGTGCGGTGTTTTCTCATCAATGGCATGGTACCTGTATTCACCACGACATCACCTTTTTGAACAATGTCCCCTGCCTTCAACAAATCTACAACATCTTGAATGGTATCATCAGTGGTAGCAAAACGATCATAATAAAAACATTCGACACCCCATACGAGGCTAAGCGTAGCGAGCATGTGAACTTTATCACAAAAAATATATGTTTTGATATTTATATCGGGTCTGAAACTTGACACTTTGAAGGCAGTATAACCTGAGCTGGTCATTCCGATAATAGCCTTAGCTTTAATACTTTCAGCGGTTTGGACTGCTTGCTGACACACAACATCAGAAAGGAAAGTGCGTGAATTATCAGAAGGTACTGGTCTTTTGTCTCCAATTTCGAATACTTTTTCTGCCTCTTGAATAATTCTAACCATGGCTTCAACCACTTTAATGGGATGTCTTCCAACGGAGGTCTCCGCACTCAACATAACGGCATCAGCACCATCAAATACAGCATTAGCTACATCAGTAGCTTCAGCGCGCGTTGGTGAAGGATTAGTAATCATGGAATCCATCATCTGGGTAGCCACAATAACGGGTCTGGATCTACGAATACATTTTTGGATAATTGTTTTTTGAACAACTGGCACTTGCTCAATTGGTATTTCGATACCAAGGTCACCACGTGCCACCATAATGGCATTAGAAGCCTTAATAATTTTATCAATCTTTTCAACCGCCTCAGGTTTCTCAATTTTAGAGATAATCTTAGCTGGGTGATTTTTAGCGTCTATTCTTGCTCTTAATTCCTTAACATCTTTAGCTGAACGGACGAAAGAAAGAGCGATCCAATTGACTGGTTGCGTAAGAATAAATTCCAGATCAATAAGATCTTTTTCGGGTAAAGAAGGCAGAGAAATTTTTGTATTGGGAAGATTCACTCCTTTATTTGAGGACAAAACACCACCGAAAAGGGTAACTAATCTAACTGTATCTTTAAAATTTGTTTCAATTACTTCGAAAACCAGTTTACCGTCATCTACGAGTACCTTTTCCCCTACTTTAACATCGGAGGCAAAATCCTGATAGCTCATGTAAATAGCCTCTTTAGTACCAATACAAGGTTTATTAATCAGCGTAATAGTATCCCCTTCTGCCAATTCCAACGCATTATTTTCGATTTGGCCAACCCTAAGTTTAGGTCCCTGAAGGTCTGCAAGAATACCAATATGATAGCCAAATTTTTCATTTAACTCCGTAATACGCTGAATCACTTCAAGATGCTCATTGTGTCGACTGTGAGAAAAATTGAGTCGAAAAATATTCACCCCAGCATCGGCAAGGGCGCGAAGATTCTCAATGGAGCTACAAGCAGGACCAACGGTAGCTACTATCTTTGTGTTTTTGTTAACTTTTTTATGCATTTTTTTGGGTATATCACATTTAACATTCTAATAAATGTAAGGGCGAAATAAGCAATAATATTGCAAAAAGGGGTTAAAATATCTGAAAAAATGAAAGAAAGAGGGTATAAAAGCAAAAAAATAATAAAAAACTTTGATTTTAAAGGTAGTTCTGCTTTACTTTGCACCTTATTTTAATAAACCACTAATAATTTCCCTATGTCTAGCATTGCAGAAAGAGTAAGCAAGATTATCGTTAAAAATTTGGGAGTTGACGAAGCAGATGTAAATCCTGGTGCAAGTTTCACTGGTGATTTAGGAGCCGATTCTTTAGATACGGTTGAGCTAATAATGGCTTTTGAAAAAGAATTCGAAGTCTCTATTCCAGATGAGCAAGCGGAAAAGATTCAAACTGTTGGCGACGCCGTTAAATATCTAGAAGATCAGTTAGCTGCAAAGTAATTCTTGTGTAACTAAAGTGCAAACCACAAGTCTGTTAAATGACAGGCTTGTGGTTTTTAAAAAGTTGAAATGGATCAGATGAAAAGAGTTGTTGTAACAGGTATTGGGGCGATTACGCCTATTGGTAATGATATTGATTCCTTTACCTCCAGCCTTCAAAATGGAGTCAGCGGTGCAAACCTTATTACTCTTTTTGATCCTACTCTTTTTAAAACGCGTTTTGCTTGTGAAGTAAAAGATTTCAATCCTGAAATGCATATTGACCGCAAAGAAGTTAGAAGGCTTGACCGTTTTGCGCAGATCGCTATTTGTTGTGCCGCGGAAGCTGTTAAAAATTCTGGCCTCGATTTCGAAGGTGATTCCTCATTAGATCACGACCGAATTGGTGTCATCTGGGGTTCAGGTATTGGTGGACTTAGTAGTTTAGAGGAAGAAATAAAGGAATTTATGAAAGGCGATGGTACACCCAGATTCAGTCCTTTTATGATTCCTAAAATGATTTCTGATATTGCTGCTGGGCATATCTCCATGCGATATGGTCTTCGTGGTGTAAATTATGCCACCGTTTCTGCCTGCGCATCAGCTACTCATGCCATCATCAATGCTATGGATGCTATCAGGTTGGGTAGGAATGATATTGTGTTAACTGGTGGATCTGAAGCTACTGTAACCGTTGCAGGTATGGGCGGCTTTAGTGCTATGAAGGCGCTTTCAACCAGAAATGATGACTATTTAACCGCTTCCCGTCCTTTCGATAAAGATCGCGATGGGTTCGTTCTTGGTGAAGGTGGAGCTTGTATTATCTTAGAATCTTTGGAACATGCTCAAAAAAGAGGTGCCACTATTCTTGCAGAAATAGCCGGTGGCGGTGCTACCGCTGATGCTTATCATCTCACTGCACCTCATCCAGAGGGTTTAGGTGCTACCAATGTTATGAAAATTGCATTGAAAGATGCAGGTCTTAACAAAACAGATATTGATTATGTGAATGTACATGGTACTTCTACGCCATTAGGTGATATTGCTGAAACAAAAGCCATAATGAATGTTTTTGGGGACCATTCCTACAATATGAATATTAGTTCGACAAAATCTATGACTGGTCACCTTCTTGGTGCTGCCGGTGCTGTTGAATCCGTTGCCTCCATTCTTTCTATTATCCATAAATTTGTACCTCCAACAATCAATCATTTTACAGATGACCCGGATTTAGATGCAAAACTTAACTTTACTTTTAATGAAGCTCAACCTAGGGAGGTGAAAGCAGCACTAAGTAATACTTTCGGATTTGGAGGTCACAATGCGTGTGTAATCTTTAAAAAATTTGTATAACTAATAGTCTATTGCGATTACTATTCAAATTGTTTAACTTTTATCTGTCTAAAGATAAATATTTCGCTCGACGCATGTTCGATGTTCTTGGCTTTGTTCCAGGTAACATAACTATTTATAAGCTTGCCTTTTCCCATAAATCTTCACAAAATGAAAAGCCAATAATCTCCCAAAATAATGAAAGGTTAGAGTATCTGGGAGATGCTGTACTGGGCACTGTCGTAGCAGAATATTTATTCAAAAAGTATCCGGATAGCAATGAAGGTTTCCTCACCAAAATGCGCTCTAAAATCGTCAAAAGGAAAACCTTAAATCGGATTGGTGATAAAATGGAACTCGATGGCGTTTTACAGGAATTCAATAATACCAGACTAAGCAGGTCTATGCTGGGAAATGCTGTGGAGGCACTGGTTGGTGCTATTTATCTCGATGCAGGCTATGCATTTACTCAAAAATATATCGTAGAAAATATTTTACGCCGGTATCTGGATATCCATGAACTGGAAAATTATGATGACAATTATAAAAGTCAGCTATTAGAATGGTGCCAGAAACATGGAAAAACAATTTCCTATAAACTTATTTCCAGGTACAAATATGAAAAACGCGATCGCTTTAAAGTGGGGGTTTTTGTAAATAATCAGCGCATAGCTACCGCAGACGATTTCAATAAAAAAAGTGCTGAACAAGCCGCTTCTGAAAAAGCAATGATAGCGTTGGGTTTTATTAGTGAAGAAGATGACGATTGAATCTTTCTACATAATACATGTCTTTATTACCCCTTTGGGAGGATATTGAAAAATTATCTCCCGATCCAGCTACCCTAGAACGTTGTTATCGTTTAGCATCTCAGCGATATCTAAAAGATATTGGTATAGCGGGAGGCTATATTTGGGGAAAAATAAAAACTTCAGGAGCTTCTTTTTACCAGGTTTGCTGGCAGTTAGACCCCTTAATTTCTGCTTCTAATTCTCCGATTTTTCCGAAACCAGATAAATATACGTTAGCTCTGGCATTTTACTATTGTAAAAATCCAATGGCATTCCCCTCTTTTGAAGAAATCCCCTCATGGGTAATAACTTATGTTTCAAAGAAACCATTAAGTGAGGCAGAAATACTGGAAAAAGAAGCAGAAAACCAACGATTAAGAGAAAAAAACCAAATAAAAAGACAGTCAGAGATGCTTCAAGGGTGTTTAATATTGACCCTTTGGCTTGAAGATTGTTTGAAAATGGGCCTGGCACGATTAAGAGAACAGCCCTACTCCTTTTGGGAATCCATCGTTTCCCGACTTACCGACTTTAAGTTAAATGGCATTAGCTCTCGATTACTTCCCCTTTTTTATCAACGAAATGATGAAAACTGGATACAAATCGCCACCAAGCAACTCGGTGAAATTATTCTTTTTTGCGAGGCCTTTCAAAAATGGGACGATTTTACCAGTGAAAATCAACAAGATTTATTAGTGTATGGTGGGGCTATCATTAAAAAAGAAGTGGTGCTTAGTGAACCATCCGTAACCGATGAATGGTTTGTTTGCTCTCTGGATTATAAAGAGATCAGTAATGATTTGAATGCCCGTTTTGTTTGGTTGTTTGGACGTTCAACAGGCCGATATGCACAAGTAATTTCTTTCAGCTGGAGGGGAGAAAAATGGGAAGATGAGTACGAATTGCATACCCAGGTAATAGGCAATGTACATTATTACCCTTCAGGATTTCCTCAAAGAGCTATTTTACAAATAAATGAAAGAAAATCAGGTAATATCGCTTCTTTTCCAACAGATTATAAAGACTGGCATTCTTTTTTTGAATCCTATAGAATGGCATTTAAGCGAAATTTTCTTTTAGAGGAATTTCCAGGATTTATAAGCGAGCTAAGGGTTATGAATGAAAAGTCACTGATTCTATTAGATGAATCAGGTACTGCCATTGAAACAGTACCTGATTACGATGAAAAATGGGATCTCGTCGCATTTAGCGAGAACAAAAAAGTCACCATTTTCGGCCTTTGGAATGGCCTGTATTTTATACCTAAAAGTTATTTTTAGGTCTATTGTTTAACCCTTTCCGCAGCATAAACAAAATATGGAGTATCCCCCTGCCAAGGCATAGCTTTGAGTTTTTCCTTATAATAAAGTTTAACGGGAACCCCTTGAAGTGAGTCCAGGGTATGATAAACCTTTTTATTTCTTACAGAAAAATCCCAATTGGTGGACATAAATCCTTGCTTCGTTTGTGCCAAACCAGTGATGCCCAAGGTGCCTTCATAAGTTTTAAAAATATATCCTTTTTTAGTGATTTTCACTAAATAGCCAGAACGGGTTCCATTGCTGTAAGTAAAATTACAGATTACCAGATAGCTGATAAAACCGAAGAGAATAAACCCAATAACATAGAGAAAAAATTTCTTCATTCTATTTCCTATATTTTTTACTCCGTCTTTAACTATTTCTTTATACTCACTCATAACATTTATTTTTTACAAAAATAGTTAAAAATTTTCATCCTTAGGCGCCTAAAACATAAGCATTAGCCGCAATTAAACAATCTGCCACTTTTCTTCTCGCTTCCTTAACAGGTTGAATCGGATATTTTGAGAATCTCTTCACACCCATTAAAAAAGTTTTAAGGAGATCCCCCTCAGAGAAGGATGATAAAGCATCGGTAGCATTTTTTTGCATTCTAAAGGATGCATCATGTAAAAACACCTTTAAAATGGCATCATACACTTCTTGATTTATTTGCTTGTCCGCTTTTATAGAAAGCTTTTCTACACGTAGCAAGGTAGATTCGGCTAAAAATAAATCGGTAAGCATATCAGAAAGATTAAATAAAACCTCTTGTTCCTCCTTTAAATTAATCTTACCGTCCATTTGAGATTTTGCAGCAGCACCCGCTACCATCAGTAAAATTTTCTTAAAATCGGTAATAGCTTTTTTCTCCTCTGCATAAGGACCTGATACATTTTCCTGCACAGGCATGGAAGCTAACTCCTTTTGAACGGCCCAGGCGGGACCAACCAAATCAAGTTCTCCCTTCAGAGCCCTTTTAAAGAGTTGGTCAACCATCAACATTCTGTTAATTTCATTCGTTCCTTCGTAGATTCTATTTATTCTTGAATCCCTGTAGCCTCTGGCCGCAGTTCCTTCTTCGGAGAAACCCATGCCACCATGAATTTGTAAGGTTTCATCTACCACATAATCAACCACTTCCGAACCGACAATCTTTAGGATAGAACACTCAATAGCATATTCTTCCGCACCTTCCAATTTTGCTTTGGCAAAAGGCACGCCTTCGGCTGCTAATTCCTCTCTCTTTTTTTGCAACAAATGGGAAACCCTGTATAATGCACTTTGTCCGGAAAAAATACGAATCGCTTGTTCTGCAATCTTATATTTAATGGCACCAAAATTAGAAATGGCCTGTCCAAATTGAACTCTTTCATTGGCATATTTAATGGCGGTATCTGCACTTCCTTGTGCACCACCCAGGCATAAAGCGCCCAATTTATACCGACCGATATTCAGCACATTAAAAGCAATTAAATGCCCCTTTCCAATATCTCCCAATAAATTATCAACGGGAACAGCTACATTTTCAAAAAACACCTGTCTTGTAGAAGAGCCTTTAATCCCCATTTTCTCTTCCTCTTCACCAAAAGTGAGCCCTGGAGTATTTCTTTCTACAATGAAACCAGTGAATTTTTCTCCACCAATTTTTGCAAAAACAATGAAAATATCAGCAAAACCGGCATTGGAAATCCACATTTTCTGCCCGTTTAATATATATTTCGTTCCATCCTCGCTTAAATCAGCCCTTGTTTTAGCTGCTAATGCATCGGAACCTGAACCGGGTTCAGTTAAACAGTAAGAAGCTTTTAACTCCCCCAAAATAAGTCGGGGAAGATAATGAGATTTCTGTTCCTCTGTCCCAAAATATAAAATAGGTAACATGCCGATACCAATGTGAGCTGCATAGGCAACCGTAAAGGATCCGGAAGGTCCCATAACCTCGCTAATTAAAGTATTGGTGTGATTATCAAAATCTAACCCCCCATATTCGGTGGGCATGTGGGTGCCCAAAAAACCTAGATTAGCAAACTTACCAAGGACTTCGAGTAAGGTGTCGTCCTCCTGTTTATCAATTTTTCTCGCGTGCGGCAGAACTTCTTGAATTAGAAAATCATAAGCCGTTTGGCGTATCATTTTTTGTTCCTCATTGAAATCTTCCGGGATAAAAATATCCTCAATGGTGCTTTCCTTCAATAGAAACTCACCCCCTTTTAGTTGTGACTTAATAGCTGCTGATTCCATAATCTTATTTTTAGCGAAATTTCGCTACAATAATACAACAAAAATGAAAAGACAAAGGTTTATGAATTAGAAAATATGCAGAAAAATTAAACCTAATCTGGCCTATTTTAATTTACTTATTAAAATTAATAAGAATGCTCCATATTATTTTCTATTCAGTGTTTTTCTCCCTTTTCAATCCCCCAATAACTTTAGAAATTAAAATGGAAGGCTTGATTCCAGAAAAGGGAACTATCCGAATTGGTCTGTATAATTCTGCGGCTGCCTTCAAAGATGAGGCAAATCCTAATCATGCCCAAGTAGTGCCCGTAGGGAAAAATGCTACACAAATTATTAAGTTTGATGGACTTCCCGAAGGAAAATATTTAGTTGCTGCCTATCAAGATGTAAATGGCAATAAAAAAATTGATAAAAATATATTAGGCATTCCAACAGAGGCTTACGCATTTTCAAATGACGTGTTTCCCAAGTGGAAAAGCCCATCATTCAATGAAGCGGCTATTAAATTAGAGAGGCCTTATGAGTCTATAAGACTTAAATTTCGTACCTGGATAGAGTAATCAAAAAATTAGTACGAAAAATATCGTACATCGCTTGGATGTTTCATAAATGTGTCTTACATTGCACTACGAACTTAATCGTAGATAAATAAAAGGCATGATAAATTTACCCAATCCAACGGAAGCGGAACTGGAAATTCTGCAAACACTATGGCAGATAGGACCTTGTTCTGTCAAGCAAGTGCATGGACTTTTACAAGAAAAAAGGGAAGTTGGCTATACCACCATACTCAAGCAATTGCAAATAATGCTGGAAAAGAAATTGGTACAAAGAGATGAATCTTCAAGGATACATCTTTATCAGGCGGCTATTTCCGAACAAAATACAAAAGAAAAACTATTACAAAAGTTTGTAATCAATACTTTTCAAGGATCTTCGCATCAATTAGTTATGCAAGTTTTAGGGAATGCTGCAGCCTCTGCCTCTGAATTGGAGGAGATAAAAAAATTGATTTCCCAATTAGAAGATCAAGATCCCACCCATCAAATTATTTAATATTTAAAGGTATTGCCGTGAAAAATTTCATAGAATTTCCTCAAAATCTGATTGATGTGTTAGGCTGGACCGTATTCCATGCAATATGGCAAGGGGCTATCATTGGACTGGTATTTTATATACTGCTTACTACTCAAAGTTTTAAAAGTGCCAAATCCCGATTTAACGCAGCATGGATTACTTTATTCATACAATTACTTACTTCCATCTGTACTTTTTGTTATATATGGAACACCTTTGCCAACAGAATTGAACCTGCAATAAACCAGGAGTCAGGTATTCAAAATCATTTCTATTTGTCTGATAATGAAACTGTGGCTATTCAAACCTCTCTGCTTGAAAAATTACTTAATCTGCCTAATCAATACATTGATTGGGTTTCCTGGATATGGTTAATAGGTGTAGGTTTTATGACCTTGAGAATGATGGGAGGTTTTTCTTATTTAATTTGGTTAAACAAAGTAAGTACGGACCCACTTCCACCGGAAATGAACTTGTTTTTAGAGTTGAAACGAAAAGAAGCTGGCGTGAAAAGAATCATCGGGAAGTTATCCACACAGATTCAAAGCCCTATTGTATTTGGCCATTTCAAACCCATTTTGCTTTTCCCCTTTGCCTTACTTTCAAAACTTACACCAGAGCAAATAGAAGCAGTTATACTTCATGAATTAGCTCATATAAAAAGAAACGACTATATATTAAATATTTTTCAAATATTTATTGAAGTGGTTTTCTATTTTCACCCAGTAACCTGGTGGCTGACAAGCATCATTAAAAGGGAAAGGGAACATATTTGTGATGATGAAGCGGCTGGAAAAGAACTCAATCAAAAATTATCTTATGCAAAGGCATTATTGATAATACAGGAAAATAATACCATTTCAGGTATCGGTTCTATGGCATTCGCCAAGAAACCATCTGAAATGTATCTTAGAATCAAAAGAATTTTAGAACCATCAAAAAATGTAAATTTCATGGAAAAAACAACGCTGGGAATCCTGATGTTAGGACTTGCCCTTGGTATGTTTTGGCAACAAAAACCAATTTTTGCCAATAACTCCACATTTAAAACCATTCGAACAGAGGTAACAGACACCCTTCCAAAAGGGACGATTCAACTCAACCTCAATAAAAACGGCGAAACCTGGAATATCAATCTGAAGGATGGAAAAATTGTTTCGTTGAAGAAAGACGGCAACACGATACCTGAAAGTGACTTTCCCAAATACGAATCGGAGGTTAAGAAGATTATGAGTGAAATGCCTCCACCGCCACCGCCTGGAATACCACCTCCTCCGCCACCTCCAGGAGCCCCTGCACCTCCTCCTCCGCCAATGATTTGGAATGAAGGGCAACCCTCTAAAAATACCAATGAGGATTACATGATTATTGTAACAAAAGATGGCACTGCCCATAAATTTATCCAGCATAAGGAAATTACAGTTAAAAGGGAAGGCCAAACTATCCAATCGGAAGAAAAGATGATCTGGAAAGACGAAAAAGGTAATAATGTCAATATTGACGATATTGACCCTGCTACTATTCAATCCATTGATGTCAGAAAATCACCAAAAGGTCAAAAATCTGAAACCACTACGGTAACGGTTATAACATCGGAAAAAAATATCACAAATAACAAAGAAGATATTAAAACCATTGATATCCGGAAATCGGCTAATGGGGAAGAGGTCATCATCGTTAATGGAATGCCTGGAAACAAGTTGATAGAAGGCAAAGCATTATTTGTCGCTGATAGCGTTAATTTTTCCATTGACAATATTTCTTTTCGTCAGAATAACGTAAAATCTGCCATTACCAAACAATTAGTTAAAGATGAGGTAATTACTGACGAGTTTAATTTCCAGATGGAACTGACAGCGAATTATCTGAAAATTGATGGGAAAAAGTACGTTGGCCCGTTTCATGCAAAATACTTAAAGATTTATGAAACAAATACTGGATTGAAAATGGATGCCAAATCAAAAATTTCAATATCGGGAAAAGAATAATGTGTTAAGTTTATAAATATATTTGCTGGGAGGCTGTCTTAAAAAGATAGCCTCTTTTTTATTGAAGCAAGTTCGCCACCTCCTTTAGACCATCCATCCTCAGATCTATTAAATCTGGATTAAATTCTTTTTCCTCGTCAGAAGAAATCCATATAGTGAACATCCCAAGATTTCTTCCAAACTGCATATCAGACATGGAGTCACCAATCATGACAGATTGTTTAAAATCAATTTCAGGAAAATCCCTTTGAGCTTGTAGTCCCATACCCACATTGGGTTTCCGACAAATGGGATTTTCTTTTTCTAAAGAAGGGCAAAAATAAATGGCATCTATGGTTCCTCCTGCCTCCTTTATCCTGGTGGTCATAAATTGATGCACTTCATTAAGATCCTTCTCTGAGTATAGATTTTTTCCAATACCCTGTTGATTGGTAACAATGACTATCCTGGAAAAGAACTGGTTAAATTTTACGATAGCCTCTAACACCCCAGTTAAAAATTCAAATTGCTCAATATTTTTGACATAATCACCTGGGAGATGTTTATTTATGACCCCGTCTCTATCTAAAAAAAGAAATTTAGTTGAAAGGGTCTGGGTGAAAAATCGCATAGGAATTTCCCTTTGAGCCTTTTCATAATCTTCAGGAATGCCAATATCTATAAAATATTCATCTTGCACAAAGCCATGTAAAAAGTGAGTGGACGCTTTTTTCTCAAATAAATCCTTTTCATAAGAGAAAACATCTCCTAGTATTTTACCTTCAAAAATTTCAGGCGTGAGGATACTGACCCCTGCATTTATTAACCCGGAGCTGAGAAATTTCTTCTCTGTAAAAGACGTAATTCTGTCTCCTTCCAGTTGTACGGCACCATAACGATCCTGGTTAAATACAGGTTTAAGAGAAAGAGAGGCCACGGAATGCAACTTAGAAAAGGCCTCCGAAAAAGATGCTAGATTAGCTTCAAAAAAAGTATCTCCATTGAGGAGAAAAAATGGTTCTCTCCATTTTTCCAACACGGGCATAATAGCACCACCTGTGCCTAAAAGTTCCTTTTCTATGGTGTAGAAAATTTTTATGTCCCTAAAATGGTCTCCGAAATACCTGATGATAACCTCATGTTGGAAACCGACACAAAGGAAAACCTCTTTGACACCTTGGTTATACAAGTAATTCAATAAATAGTGAAGGAATGGAAGTTTATTAATAGGCGCCATCGGTTTAGGTATTTCCCCTAAAAGACCTTTCAACCGCGTTCCAAGCCCGCCAGCGAGAATAACCGCTTTATCAATCAATGGATAAAAATTTAAAGTAAAAAACAAGAATATTAATTCAAAAAGGCTAACTTTGTGCCAATTTTTAAAAAGCACTTATTTAAATTTTGTAAAGATAAGCAGATATGGCAAATGTAGGTCACGTAAAACAAGTTATCGGTCCAATCGTGGACGTTTCTTTTCCAAACGCTGGTTCCCTTCCTGAAATTTTTCATGCATTGGAAATCGAAAGACCAGGTGCTGATACCTTAGTATTAGAAGTTCAACAACACCTTGGTGAAGATAGCGTTCGTGCCATTGCCATGGATTCAACAGATGGACTTACCCGGGGTGCCAAAGTCGTTGACACAGGTGAAACCATCACCATGCCTGTTGGTATGCATATCCGCGGCAGATTATTTAATGTTGTTGGAGAAGCAATTGACGGCATCGGTCCTGTAAATAAGGATAATACCTACCCAATTCATAGAAAGCCACCAGCTTATGAAGATCTATCTACTGAAAAAGAAATTCTTTATACAGGTATCAAGGTAATCGATTTAATTGAGCCCTATATGAAGGGAGGAAAAATTGGTTTATTTGGCGGTGCTGGTGTAGGAAAAACTGTACTTATCCAAGAGTTAATTAATAATATTGCCAAAGGTTACGATGGTATTTCTGTTTTCGCAGGCGTAGGTGAAAGAACTCGTGAAGGAAACGATTTGATGAGAGAAATGTTAGAGGCAGGCATTATTCGTTACGGCGAAAAATTCATGCATTCTATGGAAGAAGGAGGCTGGGATTTAAGCCAGGTGGACATGAAGGCATTAGAGGAATCTAAAGCCACATTCGTTTTTGGTCAAATGAATGAGCCTCCGGGGGCAAGAGCCAGAGTAGCTCTTTCAGGATTGACTGTTGCCGAGTATTATAGAGATGGTGATCTTTCTGATCCAAGTGGTGGAAAGGATATTCTTTTCTTCATTGATAACATCTTCCGTTTCACGCAAGCAGGATCTGAGGTTTCTGCTCTTTTGGGCCGTATGCCATCGGCTGTGGGTTACCAACCAACATTAGCCACTGAAATGGGCTTAATGCAAGAGCGTATTACTTCAACGCGCAGAGGTTCAATTACTTCGGTACAGGCCGTTTACGTTCCTGCCGATGACTTGACAGACCCTGCTCCGGCAACTACGTTTGCTCACTTAGATGCAACAACCGTTTTAAGTAGAAAAATTGCAGCCCTGGGTATTTATCCTGCGGTAGATCCATTAGATTCTACTTCAAGAATTTTAGATCCTCTTATTGTTGGGGATGTTCATTATAAGTGTGCACAAGATGTAAAAAATATTCTACAGCGTTATAACGAGTTATTGGACATCATTGCCATCTTAGGTATGGAAGAATTGTCCGATGAAGATAAAATGATTGTACACCGTGCACGTCGTGTTCAGCGTTTCTTATCGCAACCTTTCCACGTAGCAGAACAATTCACTGGTATTCCAGGTGTTTTGGTACCTATCGAAGAAACCATTCGTGGATTCAACATGATTATGGATGGTGAAGTGGATGAGTATCCTGAAGCTGCTTTCAACCTAAAGGGATCGATTGACGAAGTAATCGAGACTGGAAAGAAAATGCTTGCTGAACTAGCTTAATCTGTTTTAATTTTAAATTAATCCGTCCCACAAATATGAAAATAACAGTGCTTACTCCTGAAAAGGAAATATTCCGTGGAAATGTTACCTCTACTAAACTTCCTGGTGTTGACGGTAAATTTCAAATTCTTAATCAACATGGTCCATTGGTAGCAGCACTTGCCAGTGGTTCCGTGCAGATTGTGACTGGAGAAGGTGATTTTTCTTATTGGAATGCCAAGGAAAATGCCATACAAGTAGCCAATGAAGTTGGAAAACAAATACAATTTAATATTTCTACGGGGTTCGTTGAAGTGCTAAATAATGAAATCTCATTGCTCGTTCAAGGTTACAGTAGTTTATAAAATATAAGTGGTTATTCAACCCAACTTATTTTTTTAACAACGCTACCCTTTTTTCCTGAAAGCAATAAAATATAAATACCTGTCCTTATGTTAGGGCAGGTTATTTTTATTTGTCGATACTGTATGTCAATCTTTCCTGCCTGAATTCTATGTCCCCCCGAGTGTAACAATGTCCATTCTTCAAACTGTCCTGTTTGATCCCCTAAAAAAATGTTTATGCTTGCATTGTCTTTTTGCGTTATAAGTATGTCGCCTTGCTCGCAACTTACGGGTATAATTTTAGAATAAGCAAACACGCCATCATAATCTATTTGTTTTAACCGATAATAAATGAGACCTCTCTTTTCTTGAAAATCTTGCCAGTTATATTGTCTTTTCGATTGACTTTCCCCATAGCCTGTAACAAAAAAAACATCATTAAACACTAAGTCGGAAAAAGCTTGTTGCACCCAAAATCCGTGATTTTTACTTTCAGAATGCGTTTCCCAAGTTAGCTTGGGGAGATTTTGTTCATTACAGTGACCGGAAAAAAGTCCTAATGAAACGGGCAGAGCTACTTCTGTTGTACCGGATAACGATACGTTATCAATGCGCATAGTTGCCGTCATGGCGGCACTATTTTGTCTGAAAAGATAGATTCTAACCTCTAAAGAGCCCCCACTGGTACCTGAAATATTACAAGTACCACTAAAGTTATTGCAACCTGAGATGGGAACAACACCTGAGGTTATAAACGTCTCAATACCCCAGCGGAAAATTGAAACATAATAATCACTGGGTGCGCTCGACGACGACCTTGACAGCATAAAACTAATCCCTGAAATGTTTGCCCTGTACCCCTCTAAAGCAGTAACCATAAAAGACATATAAGAACCTGTGCCTCTAACGGAAGTAGTAGGCCAAAAATTGGTAGCCCAGGTTTCCGGACTGGCACAAGTGGTAGGGCTTCCGCTATTCTGAGCACCACTTAAACCACCACCACCCGAAGCGATACCCTCGCCAAGCGACGAGGGTAAAATAGGAATACTAGGAATGGGACCCGATACGTTCTCAAAATTCCAGGATGCCAACTGTCCATAAATATGGTTTACAGGTATATATGCTGATGAAAAAAGAAGGAAAACCCTCAAATATATGAACTTCATACTCCTTTCAATTTAAATTGGTGATGATTTACTGGAAACAGGAATATAAAAGGATGAATAGAAAATTGTTCTATTCTGAAAACAATCTGACCTCTTATACTTTCCATGAGTTGTTTTATGAAGTAATATTTGGCTATAACGACCCATTTTTCCTCATAACAATCTAATAAATTACGTTCCATTCGAGATAATCTTTCATCGATCAGGAAGAAAGGAAGTAAGTTTTCAGGTGACACCTGTCCCTCCACTGTATTTGCAAATTTAGACGCTATAAATATCACGTCCATTCTCAATTCCTCACGTAAGAGGCTTGCTCTTTCATTTAATGGAAATAGATAGGTTTCCGAGAATACCAATTCTGTTAATTCTATAATTCCTTTCCAAAGATTATTTATGAAATGCGGTTCCATTGCAATTTTTAGGCAATATCACCTGTTCTAACAAGGTATGAAAGGACAGAATATTGTGTTTTCCGCACCGCTTAGACACCCAAAAATTATTTAAAATTCATTAATTAGATCTAAATTTACTTTTTAGAAATTGATATACTATATAAATCAGCGCATATTTACCCCCGATCAGCATTTGTAAAGGAACCTGAGAAGCACCAGTAGCCTCATATTTTTTGGCAACGGAAGGAATCATACTACCTTCTAAATCAAAAACATTAACTTTTCCTTGAAGGGCTAATACACTTTGCCATATTAACCAGATCATAGTTCCCCTATGTCTTATTGTTTTATCAGAAATCTGAATTAATAACCAGGCAGTTTCTTTATCAGTAACGGTCCAGCTTCTACCATGAACTCGTCCCATTTCATCTTTTGCCTCAATTAATACATCTGTTCCCCCGGATTTTCGAATACTTTTTTGAATATTTTCAAAAGTAGGAAGATCCCATTTAAATGAAATATTTTTTTCTGCGAGAAAAAAACGTTGATTATTTAATAATGCATTGGCACTATTTGCATCTTGTTCCGAATGGTGAAATATATTTTCGGCTGCTTTAAGGTCATTCTCAATGTCCGCTGAAAATTGTGCACGAAGATGTTGGATACTATCTAGGTTTTTGAACTGCCGCGTAAAATGAGTAAACTGAAAAAAACCACCTTCTTTCCACACCTGAGTATTTTGAAAATGCGGTGGCCAGCGAAAAATAATAAGATCAGCTTCCAGACATATAATTTTGGACAGTTCCGCGATAATTTTTCTCTCTCTAATCGCTCTCGTTCCCTCTTTTTCATTTTTTAAAGGTAAAAGCCAGGGACCATTCCAGGGAGTAAAAGGAATAGGCAACAAAAGGTTAATGCCTAGTTTTCGCGTCAATTTATACGGCCAAACGGCGACTATTTCTCCGTTATGATCAATGATAACAGCGGGTGTCCACCCGTTTTCCCCACAATTTGCATCCCACCAATTTGCTTGATAGAAAAGGGGTAAACCAAGAGACTGCCTGATATATTCAAACTTGTCTTTTATTATTTTCATAAGGACAAAATACACTATAAATCGTAAAAATACAGCAATTTCTGACATTTGACATCTATGTACAATTGGCGCATCTTTCGTTTTTTAAAAAATTAAAATTATGTGCGGAATTACCGGTTTAATTCATCTGAGTGGCCTGTCTATTGATCCAACCCTGCTTTTGGGCATGAATCTGGCCATAAAACACAGAGGTTCGGATGATCAAGGGGTATTTATAGACCTTGATATTGGTCTGTCAAACAGAAGACTTCACATTATTGGAGAGAAAAATGAGGGACACCAGCCTATGCATTTCAAAGAAAGATATCATTTTGTTTTTAATGGCACTTTATACAATTATAAAGCATTGGCTGAAAAATTAAAGGCCCAAAATATACCCGTTCATACCTCCTCCGATACCGAAATCGCTTTTATCTGGCTAATACATTTTGGATTAAATAACCTATCTGAATGGGAAGGGATGTATTCCTTTATTTTTTATGATTCTCAGGATAAAGTAGTTTGGATAAGGCGGGACACTTTAGGAATCAAGCCGTTATATTATGCATTGTTGAATGGATATCTGGCTGTAGCATCGGAAACCAAATCATTTTTTCATTTTCCTGACTGGTCTTTTGAAGTGGACAATGAAAAAATATTACTTTTTTTAACCACCGGAGAAAGAGAAATTAAGGGCGATCCGTTTTGGAAAAAGGCTAAACCAGTACCAACGGGATGTACCCTTCAACTGAACTACACCCTTGGTCGTCGTTTTAAATGGAAGATTTTGAACGATGCTGATTCAAAGCCTGACGAATCACCCACTCAAATTGAAACTCTTTCTTTTAAAGAGGCAACCTTACAAGGGAAATTTATCCTTGAAAAGGCAGTACTTTCTCATGTAAATGGTATCGGCCCCTTGGGTTTTTCCTTGTCGGGAGGGTTAGATAGCTCACTCATTTTTTCTCTGTACAAATACTTTCAACCGCAATGTATTCCCCTTGCTATTTCTTATGCTGAAATAGAAAACAAAGAAATAAATGTCTTAAAAAATCATTTTACTGCTGATTATTACTCCATTCCTATCCCCTCTTTTGAGCAATTTCAAGATACCCATAAAGAAGTCGTTTTACTTAGTGAAGGACCTTTACCTGGCCCTAACGCCATCTATCATTTCAATATCTATGCCATTGCAAAACAATTAGGTGTAAAAATAATGTTATCAGGTCAAGGCGCTGATGAACTGTTTCTTGGATATCCTGGGTTTTTAACATCCTACTGGAAAGATTTATATGTAAATAAAAAATATACAAACCTGTTATCTGAGGTAATTCATACTGCTCTAACAAGAACAGATTTATATAAACCACTCCTTCAGTTTCTCAAAAATAAAAAGCACGGGCGAATAGACAAAAAAAATATTTCTCTTTCTGACCTTAGAGATAATACCTTGATAGATAGTAATTTACCCTATTTGCTTCATGCAGAAGACAGGCATAGTCTGGCAAATAATATAGAATCAAGAGTTCCCTTTTTAGATAGTCAGATTCTTGCCTTTGCCAGAAAATTGCCCGCAAGTTATTCTATTAATCAAGGAAAGCAAAAATGGATATTAAGAGCCATAGGAGAAGATTTATTGCCGGAAAGTATCTTAAATAATTATTCTAAAAAGGGATTTCCGGCTAAAATGCCGGAACCAAATCAGCGTGAAAAAATGGCCTTTTTGTCCGATTTAAAGGAATTTATCTCCCAGGACAGCCATTTTTTTCTTCCAACGCGCGAACCTATTCAGCTTTTCCATCAATATCCAGCTTTGGCATGGAGAATATACTCTCTTCAAAAGTGGCTAAAAATTTATAACATTCAGGCTACCTGATAAAAAGAAAAACAGTGCTTTTCAAACAAAAAACGGTTTCATTTCTGCGAAGAATAATTCCCGGAAAATTAAGGTATCACCCCATTATAGAATGGATACACCTAAAGGTTCATCCGAGTTTAAACAGTTATTTGAAACGGGAAGAACAAATCTTTAAGCAAGCGTGGAAATATTACAGCGATGAACCACCCACCCTTGTCTATGACATTGGTGCTAATGAAGGCTTTACTACCCAATATTTTCTCAACATGAAGGCAAAGCGCATCATTGCTATAGAACCAGACCCAGAAGCATTTAAAATACTTAGATTTCGGTTTGCAAAAAGCAAGAAAATAAATCTTATTCAGGTGGCTTTAGGGGATAAAACAGGTCCATTTCCCTTTTACCAGATTAGCCCCCATTCTGGCTACAATACCTTTGTGTACGACTGGTACCATAAACATATATTGACTGATTCTAAAATTTTGGAGGCAAATATGGTGCCCATAAAAGACATTTTTCAAAAACATGGTCTTCCAGATTTAATTAAAATTGATGTTGAAGGGATGGAATGGGAGATTATAAAATCGATAGATATTGAGATACCATTTATTTGCTTTGAGGCAAACCTCCCTTTATTTGCTTCAAATACCCAGTTCATATTGCAGCATTTAATAGCATTATTACCCCATCACCTGCTACTTTGCTCCTCAAACAATGTACTGAGTCCCCCTATTTCCTTGGATGCAGCCATGCAAATAGTTAAAAACCCATTGCCAGGATGCGTCGATTTTTTCTTTATCAAGCCAAAAAAATAAGTTAAATAAAATGCACCTTAAATGTTATTACCTTTAGCAAATAACTTCTTTTATTAAATCATCTATTTCTATAAGCTCAGATTTAATAACGCGATATGATGCTAAGTAGAGGAAAAATCTTAACTTTAAAGGTATGATATAAAAATAAAATGAGCAAAAAATTAATCCGATTTGACTGGGCAATTAAAAGACTTTTAAGAAACAAGGCTAATTTTGTAGTACTTGAAGGATTTCTAAGCGAACTATTATTTGAAAATATCATCATCGAGAAAATTCTTGAAAGTGAATCAAATCAAGAAACCGATAATGACAAATACAATCGTGTTGACATATTAACGCAAAATTCAAAAAACGAACTGATTATAATTGAAATACAAAGCTCCTACGAAATAGACTATTTTCAAAGGATGGCTTATGGTGTATCGAAAAGTATTTCAGAAAATCTACATCTTGGACAGAGATATTCGGAAATTAAAAAAGTCATCGCTATCAATATTGTTTATTTCGATTTAGGCCAGGGACAAGACTATATTTATTCAGGTAAAACAGATTTCAGAGGTATGCACCAACATGACCTCCTGGGACTGTCTGATAAACAAAAAACGACCTTTTTAAAAGAAAAAATTTCTGATATTTTTCCAGAATATTATTTGTTAAAGGTTAATCAATTTAACGACATTGCTAAAGACACATTAGACGAATGGATTTATTTCTTTAAAAATAGTGAGGTGAAAGACGAATTTAAAGCGAAAGGTCTAAAAGAAGCCAGAGAAGTTTTAGATATAATGCGTTTACCAAAAGATGTCGAATATGTTTACAACCGCTACCTGGACAGTTTGCACTTGAAAGCCAGTGAACTTTTTACTTTGCAGACTGAAGCAGCATTTAAAGTGAAAGAAGAAAGAAGTACTGAAATTGCTAAAAATTTAATATCTATTGGGCTTTCCGCAGAGGACATATCCAAAGTAACGGGATTGACAATGAGTCAAATAGAAATTTTAATGTTAGAAAAGTAAATCTGCTTAATCCTTTCATTCAAATAATAATTTTCTTTGTGAAATAGATTCACTGCCTGAAATACGTTGAATTATTTCATCTATCCGTGTGTAAGGCAAAATCATCTTTTCCATACCGGAAGGAATTGGGTACCAGCAAGGAAGAAAACAGGGTTTTTGGTATTTCCAGGCATCGAATACACCCCCTGTAATGGCAGAAAAACCAACTTTTTCTATCACACCACCATAATATCTGAATGGGATTAGGGGAATCCATAGAAAGGTGGCCCGTTGCATGTAAAACGTAAAAAGATTTTCTGGCACATAATGGTTAAAGTGTACGATTATGACGGTTATTGGTTTGATTTTAAACATCGATTTTAGAAATCGTTGGGCAAAATGACTGCCTGCTACTCCCAGAAATACAAGTTCAATCGCCATGGTGGTGGGTAATTTTTCAATTAATTGAATAACTAAGCCATAATCTCTGCCATTTTTCCTGATGCCGCCCGGAATCACTACCGTTAAATTATTTTTAGTGGTAGAATGCTGAGAAGGAATGCGCTGAGGAGGAAGAAATGGAAAGGATACCAAACTGTTCCAATAGCGAAATCTTGAGAGCCATCTTTTCTGCTTTTGTCGATAACTAAAAAAGTAAAGCCATTGATGCCAAATTGTTTTTAAATGATGAAATATAGGTGCTTTGTGGTTATCATACTCAAACCAAAAATGGTAATTATGAATAACAAGCATTGAATTCACTGGTAATTTTTCGACGTTAAAATTTAACCATAAAGGAGATAAAGTAATCCAGACAAATAAATCAACACCAGACTGCTCCGATATCCATTGTTTTATTAACCGCTCATCTTTTTTCCTATTTTCAAAAGTGCACCAAGTTACATTGGGCTGAAAACGTGATGTTTCATTGATGTATTTTATATTTTCACTATATGTTAAAATCGATACATTTTTGGCAATATGAACATAATGAGCTAAAAATAATTCTAATACTTCATGATGTAACTCAGGTTCAAAAAGGGCGATTTTAGTTATTTTTTCATAATGCATTGTATAAAATTTTCTTGCAAATGCTGACTTGTAAAATGTAATTCAACCATGGCACGCCCTGCCTGGGATCGTTTTGAACGCTCCATCTTATTGAGCCAACAATATTCAATAGACTTTGCCAAAGAAATATCATCATTAGGCGGAACCGTCCATCCATATTTATCCATCGGTAAAACTTCAGGGATTCCCCCAGCGCTTGAACTGACGACAGAGATACCTGTCGCTAATCCTTCAATGTTAGCAATACCAAATCCTTCATTTATAGAAGGGATACAAAGCATATCACATTGATACATAAGCTCCCGCACTTTAAAAGGAGAAACTTGTCCATAAATGACGATGTTCAGTTTTGGATATTTATTTAGTAATATTTGTAGATTAGTTAGTTGACTCGATGGCGTTCCCACAATATGTAAACGAAAAGAGAGATGCGATAACCTGTTAAGAGCATTCAGAAGGACCAATAAACCTCCATTTTTATAATCACTTTTCACAAATAAAATTTCTTCCATTTCTCCTAAGCTCTTAAAGCAACGGAATTTATATGTCCAAAAGGAAAGATAAATACCAGGATATAAACATTTTATCTTATCCGATTTGATTCCATAGACATGTATTGCCATATTCCTTAAAGACTGCGAACAGGTAAAAATACCGTCCGCCAGTTTCATAGTACCAAATTCCGCTATGGTGTGCAAACATTCCATCAAAAAGCTAAGCTTCCATTTATTAACATTAGAAGATAAACTCATGTATGCATAATCGTTACAAAAGCCCCAAATCTGGACAGTGGAAGATCGCCACCACAGCGCCGAAAAAAAGCCTAATAAAGCATCATTAAACAACAAATAATCAAAAGGATAATCTTTATAAATTTCAATGGCCTTTTGGTAATAGCGCCACATTCTTATCCATTTCCCCCATGCGTGAAAAACTCTATTTATCTTGATATCTATGAAATAGGCATTGGGTGGTGCATCAAACTCAAAAGATTCCGACACCATTCTTATCTCTATGGAATATTTATTTGACGGTAGGTTCGCTATAATTTGAGCTGTTAAAGCTGGACCATGAGTTATGGGGGAATAAGTAGGAGAGAAATATAATATTTTCATTGTTTAATCAACCAGCTAAGTATTCGAGGATTTCTAATACACATTTCAAAGGCTGTTAAAATCTTAAAAATTTTGTGTCTGCCTAACTTTTTTGGATTTACCAACAGACTATTAATAAAAAACAGCTTCTCCTTAAAAGTAAAATCTTTGCGGGTGAGAACGTAAGGCAACCATTTTTTCAGCAAGGCATATCTGAAAACGGAAGCTGCTGAACCATCCAAAATTCTATTATCAGCATGCCTCCAAATAATTACCAGGGGATCTTTACTTTTTGAGGGTAACAATGCTAAGGTAGAAATTATGCGTAGCAACCAATCTGTATCTTGACAATAGGCGTAATCCGGGTCAAAAAAGCCAATGTTTAAAATACTTTTTCTGCGGATTAATAATCCGGACAACAAGAAATATTTTCCTGAACAACCAAAAAAATTAGAAAACAATCTGTTGTTAAGTTCACCTATATCTCCAATAATTTCCTTTTCGTTACTCATTTTTTGATGATTTTCCATTGCCGATATACCTTCATATTTTATCTGAACGGGTGAATAAATACCTTCAATATCTTTATTTTCAATAAGTTGAAGGACACATTCATAAAATCTACCAGGTAAATATTCGTCATCTGCATCAAGGAAGGAGACCAAAGGAGAAGTGACCCATTCAAGACCTACATTTCTTGCCGCAGAAACCCCTTTATTGTCGTCCAGACTACGTAAATCCAGTTTTATGGTCCCATTTGGAAAAAAATAAGTAGTCCGAAAAAAAGCAATAATAGAAAGACTATGGTCAGTGGAAGCATCATTTACAATAATTAACTGGCTGACAAAGTCTTGATTAAGCACAGATTTTATGGCTCTGGCGAGTGTTTTTTCAGCATTGTACACGGGGATGATGACACTTACCATTTAAGGACTTATTAACACCATTTTACCCATAAGATGCTGGTTTAACCATGCCAGTTTATAGATATAAACACCATTGGCGAGGGCATCTCCGAAAGTATCTTTACCGTCCCAACCACCTGTTGTCAAATGAGTACCAATATGAAAACTACCGACATCTTCATTACTTAATTGCCGGACCAATAATCCTGTCATCGAAAAAATTTGAATACTATATTGAAGAATGTCAACACCAGCACTCAAAGAATAGTGAAATCTCGTCCAGATAGAGAATGGATTTGGATAGTTAACGAATTGAGTAAATTTTTGAGGCTTCGCCACTTCAAAAATCCAGGTTTCACTATACTTGTCCATACTTAATTGAATTTTGTAAGTTCCTTCTTCGCTAAAAAAGGGCTGCCAAAAGATGCTAATTTTATGACTATTTTCTATGGATTCAATATCCATTTTCACCCCTTCATAATCCCAAACAATCGGTTTTACCAATCCATTTGGAAGGGTTAAAAAAGCTGTAATTTCAGTTGAATCAATTTTTTCCACCCCCTTAATACTCGACATGATACCTTCGATAAAACATTCTGGTCGTTGAGAAACAAAGGTTCCTTGTTGAGGTATCTCGCCATCCAATTGAAGGGAAAGAGATATTTTATATTTCTTGGGTAGCTTAATACCTTTAACTTTTCCTTTATTATTTTTAGGATGAAAATCATTACCTGGTAATCCCCACTGCCAGGCTAAATCTATCTCCCCCTCTAAACCTGCAAACGATAACTGCCAGGGAATCTTAAGCGTTTCGAAAGGGAGAAGAGGGCTAAAAGCCAAGGTATGATCCGATATCACGGTATTTCCTTGACCTACTGTATAGGAAAGTCTGAGCGAATCAGTAGTAAAAGAACTTAAGTTTTCCAACTGCCAATAGGCTAAAAAGTCTGAAGTAATAAGGGTGGAATCATACGATATACTGGGGATCAAGCTCACTTTAACCTCTGGCAAAGGATTGAACACCGCTTGAATTTTATTCAAACTCAAGGGTGTTCGTGTCAACCGATTAGTAATATTAAATTTTACTTGTAGGAAAGGCCAACTCGTTTTATTAAGTTGGCCTATTGAGATACCTAGTTTCACAGCCAATAAGCTATCTATTTCACTAAAGAAAAAATCGTTTGTATTAACTTTCCATTGTTTAAACCCTTGAGAGATTGCCTTTTTCTCGAACAGAACGGGTTTAAAATGGGGAAAAGAAGGATTAAATCCAGATATGACTATATCTATTGTGTCAAAAATGCCCACTTCTTCCTTAAAATCTATTTGTATTTCCTTCCACGAAAGAGCCGGACCCAGTAAGGGGCTGGTAAAAGAACCTTCATGCCAAACTTTTGAAGGGTTACATTGGGCGTAAATAATATCATTGGCAAAAAGGGCCATAGATTCGTCCAATTTACCAAAGCCTTTCCTAAAGTGAAAAATGTATGGAACAGCTCCCCTTTCCTTCAATTCCCTGACTTTGGTGGCACCAAATTTTTCTAATACAGAAAAAATATCATTTCCATATTCAAGGGCATCTGCTTCCCAGTACTCTGGTCTATAGTCCCCATTTTCCCTTTCCTGAGCAGAATAAACAGAAACATAGGCACCAGTAGGAATGCCATTTTCAAGAAAAGAGATAAGTCCCTGACGACCTTCAGCATTCTGGGTATCAAATACCCAGGCATTCATAGCACTGCCATTACTTTTAGCATGAAATAATCCGCTCGGTGGATTTTTTATCCAATTACCTACCATGGTATCCCAAACCATCACCTGAATGGCCGCTGTCAACAACCAGGGCCAGGGTGAGCCTATGGGTTGCCCGTTATGAATAAATGATGGAGGGTTTTCCACATCGTTCCATTTATTTCGAATAAGCACTGTGTTAAACACAGTGGAAAAAACCCAATCTGGAGCTTCATCTTCTCTTTGTAGCCATTGTAGTCCCTCTAATTTTCCCTCATTCAATTGACGTTGGGTACTTAAACTAATTTCATGTGATGAAATATTATTATATGTAAATGATTGAAATGGTATATTGCTTACTATATTATCACTTGTTTCCTTGGGATAAGCACGCCAGTAGTACACTTCATCCAAAATCAATGGGAAAGGAACCATACCATGTAAGACAGAACTATCTTCTTTAAAAATTAACGATTGATAAAAGATATCTTTATTAATCGTCAATGTGGTATCAACATTTTGGTTCAAACCAGCTACCCCACTACCCTTCCACTCCAATTGAATTTCCTGGGATGATAATTCGTCAGATGCTCTAAATAGTGAAAACGTATTTCCCTCTTTTAAAATTCCATTGTCAATGGGTGATAAGGGAATAAAATATCTGTTTTCCACCTGCAAGGGAAATCCTTCCCCACCATCGTCATGAAAATAAGATATATTTATACTTTCCTCCTTTGTTTCACCCATTCCATTTACCCACCTCTGTTGAATATATTTAACAAACAATCTATACTCCCCCTTCAATACATCTGATGGAATGGGAAGCACTAATTTTACCTTGTTATCAAGAGTTTGTAAAGGAATAAATCCTGCAAAAAGTATATTTTCATCCAAACCTCTCATAGAAATTTCAACTTTAAGGGCTTCAAGTGGTTCTAAACCCAGGTGTGAAATTTTCCATTCCAACTGCATTGAATCAGAGGTAACTAATACAGGAAAAGGAAAAACACTAAAAGAATGAGGTAAAAAATCAGGTTTCGGAGACAAAGGAACAGGTAAATAAACGAGAGGATCCCCTTGAAAAGTTAACTGTTGTGCCATAGCCTGCAGCGGTTTATTATCGCCTTTCATTAACTTCAATATACCATTGTGTATGACTTTTCCCCAGGCAGGAAAGCCATCGTCCCCTCTTATTTGTTCAAGAACAACACTTCCCATTTCCGCTAATAAATGTAAAAAACCGACGCCTCTGGTTGCTGCGAAAGCAATGGCACCACTTTCGGGATAAAAAATAAATCGTTCGCCCTGACTCCTGAATGAAGTAAAATGGTTTCCAGCATAACATCCCAGCGATAAAAAAAAGGGTTGCTTGTACCCATTTTCGTATAAACGGGGATTGTCGATGTTAAAATCGAAGGTACCCGCGGTAGAGTGTC
>BJGN01000004.1 GCA_014190515.1 Bacteroidota bacterium
TCCTTCGATTCCATACCTACATCAAACGGAGCTTTTAATCGAGCAAATACATCGCCTAAGTCAGTTCCATCAAGGAGAATTTTACAGTTTACCCGGTAATTAGTCTTTCCATCGAAAATTTGGACTTGCCATTTATTATCTTTTTTTCGAATGCTTGACCAAGTAGAACTTTTTTTAACTTCCAGCATTTTTACTGACGCAGCCATTTGGTCGAATATCCTGGCGCCAACATGAGGTTCAAAATGCGTATTACTTACCCAACCTGTTTCCAATGCTTTAGCACCACCGTAGTGGCTCCTTAATTTTTCACGAAATTCTCCCCATATTCCCGCTGGCATTTTATTATTTCCATCAATAGCACTAACACCGGCCCCTGTAAGCATTCCACCGAGCCAGGGAGAGGGTTCAATCAACAAAGTCTTAACGCCAAGTCTTCCCGCTTGAATGCCAGCAGCCGTTCCTCCGGTTCCTCCACCAAGGACTACTATATCATATTCGGCTATATATTGACTGTGTAATGGAGACAGAAAAATCAACATCGAGAAGAGGCAAATATGGATTGGCTTCATAATTTTTTTTACATTCATTGTAAAATGATTAATTTAGTATCGAAAAATAACACATTTAAACCAATGAAAAGATATACACCTGCTCTTTTTTTTCAAATGATACCCGTAAAGGCATTTTTTGTTCTGATTTTCACTTTTTATTATTTCGTTGGCTTAGTCGGACAGAATACTATTTTAAAAAAGGTAAATCCCTTTATTGGCACTGCCGATCACGGTCATGTTTATCCAGGCGCTACCGTTCCTTTTGGAAGTGTTCAGTTGAGTCCGGATAATGGAACGCAAGGGTGGGACTGGTGTTCAGGATATAATTGGGTCGATTCAACGATAGTAGGCTTCTCCCATACGCATTTAAGCGGCACAGGCATTGGTGATCTTTGTGATATTTTGGTTATGCCGGCAAGTAGAAGAATAAATTGGTCAGAAGTGGATAATGAACCTAAAAACAGGCCATTCTTATCGAAATTTTCTCATCATAATGAAAGAGCTGAACCTGGTTTTTATGAGGTTCAGCTGGAAAATGGCATTCGGGCAGAACTTACTGCCACCTTGCACACTGGTATACATAGATACTCTTATCCAACAGGTCTATTACGTTCGGTAGTGGTCGATTTAGGCTATGCAGTGAACTGGGATAAACCAACCAAAACGGGTTTTTCTAAAATATCTCCTTCCTTAATTACAGGATATCGTTATTCCACAGGTTGGGCTAAAAATCAGAAAATCTATTTTGCTATCTCCTTTTCTGAACCCGTATTAGAACATAATATCTGGTCTCAACATTGGAAAGATGGAGAAATTGAGACCAGGAAAGGGTCAAAATTACAACTTATTTTTGCTGATAATCAACAAAGGAATCCTATTGTCTTGAAAGTGGGCATTTCTGCTGCTAATGAGGAAGGTGCCATTGCTGCCATTAAAGAGGTTGAAAGCGATGATTTTGATGAACTAAAAGTAAAGGCTCAGGAATTATGGAAATTTCAGGGCTTTAATATTCAGGTAGATACAAAATCAGAGGAGCTTAAAACCCAGTTTTATACCGCTTTGTATAGAACTCAATTAGCTCCCATCATTTTTGAAGACGCACTGGGTAATTTTATGGGTGCCGATGGCGAAATTCATCAGGCAAAAAATTTCCAACGTTTTGATATATTTTCGCTCTGGGATACTTTTCGTGCTGCAAATCCGCTGTTGACCATCCTTCACCCCGATAAAATTAATGATATAATTAATTCTTTTTTAAGTCATTATAAAGAATATGGACTCCTTCCCGTCTGGTCTCTTAGAGGTAATGAAACCAATACAATGACTGGTTATCATGCAGTTCCAATTATTGTAGATGCTTATAAAAAAGGATTTAGAGGATTTGATGTGGCATTAGCTTATGAAGCTTGTTTGAAAAGTGCCGCTCAGGATATTAGGGGCTCAAAGTTGTTGAGGGAATATGGGTATATTCCTCATGATAAAGAGGGGCAGTCTGTTACAAAAACACTGGAATATGCTTTTGATGATTGGTGTATAGCCCAATTTGCTCTTGAATTGGGGAAAACCGAGGATTATCAGTATTTTATGAAAAGATCAAATGCTTTTAAAAATTTATTTAATCCACAAACTGGATTCATGCAGGCTAAGTTAAGTGATGGTTCATGGAAAAAAGATTTTGACCCTTTCCTATCTGATCATAACTGGGAAGTGGCAGAATATACGGAGGGAAATGCCTGGCAACATTCTTGGTTTGTTCCCCATGATATAGCAGGATTATTAAAGTTACATGGCGGAAATAAAAAATTTATAAACAAATTAGACAGCCTCTTTACTGTTGACTCAAAAGTGAAAGGTGATAATGTAAGTATCGATATTTCAGGACTCATAGGTCAATATGCTCACGGAAATGAACCCAGTCATCATATTGCTTATTTGTACAGCATGGCAGGACAACCTTGGAAAACGCAGAAAATGGTCAGAGATATTTTATTGTCTCAATACAATAATCAACCCAACGGATTGTGTGGTAACGAAGACTGTGGTCAAATGTCCGCATGGTATGTTTTTAGTGCCATGGGTTTCTATCCGGTCAATCCTGCAGATGGTAATTACTATATTGGTAGCCCTTTATTTGATAAATCTACCATTAAAATTTCTGAGAATAAATTTTTCACTATCTCAGCTGAAAATAATTCTCCGGAAAATAAATACATCCAAAAGGCCTTCTTAAATGGTAAAATTTTAGGTAAACCGTTTATAACCCATAAGGATATAACAAATGGGGGTATCCTATCATTAATAATGGGCCCAAAACCAAATAAAAAGAATTGGGCATCTACTTCTCGTTAGAGATGATTTTCTCATCTCTAACGGGACATCAATGGCTTACATTGAATAAGATATCTGCTAGGCGATTAATTAATTGAAAATACGGCTCAGTGAACGTGTAATATGTGCTATTAATAAAATAGCCGCAATGCCGATAGGCATGCCAATAACCATGCTACCCAGGGATAAACCAACGGTAATGCCAAGAATCATTCCAGCAGGAATCCATAACATCCATAAAGATTTGGGATTTAACATCATTTCCATCATCAAAATTCTTTTTAAAGAAATATTTAGTGTATAATTATTAGTAATCTTTATTTTGCCAAATAAAATTAACCAAATAAAATAGATTAAAATTAATATTTAACAAAATAAGTTCGCAAATATAGGTATATTTTGTCGTTTAAACAGAATATTTATTATTATTGAACACTTATTTGACGAGTAAAAAAGAATAAGTCACATTTTTCCAATAATTATTTGGTAAAAAAAATATTTGATAGGAATGGATTAATCTTATTTTTAGTCGCATTTTCAAAGCCATTTTTAAACTTAAATTTTTTATACGTTGAATAACAGATATGTTGACCTTATAGATCAGACATTTTACTTTCCACAAGAGGGTTTCGATATAGATTCCAATGGTTATTTAGAATTTAATGGCGTGCCATTAAAGTACCTTATAGAAAAGTATGGAACGCCATTCAAAGTTTTTTATCTTCCCAAAATAGGAGAACAAATTAAGAAGGCAAAAAATCTTTTTACCAGAGCAATCAAAGCATCGGGTTACACGGGTAGGTACTATTACAGTTATTGTACTAAAAGTAATCATTTTAGTCATGTCTTAGAAGAGGTTCTTCAACATGATGTTCAACTGGAAACGTCGTCAGCTTTTGATTTGGATCTGATACAAAGGTTGGCAGCAAGAAATTTGATTAACCCCGATAATTATATTATTTGCAATGGATTCAAACCAGAGCATTACAAAAGAAGGATCGTCGAACTTATTAATACCAGCTTCGATAATTTAATCCCCGTTTGTGATAATGTGGAAGAGTTAACCTATTATGCCAATAATTTTACAAAAAAATCCAGAATTGGATTACGTATTGCCACAGAGGAAGAACCAAATTTTGAGTTTTATACCTCTCGATTGGGTATTAGAAATTCAGAGGTTATACCGCTTTACAAAGAAAAAATAGCAGATAATCCTCTCTTTGAACTTAAAATGCTGCATTTTTTCGTTGATACAGGCATTAAAGATACGTTGTATTATTGGGGTGAGTTGAAAAAGGCTCTTAAAGTGTATTGTTCCCTTAGAAAGTTGTGTCCAACGCTGAATGCAATAAATATTGGTGGAGGATTGCCAATTAGAAATTCCCTGGGTTTCGAATTTGATTACAAATACATGATTAGGGAGATCGTTAATAATGTACAAAGTGCCTGCACTTCGGAACAAGTTGAAATGCCCGATATTTTCACTGAATTTGGAAAATATACCGTAGGTGAATCAGGGGCCAATGTGTTTGAAACCTTAGCCCAAAAACAACAGAATGATGCCGAAAAATGGTATATGATTGATAATTCCTTGATGACCACGCTTCCCGATACCTGGGGAATTGGCGAAAGATTCATTCTGCTCCCGATTAATAAATGGAAAAATGAATACCAAAGAGTAAATATTGGTGGGTTAAGTTGTGATAACTCCGATTATTATAACGCGGAAGTTAATCAGGCGCAGGTTTATCTGCCAACTATTGATCCCGAGGATACAGAACCCCTTTATTTAGGGTTCTTTCATACTGGCGCATATCAGGATTCTATAAGTGGTTATGGTGGAATAAAACATTGTCTGATTCCTTCTCCAAAACAAATCTTGATTTATAGAGATGAATTAGGTAACTTAGTGGATATAATGGTAAGACCAGAACAAACTTCAGATGAAATGCTAAAAATATTAGGGTATTAAATTTTTCAGATAAGTAGATAGTTGCTATTATTTAGCCTGCCGGCTTTTACCGGCAGGCTCTTTTTCGATTACAACCATTTTACCCACTCATAAGAGCGATTCCTGGAAAGTAAACTATGTCGCGGGAATAGGCGGAAGCCATATTCAAATACCCCCGGATTTGGCAATACTATCCTTCCTTGATAGGTACTTTGATCTCCGTCATTTCCAGTAAGTTCTAAACTTTGTGTCAGTCTGATTTCCAATTTTGATTCACTTATTCTTTTGTATAGAATAAATTCTAATCCGAGGGAGTCTGCTGAAAGACCATTTCTATAAATTTGAATATCGATATACAGGCTTTCTCCTAAGGGCAGGGCATGATTATCAGTATCCATAATGGATTTTGATATTACATGAACCCCTTCCCAACAACGTGAAACGTGGTTTTTCCAGGAACATAGATCTGACATATTCTGGTTATCTGCCAACAATTTTTGCCCTTGTTGAATTAATGGGGAGTAAAATAATCTGAAGTAATCGTCCATCATTCGCTTCGTTGTAAAATCAGGACCAACCTTTGCTATGATATTTCGGATAAATTGTATCCAATCTTCAGAAATTCCTTGTTCATTCCTTTTAAAATAAACAGGTATAATTTCCATTTCCAGAATATTATATAAGGTTTCTGCGTCGAGTTCGTCCTGTAAATTGGCCTCCGTGTAAGTATTTTCCAGGGGTAGTGACCAACCAGCATCAGGACGGTATCCTTCAGCCCACCAACCATCGAGCACACTGAAATTGATTACCCCGTTAATAGCGGCTTTCATTCCACTGGTTCCAGACGCTTCTTTTGGCCTTGTCGGTGTATTTAACCAAATATCAACGCCTTGTACCATCAATTTGGCCAATTCCATATTATAACCCTCAAGGAATATAACTTTCCCTAAAAATTCCGGCGATTTTGAAATTTGAACAATCTCTTTGATTAACTTTTGCCCCGGTGCATCTGCAGGGTGAGCCTTTCCTGCATATAAAAAAATGATGGGCTTATCTGACTGATTTATAATTTCAGCCAAACGGGCCTTATTTGAAAAAATGAGATGGGCTCTTTTATAGGTCGCAAACCGTCTTGCAAAGCCTAATATTAATGCATCATCCTTGATATTATTAAGCGTTTCAAAAATAATGGCTGGTTTTTCCCCTCTTCTGGTGAGATCCTCCCTCAATTGTTTCTTTACGGCTACTAGTAATTTACCCTTTAAGAAATTTCGCGTTTTTAATATCCTTTCCGAAGGAATCTTATAAACGCCTTCCCATCTTTCCTTATTGGACAAATCGTCGAGGAACCCGGGAGCTAAGTATTCTTTAAACAAGTGATGCCATTCTGTGGCAATCCAGGTTGGGTAATGTACCCCGTTGGTAACGTAACCAATAGGCACTTCTGTTTCGGTATAGCCCGGATAAAGCTCTTTGAACATTTCTCTGGAAACGGCTCCGTGCAATTCACTTACGCCATTTATCTCCTGACAATTATGTATAGCTAAATGACTCATTGAGAAGGGTTCGCTACTGTCATCCCTGTGAATGCGACCGAGTGCCATAAATTCCCTCCAAGATAAGCCTATTTCAGGGATATAGTCCTGGAAATAGGTATAAAGTAAATCTTCTGGAAAATAATCGTGTCCCGCCGGAACGGGTGTATGGGTTGTAAACAAAGAGGTGGCTCGCACAAGCTCTCGTGCTTCCTGATAAGTGTATCCGGATTGTCTTGCATTTCTTATTCTTTCTAAGGTCATGAATGCAGCGTGTCCTTCATTGCAATGATATACATTTCCATGAATTCCCATGGCTTCCATAGCTCTTATACCCCCAATACCAAGTAAAATTTCCTGCTTTAACCGGTGCTCGTTGTCACCACCATATAATTGGTGAGTTAACGTTCTGTCTGCCCAGGTATTCTCAGCAATATCTGTGTCTAATAAATATAAATTAATTCGCCCAGCCTTTAATGCCCATATTTTAGCCCATACCATTCTGCCTGGCAATGAAATTTGAATTTTTAGCCATTCGCCCTGCGCATCCCTGACAGGTTCCATGGGCATTTTTGTATATTCTTGCGGAGGGTATTCATTAATCTGATCTCCATGCAAGGATATATGCTGCTGAAAATAACCATATCGGTACAATAATCCAACGCCAGACAGGTTTACTCCCTGATCACTGGCTTCTTTTAAATAATCACCAGCCAAAACACCCAAACCACCAGAATAAAGGCGAACAGATATATGAAGGCCAAATTCCATACTAAAATAAACGATTTTAGGGTCTTTGGTTTCCGGTGTTTTATTCATGTAGGTCTTGAAGTCAGCATAAACCTGCTGTACTTTAGCCATAAATTGTGGGTCATTGGCTAACGCTAATGCCTTTTCACTGCCCAACTGATCTAATATGGTTAATGGGTTGCATTGACTTGATTCCCAGGCTTCTGGGTGCAATGATTCAAATAAATCCATGGCATCCCTGTGCCACGACCACCATAAATTTCCGGCAATTTCTTGCAGTGGCTTCAATGCATCGGGTAACCTTGATGCTACAAATATTCTTTTTAAATGAGTAGCACTGGTTTGTATTTCCTCAGTCATAATGATTAATTAAAATTTATGGAGAATAGAATGTTATTTTAAAGCAGCTTTATAGCGTTTTATCGTTTCCTCCAAACCAAGATATAAAGCGTCCGATATTAAGGCGTGTCCAATGGATACTTCATCTAAATGGGGTACTTTTTGCGCATAAAACGATAAATTATCCAGATTAAGATCGTGTCCTGCATTTATTTTAAGTTCAAGAGAATGCGCTAACAATGCCGCCTGAACATGATTTATAACCGCCTCTTCCGGATCCTGTGAAAAGTTTTTCGAAAAGGGGCCGGTATAAAATTCAACACAATCAGCGCCGCATTCTTTTGCTCCTTGTATCATTTCTGCCACAGGATCAACAAATAAGGAAACGCGAATCCCTGCTGCCTTTAAAAGATTGCAAACAGACAAAAGGAAATCTTTATTTGTAAGAGTATTCCATCCTGCATCGTAAGTGAGTGCCTCCGGAGCATCTGGTACTAAGGTGCATTGTGCAGGTCGGTGTTCAAGTACCAGGTCTATAAAATCCCTCGTTGGATTACCCTCAATATTAAGTTCCGATTTTATGTTATGTTTTAATGGACCTATATCATCGTATCTTACATGGCGCTGATCCGGCCTGGGGTGAACGGTAATTCCCTCTGCTCCATATTTTTCACAATCTAAAGCTACCTGTAATAAGTTGGGAAGATTTCCTCCGCGAGCATTTCTTATGAGGGCTACTTTATTTAAATTAACGCTTAATCGGATCATAAAGAGGCTTTTTAAGACAAATGTGGGACAAAAATCAAAATTTAAGCTAATTTTACCAAATTAAATGAAAAATAGATTTAAAATCACGCATGTTTTCAAGAAAATTAGACTTGTTTTCCTTCTTTTTGTTGCTTGTCGTCGTGGTGCTTTGTGGTGCTTTAATTGGTACTGGTGTAAGTACGGCAATAGCCAATTTTTTCGGTTTCACGGTGGCAGATCTTATTAAAGTACCTGCTTCCGGGTATGAAAAATTAGAAAGAGATGTTTTGCGATGGGTCAATATGGCCAGCCAGATATTTACTTTTTTGATTCCCGCCTTGGTGTATCGTATATATTATTTTAAAGGGGATAGGGTAGGTGCTTCCTTCGTTCCTTCAACTACTTTTTTCTATTTTATTTTAATTACCCCTTTGTGGATTATAGGTTCATTCCCTTTGGTTGAATGGCTTTACCGCCAAAATCTATTGCTTCCATTGCCTGAATCTTTATTAGCGCTTGAAAAAGGATCTAATGAAACATTGATGGCTTTACTAAAAATGGAGGATGTTTTTGAGTTTGTTCAAAATGTTATCGTCATGGCCGCTATTCCAGCCCTTTGCGAAGAATGGTTGTTTCGGGGAGTTATCCAGAAAAAATTGGTAACATCTCTTCCGAAACCCTGGATGGGCATTGTATTGACAGCGATTATTTTTAGTGCCATTCACTTTCAATTCGCTGGATTTATTCCAAGAATGTTTTTAGGCATTCTGTTGGGTTATTTATATTTTTTCTCTGGCAACATTTGGATAGCCATTTGGGGGCATTTTGTCTTTAATGGGATTCAGGTGCTATCTAAATTTTTAAATATTCAAAGTGAGGAAGTCTTGCCTGATAATTTAGTGCCGAATCCCGATATGATTTGGGTAATTATTTCCGCTCTGCTTACCGTCGGCGTTTTCTTTTATTTCAATAAATTAAAAGCTAAATAGATGAAAACAAGGTTTTTTACTGGGCTGGTCTTTGTTTTGGTCACTTTAACTTGTGTTTTTAGTGGATTTGCTTATTTCTCATTGCTTTTCTTTTTTATTGCCGCCCTTTGTCTTTTCGAGTTTTCCAAATTGGTAATGAATGATTCATCAATGAGCACTAAACTAATCGTGGTTATTGTAGGATTGTTTCCATTTATACTCATGGTGCTTTATCTTAATAATCATTTTCTGGAAAGGGATTTAATTCTATACCCAGCTTTATATTTCATCATTTTTACATTGGCCTTGTTTTTTGGCAAAGGTCATTCTATTGAAAATATGGGTTATATCGCTATGGCTACTATATATATAGGTGTTCCTTTTGCGATTTTGTTGTGGATGAGTATGGATAGCAATGTCTATTTACCAGGTAGGGTGGCAGGTTTGCTTTTCTTAACGTGGGCTAATGATTCTGGCGCTTATATTTCTGGCAAGCTTTTTGGAAAATATCCTTTAATGAAGCGCATATCTCCTAAAAAAACATGGGAAGGATTTATTGGTGGGTTCATTTTTGCTATTATTTTTGCCTTTGCTTTGACATATATGCCTTATACAGATCTTCAAATCAACCATTGGTGCTTTTTAGCCCTGATCGTCAGTGTGTTCGGACCCATAGGTGATCTTGTGGAGTCTTTATTGAAGCGGGAAAAACAAGCAAAAGATTCTGGAAGTTTACTTCCAGGTCATGGCGGTTTTTTGGACAGGTTCGATGCCTTTATTTTCCATTTACCCTTTTGTGCTATTTATCTTTTTTGGTTTTTAAATAAATAATTATTACTTAAAATATTAGAATGATGATTTTTCATAAGGAAGGCTTTTTTTGGCTAATGATAGCCGCTGTAGATGTAATTATCCTCTCTTTATTAACGTATTTTTTATTTCCTGACTTTCTATGGTTAGGAATTTCTTTTGGCTTGGTGATTTTTATTTTAATTGCTCAGTTTTTCAGAAATCCAGTAAGAAAAATTAAAGAGTTTAACGATCATCTGGTCTATGCCCCTGCCGATGGAAAAATTGTGGTCATAGAACCTGTTATGGAGAATGAGTTTTTCAAGGAGGAAAGAATTCAGGTATCTATTTTTATGTCGCCGTTGAATGTACATGTTAACAGGAATCCTGTCGGGGGCAAAATAAAATACTATAAATATCACCCGGGAGAATTTTTAGTTGCCTGGCATCCAAAGTCATCAACAGAGAATGAAAGGACCACCATCGTTTTTGGCGAAGGAAAAAATGCTTTATTGGTCAGACAAATTGCTGGTGCAGTAGCACGTCGCATTTGCTGTTATGTAAAAGAAGGACAGGAAGTTAAACAAGGGGAAGATTTTGGATTCATAAAATTTGGCTCCAGAGTAGATTTATTTTTACCGATGGATGCAAAAATTAATGTTAAAATGGGAGAGGTATCCATAGGTAATAAAACCATCATTGCCACCTTAAATAAAGGTTAATTTTTACATAAAGGCAGCATTTTAGCTTATTAACCGTTTTATATAATAGTAATGCTTATTTTGGGATTACATTTATTTGGTAAACTTAAGATTTTTATTATTTTTACGTAAATTTTTTTTTACACATTAACAAAATTAAGATTGGTATGAAAAAACACTTACTAGTGCTTTCACTAACTTTCTTTGGTGCGATTAGTGTATTTGCACAAAGAACGATTAGTGGTAAAGTAACCGATGCAGGTGGTGAGCCGCTCATCGGTGCCAGTGTGGTGGTTAAAGGAACCAGCTCTGGAACCGTAACGGATATCGATGGAAGTTACAGTTTATCTGTACCTTCTGATTCAAAAGTTTTGGTGTATTCTTACACTGGATATGAATCAAAAGATGTCGAATTAGGTGCGTCAAACACCGTTGATGTAATACTTGCAGAAGGAGCTGAACAGCTTTCTGAAGTTGTAGTTACAGCTCAAGGTATTACTCGTGAAAAAAAGGCGTTGGGTTATGCCGTTTCAGGAGTTGATAAGAAGGAAATTCAGGACAGACCGTTGGCGGACGTAGGTAGAGTGCTTCAGGGTAAAATTCCTGGTGTATCTGTAACTTCCACTTCAGGTGTATCTGGAACTGGTACAAACATTGTAATTAGAGGATATTCTTCAATTACAGGTTCTAATCAGCCATTATTCGTAGTGGATGGAGTACCTTTTAACTCAAATACGAACCAAAGAGGTGGCTTCACTCAGGGTGGACAGTCTTCTTCCAGTCGTTTCTTAGATCTTGATCCAAATAGTATCGAGAGTGTAACGGTATTGAAAGGTCTCGCTGCAACAGTAACTTATGGTGACCAAGGTCGTAATGGGGTAATTCTTGTGACTACAAAAAGTGGTTCAAAAAAAGCAAGAAAAGCTGAATTTCAGGTAACTCAGTCTGTTTTTACAAACACAGCGCATTTACCGAGATATCAAAATGACTATGTAGGAGGATTCCAGCAAAATATTGGTTATTTCTTCAGTAACTGGGGACCGACCATTGAAGAAGCTAAAATTTATCCTTCCCAGAATACAAATGCTTCTTTGACAAATCACCCTTATGCATTCCTTTCAAATGCGGCTTTAAGAGCTGGCCAGGCGGATTACGTAGCTTCAGTTTCTCCTTATAAAATGGAGGTATTTCCAAATAATATAAACGATTTCTTCCGTCAGGGTAACATATATAACACAAGTGTAAATGCTTCTGGCGGTGGTGACAATGTAAGTTATAACATTTCTGCAGGTTATTTAGACGAGCAAGGTTATATTCCTAACAACGGCTTGAAGAAGTTAAATTTAGGTTTAGGTTTAAATGCTAAGTTATCAAATAAATTATCGGTAACTACTTCATTTAGCTACTCTAATACAGACCAGTATTCTCCACCATTAAGTGGTGGTGGTGGAAACAATGCTTATGATTTCCCATCTGTTCTGGCAAACGTTATGTACACACCTCGTCAGGTTGACTTGATGGGATGGCCTTACGAAGATCCAACTTCAAAAGCATCTGTTTACTTCAGAAGTGGTAATGATATTCCTAACCCTCGTTGGGTATTGCAAAATTACAAAACAACGGGTGTGGTTAATCGTATTTTCTCTGCTACCAGTTTTAATTATCAACTAGCAAAAGATTTGACTTTGTTATATAAAGTTGGTTTAGATACTTATAGTGAATCACAGGAGTTCAAATTCAATAAAGGAGGTGTTCAGTTCGTAAATGGATATTACAACACCTGGGATATCCAGAATACAATTTGGGACAATACGGTAATTCTTGGTTATAACAAGTCTATCTCTAAAAAATTAAGCTTAAATGCTCGTTTAGGAGGTAATATGCGTAATGATACTTATCGCAACGTATTTGTACAAAGTCAGAATCAGCTCGCCAGAGATTTATTCCGTCATTCTAATTTTATCGATAACGTAGCTTCTGACGGTATTCAGGAAGAGACAAGAATGGGTATTTTTGGTGAATTAACGGTTGATTACAATAACTATATGTTCTTGAATCTTGCAGGAAGAAATGATTGGACTTCAACGGTGGAAAAAGAAAATCGTCGTATTCTCTATCCATCCGCCAGTTTATCATTCGTTCCAACCTCTGCCTTTTCTGGCTTATCAAGCGATTTCTTGAATTTCTTGAAAATCAGAGCAGGTGTAGGAACCTCTGCAGGTTTCCCTCGTCCATATCAAACAAGAAATATTCTTGATCAAAGTGCCCGTGCATGGTTGTTACCTTCAGGTGCAGCTGTTCAAAGTCATGCAGTTAACAATTCCTTGGGAAATCCAAATTTACGTCCTGAATTACACACAGAATATGAGTTTGGTATTGAAACTAAATTGTTAAAGGGTTTATTAGGACTTGATTTAACTGTTTATCGTCGTGACACGCGTGATTTGATTACCAGTGCACCGCTTGATTTCGCTACAGGCTATTCTTCAACTACAATCAATATTGGAAAGATTAGAAATGAAGGGGTAGAAATTGCTTTAACAGGAACACCAATTTCAACGCCAAATTTCCAGTGGAATGTGACTTTGAACTATACAAGAAATAAGCCGTTAGTTTTAGACTTAGGTGGTACACTTAAAGAGGTGCAGGTAAGTGGTTTCGGAGGTGCTTTAGGTAACTATGCTATTGTTGGCAAACCTTTCAACATGATTAAAGGTATTGGATACCGCAGAAATGCTGAGGGCACTGTATTAGTAGATGGAAGTGGTAATTTAGTAAGTACCCCAGATGCTATTCAGCTTGGTGACCCTAATCCAGCTTTCCAAACCAGCTTGATTAACGGTTTCAGTTTTAAAGGATTTACCCTTGATTTCATGATTTCTTATCGTCATGGAGGTGCGCTTTACAGCAGTACTGCAGGTGCATTAATGGGAAGAGGATTAACTCTTGATACAGGTAAAGAGGTATATGATCGTGCGCAAACTTTTATTTTCCCTGGTGTATTACAATCAGATGGAACGCCTAATAATAAACAGGTTACAGCAGCGGATGTAGGCTTTAATAATTTATATTTCTTTGGTGATGAAGGTCGTATATATGATGGAACTACGATTAGATTACAGGAAGTTTCTTTAGGTTATGCTATCCCTCAGAAATTAGTGGAGAAAACACCATTTAAAGCAATCTCCTTAAGTATCAGTGGAAATAATCTTTGGTACAAAGCACTTAATTTACCAGCAGGTCTAAATCTTGATACTGATAACTTAGGTTTAGGTGTAGGAAATGGTTTAGGTTTTGAACTTCTGACTGGTCCAAGTGCCCGCAGAGTGGGTGGAACTTTAAAACTAACTTTCTAATTGGCAGTTTTGCCACATTTTTTTCGTCTTAATAAAAAACAAAGAAATGATACATAAAATCAAAATGTTGTTTTTGATATTGGCGGTTACCGTGGTTAGTTCCTGCGAATTAGATTTGCTGGACAACCCCAATGCTGTAACAGTTAATAATGCTGATATCAACTATCTCCTCAATTCAGTGACTACTGGATATGCGGGTAACTTTAATGCATTTAGTGACCCTGGTATGCGTTTGACAAGAATGTTAAACCAAGGCTCCGTAATCTATGATAATGCCGTTTCTCCAGGTAGTTCTGACGGTCGTTGGAGTAGTTCCTATGCTGGTGTACTTGCCGACATCTCTGCTACTATTCCTATTGCTGAAAAAGGAGAGCTTTTTGTTCATGCGGGTATTTCCAGAGTGGTACGCGCCATGGTGTTAATGAATCTGGTAGATTATTTTGGAGATGTTCCTTTTAAAGAAGCAATTGATCCTGCTAATTTTAATCCAAATGTTGATAAGGCTGCCGATGTCTATGCGGCTGCATTAGCTGATTTGAATAAAGCAATTGAGAACTTCAATGCCAAATCTAAATCTGGTGCTTCTGGTGATTTATATTACGGCGGTAATACAGATAGCTGGATTCGTGCTGCCAATTCATTAAAGTTGAAATATTTTCTGAATAGAAGACTTATTGATGCGGGAGGTTCAACTTCAGCTATTAATGCGCTAATTGCAGAGAATAAGTTGATTTCCACCAATGCACAGAATCTAGCCTTCAGATACGGTACCAATCTGGTAAACCCAGATACTCGTCATCCTCGTTATGCAGGACAATACAGCCCAACTGGCGGTGGTGATTATCAGTCAAATTCATACATGGCTCAATTATTTGATGGCGGCCGTGGATTTCAAGACCCAAGAATTCGTTACTATTTTTATCGTCAAACCACTGCCAATACCAAAGACGTAAATGAGTTACGTTGTATCACGTTAGTTAAGCCTAATCACTATGGAGCAAAAGACGTATTTTGCGTTCCTACACCAAGTGCTGGCTACTGGGGTCGTGACCATTTAAATAATGAAGGTATTCCACCTGATGGTTTAAAACGTACAGCTTGGGGTATTTACCCTGCCGGTGGTTTATATGATAACGACGGTAATAGAGGTGTTTCTTTAGGTGCTGGAGCTGGTGGAGCTGGTATTCACCCTATAATGATGCGCTCTTTTGTTGACTTTATGTTGGCTGAATCGGCACTTACCTTGAAAACAACAGGTGATGCAAGAGCATTACTGAAATCTGCTATGGAGAAATCCTTTGCCGATGTTCGTTCTCTTGCTTTAGGTACTTCAGAGGCATCGAAAATTGCTGCATTTGAAGCAGATAAAGGAATCAAGTGGTCTGAAGATGTTACCAGGTATGTCGACAATGTACTTGCACGATTCGATGCTGCACCTTCGACAGACGCCAAGTTGGATATTGTAGCTACAGAATATTGGGTTGCCCTTCATGGAAATGGTATAGAGTCTTATAACTTATATCGTCGCACCGGAAAGCCTTCTGGCCAACAGCCAGCGTTGGATCCAAATCCAGGTCCGTTTGCCAGATCACTTTACTATCCGTTATCTTATGTAACGCGTAATAAAAATGCAAAGCAAAAGGCTAATGCTGCTGTTCAGGTATTCTGGGATAATAATCCAGCTAACTTTATTAAATAATCCTTTCACGGATAAAAAAATTGATAAATATGAAAAATTTATTAAAAATCGGGATGTTGCTTTCTGCCTTCTTCTTGGTTTCCTGTGAAACGGAAATGGTAGAACGTCTTGATGAATTTAGTTTTGAAAAAGGTGGTTATATGAGAACGGTTACTCCTTTTCCTATTCCTATCTTTTCGGTGAGTAAAGCAAATATGGCGGGTACGAACATGACAATGGTTTTAGAAGCGGTAACACCTAACTTAGGTGCCAATTTTGATAGCTATGAAATGGTTATTAGATTTGTAGATAACACGCCTGCAAACGGCTCTAATGCCAAAACAGATGTGGCTTTGAAAACGCTTACTGCCAGTAATTATGCGAAAGATCCAACAACTGGTTATCCTCGAACAACCCTTACCGTTACTGGTAAAGAAATGCAGGATGCTTTGAAATTGACAGCTGATCAAATAGCTGCTGGAGATCAATTTCAAATTCGTGCGAAAATGAAATTAAAAGATGGTAAAGTTTTTGATGCATCCAATTCCAGCGGTGATATAGTTGGTGGTGCTTTCTATTCTTCTCCGTTTTTATACAGAGCTAATGTTGTAAACTAATTTCCAAATACTATTTGGTTTTTTATACCTGGCGGTGGATTTTTACTAAATCCACCGCCTTTTTTATTTTATTTTATTTTTATTTTTTTTATTTTATAAAAATTATACTTATTTATTGCGTCGCTTACTAACAATAAATTAATTTTACACTAACTATTGTTTATTATTAACAAAAAATGGATTAGTATGAAAAAACACTTACTAGCACTTTCGTTGGTTTTCTTTGCGGCAATTGTAGCTTTTGCGCAAAGAACAATCACCGGTAAAGTGACTGATTCAGGTGGAGAACCCCTTATCGGTGCCAGTATCCTTGTAAAAGGATTGAGCACAGGTACAGTT
The DNA here is from genome assembly GCA_014190515.1 of Bacteroidota bacterium. GTDB lineage: Bacteria > Bacteroidota > Bacteroidia > Chitinophagales > Saprospiraceae > BJGN01. The sequence goes on from BJGN01000004.1 coordinate 16,650, forward strand.
ACGGATCTCGACGGTACTTACAGCTTAGCTGTGCCAGCAAATGCCACATTATTGGTGTTTTCTTACACAGGGTATGAAACAAAAGAGGTGGCCTTGGGCGCTTCAAATGTTGTGGATGCTACCCTAGAGGAAGGTGCAGAACAATTATCTGAGGTTTTAGTTACGGCTATTGGCATTGAAAGGAACAAAAAGGCAATGGGTTATGCCGTTACTAATTTAAGTTCCAGCGATGTCCTTCAAAGATCTGAGGCTGACCCGCTAAGGGCAGTAGCAGGTAAAATTCCAGGCGTTACTATTACCGGCTCAGGTGGTGGACCAGGTACTTCAACTAAAATTAACATCAGAGGTTTTTCTTCCCTTACAGGAAATACACAGCCTTTGTTTGTCGTCGATGGGGTTCCTTTTGATAACTCAGTGAATGCTACTACAGGTGCACAGTCTGGAGCACAATATTCGAATCGTGGTTTCGACATCGATCCTAATAATATTGAGTCTATGACCGTATTAAAAGGTGCAGCTGCGTCGGCTCTTTATGGCTCGAGAGCAACAAACGGTGTTATCGTTATTACCACTAAGTCTGGAAGTAAAGGTTCAAGAAAGGGATTAGAGGTAACTTACAACTCTTCTTTCCAATCTGAACAGATTTCAGGTATTCCTGATTATCAGAATGTCTATGGCCAAGGTTCAAATCAGGTTTATAATGGCGGTTTCATTGGTAATTGGGGTCAACCATTTCCAGAACATGTAGATCGCATTAATGCGGCTTATGGAACAAATTATAGTAAGGTTGTTGTGCCAGGCTATCCTGAAGGTACGGTTCCCCATCCATTAGTTTCAGGAGGTTTTGCCGGTTCTCGTTTTCCATCGGTTTTCCCAGAGTTAATGAAAGATGGAAAAGCAATAGCAGTTCCTTTCCGCTCTTATGATATTATCGCGCCTTTCTTCCGAGACGGTGGGCTTTTTGAAAATTCTATCAATATTAATGGTGGAAATGAAAAATCAGCGCTGAATGCCGTAGTCAGTAGAATGAATAATGAAGGTATCGTTCCTAATAGCCACTCTGGTCGTACTTCGGTAAGTGTAGGAGGTAATGCCAAACTTGACAACGGTCTTACCGTTTCAGGTAATGTTACTTATGTGAATTCTGAACAGAAAACCCCTCCAACAGGTGGATCCGTTTTTGGTGGAAATTTTGGATCGACTGATGGTTCAATTTTTACCCGTTTATTTTTCCTCCCTAGGAATTTTGATTTGAATGAGACAAATCCTGAAGGTATTCCATATCCATTTGAAAATCCTGTAACTGGTTCAAATGTTTTTTACAGGGCTTTGGATAACCCTCGTTGGCTTGTAAAAAATAATTATTTCAAGTCTAATGTAAATCGTGTGTATGGTAATGTAGCTTTGAATTACGAAGTTACTCCCTGGTTGTCGTTAACGGCAAGAGGTGGTATGAACACATATTCTGACTTTCAAAAAAATGTGAAGGTAGCTGGTGGTGTTGCTGACGCAAATGGTGAAGTATGGACGAATGATGTGACAAACACGGAAATAGATTTAAACTATCTGGCTACGGTTAATACCAAATTTGGTGAAAACATTGATTTCAGATTAATTGCAGGGGTAAATTGGAACCAACGCTCTTATGGAACCCGCTATGTTGTTGGTGATGGCGTTATTTCCAGAGGTTTGTATAATACAGACGCCACGGTTACCCAATTAAGTGATGAATACAATCGTTTACAACGATTCTATGCCGCTTATGGTGATATGCAGCTTGGCTACAAAAATTATTTATACTTAGGCATTACCGCTCGTAATGACTTCTCTTCCACGCTTCCAGCCGCCAATAGAAGTTATTTCTATCCTGGGGTGAATGCTTCCTTTGTGCTTACTGATGCCTTTGATATTGCAAATAATTTCTTAGGTTATGCTAAACTTAGAGGTGCCTGGACACAAGTAGGTAATGAAGCTACACCATATAGAACAGCTACCCCATATTTTTTATCAACACCTTTTACTACAGCAGGTGGAACCAAGTTTAACCTTGCTTCCTTAGGAAATACATTGGGCAATAGTAATTTATTATCTGAGTTGACAACAGAAATTGAATTTGGTGCTGATGTAAGATTACTTAAAAATAAGGTCGGCCTTGAATTTACTTGGTTCAAAAGAAATTCAACCAATCAGATTACTTCAACACAAGTTCCAGCCTCTTCTGGATTTACCCGTGCGGTTGTGAATGCAGGTGAAATTGAAAACAAAGGTTTTGAAGTTTCATTGAACTTCTCGCCCGTTAAAACGAAGAACTTCACCTGGGATGCAACTGTTAACTTTACACGTATCCGCTCTTTAGTGGTTGATGCAGGAGAAGGTGGAGACATTTACGTAGGTGGCTTATTTTCAAGCCTTGGTGTTATTCATAGAACTGGGTTTCCTTATGGACAAATTTTTGGTTCAGCCAATGCTAAAACGCCTGAAGGTGATTTGTTAATAGATAAATCATTAGGTTTGACTATTATTCAACCTACTTCTGAAATTATTGGTGACCCAAATCCTGATTTTACTACTAGTTTAATAAATACGTTCTCTTTTAAGGGATTTTCTTTGAATGCACTTATTGACTGGCGACAGGGTGGTGATATGTATTTAACTACTGCAGGTTCACTTCTTTTAAGAGGTCAGATTAAAGTGACAGAAGATAGAGAGGCGCTAAGAGTAATTCCTGGTGTTTATGGCAATACCCAAACTTTTGAACCTATTCGGGACGAAAAGGGTAATTATATCAAAAATACAACAGCAATTACTGCTTTTGATTATTTCTTTTCTAACGGATTTGGTGCTTACGGTGCCGATGAAACTAATATATTTGATATTACTTCTATTCGTTTAAGAGAAATTTCACTGGCTTATCAGTTTCCCAAAAAGTTATTATCTAAGACACCTTTTGGTTCTGCTAGGCTTTCCTTCTCTGGTCGAAATCTTTGGTGGAGGGCTCCTAATATTCTTGAAGGTGTGAATGCTGACCCTGAGGTTTTGGCTGAATCTGCTTCTTCAAATGTTCAAGGTTTTGAATATGGTTCTTATCCCACCACACGTCGTTTCGGTATAAACCTTTCAGTAACTTTCTGACGAATTAATGTTTTTGTTCATCCTGCTAACCTCAGGAATAAAAATTTGAAAAATGAATAAATTTAAAAATACCGTCAGATTTTTCGCCGCTACCCTTATGATTTTTGTTCTAAGCGGTTGTGGTGATATGTTTGACTTAGATATTAATAAGGATCCGAATAATCCTTCTCAGGCTGGATCTGACCTTCTCCTTGCACAGTCACAATATAGTTTGGCTAGTATTATCGGAGGGGGAGTAAATGATGACCTTATGGGATTTATGGGTATCATAGGAAGTAGTGATAACTGGAATCTTGGGCAAACTTCCTACAACGGTACCTGGCGTTCCTTATATGCCGACGTATTAAAGGACCTTGAAGGAATTATCAAAGCTAACACAGGTGATACGGGCTCACCTCAATACCTTGGGATTGCCCAATTATTGAAAGCTTACGTGGTTTCTACAATGGTTGATTTATTTGGTGATATTCCTTACACTGAAGCACTTAACGGTGACAGTGAAACACCTATCGTCAATCCAAATTTTGAAGATGACGCGGCCATTTATGCCAAGATGCTTTCCCTCGTTGATGAAGGGATTAAAGGAGTAACAAATGCCCGCCGTCCAGTGGCCATTTCTGGAGATCTTATCTACGGAGGTAATACATCTCGTTGGGAGAAATTTGGTCTTTCTTTAAAATTAAAATTGTTGATGAATACGAGATTGGTGAACACTAACGCCAAATCTCAAATTGAAGCTGTAATCGCTTCCGGAAAATTAATTTCGTCCACCGCAGAAGATTTTACTTTCCAGTATTCAAAAACAGTAACTCCAGACAATCGTCACCCTTGGTACCAGGCTTCTTACACCGCAGGTACCAATGGTTTTACCTACATTCTTCACCAGTTTATGTTGGAATCTTTAGAGGATGCTGATCCACGCTGGCCTTACTATTTCCGTCGTATTCAGGGAACTGTTCTTGATCAGACTGATCCATCTCAACGCAATACTTCTCCTTGTTCACAAACACCTTCTTGTACTTATGGGTATTTTCCAATTAGTAACTTGGTAATTAAGCGTTTATATGAGAATAAGAATCTTAAATATGATGATAAAGCTAAAACTTTCCTAGCTGGATTATTTGGAAGGGACAGAGCTGACCCTGCGGGTGTTCCCCTTGATGGTGACTTCAGGTTAATACCAGGTGTTTATCCTGCCGGTGGCTATTATGATATAGCAACACCAGCTATTCCAGCCGCAAATCGTGCAACAGGTGGAGGTATTTTCCCCGCTTTAACTTCAGTAAACGTTCTTTATCACCAAATTGAAGCTATTCTTGCATTAGGTGTTGCCGGAGATGCAAAAGCTTTATTCAAAAAAGCAATTGAAGATCATATTGGTAAAGTAGTCACTTTTGGCAGAGCAACCGATGTAAATGCAGTGGCTCCTCCAATTACTATGGTTGATGGTCGTGTTCTGGATACAAAGGCTTACGTTGATTTATGGTTGAGTCGTTATGACAATGCTGCCAATAATAATGCTAAGTTAAATGTAGTTGGAAAGCAGCTTTGGTTTACTAGTTGGGGCAATGGTTATGAGTTATACAACTTCTTCCGTCGCACTGGTTTCCCAAATACTATACAGGATCCAATCCTTGCTCCTCGTAAATTCCCTGTTCGTTTACCTTATCCACAAGAAGAACTGACATTGAATCCTAATGCGAAGTCAGCAAAGGATGTTGTTTATGACAGAGATAGAATTTTCTGGGATCCGAACTAATTATTTTCATTGATTGTTTTAATAAAAAAACACAACATGAAGCGATTTAAAATTTTGCTTTATTCTCTAGCTGCCGCATTATTGTTGCCGTTTTCATCCTGTAAGGACGAGTCGTTAAATCCGGTTCTTGCACCGGAAACTGCCGTACATGGTTTTGCACAAACTGCCGCTGGCTCAGCTACGAGTTTCTTCTATAAAGATATGACCACGCCAATTAGTATTGAATTGCAATGGATATCTATAGATAAAATTAATACAGTTACCAAAATGGACATTTTTGTCAATTTCAAGGAGTCCTACGTTGATGCGGAAGGAAATCCTCGGGTAGCTAATCATGGTACTAAAAAAGTGAAGACTTTGGAGGGTAGTGCCGTTCCTGCGAATAGAGCTTATGCTAAATTTAGCATATCTCCAAATGATGTTTATACTGCATTCAAAGATGCTACCTTTGATTATGGTGATGGCAAAGGAAAGGTTTCTGTTTTTAGTAATACCTTTAAGAAAGACAGAACTTCATCTATTCGTTTTACGTCTGATGATGCTTTTAGAATGACTTGGGCATTTACTACAGCTGATGGTCGTTATTTTGACTCCTGGTCCGATTCTGTTTGTTCAGAATTTCCGGGAGCAAACTGCGATATCAACTGGGCTGTCGTTTGTAACTCTAAAATCGAAGGTACTTATATCGCAACTACTTCAGGTACATCTACCGATGACTGCTGTAAAGGTGTATTTACAGAGACAAAAGAAGTAAAACTGACTAAAACAGGTGATGGAAAATATACCATTTCTGATTGGAGCGCAGGCCTTTATTTAAAATGGTACGGTGTTTATGGTATTTCAGCTACGACAAAAATGGAGGCTACTTTGTTTGATGTTTGTGGAACTATCAAGTTTCCAGATTTTACCGAGCCTTTTGGTGAAAAAACCACTGCTTCTGGTAAAGTGAATGATGATGGCACAATAAGTTATGCCTGGGTAAATGGTTATGGTGACAAAGCCACCGTGCTACTTAAACCCAAAAAATAATATTATTATTCTTTATTAGTTTAATTGCTCCCCGATACTTATTTTCGGGGAGCAATTTCTTTTATGAGAATTCTTATCCTTCTTTTTATATTCAGCTTAATAGTAGCTTCTCATTTATTTTCATTTAATGATAATAAATCACTGCTTTTGTCAGTTGAAGGGGATAGTTTAAAAGATTTAATATCAAAGGACGTTTTCCTAAGCTCAAAAGGAAATGTTTTTATATGGATGAATTCGGAATGTCCGATTTGTAATAAGTATCCTAACATTTGGAAAAAATTAGCAATAGAATTTCCCGAGTTTACCTTTATTGGTGTATTCACTTCGTATGAAGACAAAAAAATGGCAAAGGATTTTATGAAAAAATATAAAATCCCTTTCCAGTGGTTTATGGATAAAGATAATAAATTAGGCCATTTTTTAAAGGTTACAATTACTCCTGAAGTGTTATTTATAGATGCAAAAGCCAATATCATTTACAGGGGAGCCACAGATGACTGGTTTTATGCTTTAGGGAAAAATAAGTCTGTCCCTCAACAGCCTTATTTGAAAAGTGCACTTATTTCGTATTTAATAAATCAACCCGTTTATCCCTCTCACACCCAGCCAATTGGATGTATTTTTAGTTACTAAGGTTTGGATTTCGAAAATCTGATCATCGGATGCAGTCAATAATGAAATGTAGTAAACTTAAAAAGACCTATCTAACAACCATATTTTGCTAAATTAGGAGCAAATCAGTTAGTGTTTTTTGACCTATTGTTAGAATAATGGGTATAGCATCAAAAATATGAGGTAAATTCAATGTTGATTCATGAAATATCCCAATAAGATGATCTCATGTATTGCGCTGAATACTTATATATATATTTGATTTTATTTGTTAATATTTTTGCTTTGATTATTTATTAGATTACCCTAATATTTTTTTGTATCCGTAGCCGTTAATATTTACATTTGAATTATTTACTCATTTAATGATGTCAGGGAATACCTTTTTTACTGCTTTTCTAATTTTCCATTTCATTTCATTTGGAAAAATCCATCTTTTGGGTTCAGATACGATAACCTATTACCAGCATATAAAACCAATTATAGATGAACATTGTACCGGCTGCCATAGAACGGGTCAAACGGCACCCTTTTCATTGGAAAGTTATGAAGATGTAAAGAAAAGGGCAAGCATGGTTGAAATGGTGGTTGAGTCTAAATATATGCCTCCCTGGCATGCTGATACCTTATTTAGAACTTTTCATAATCAACGTGCCTTATCTGCGTCTTCGTTAAATAAAATACTTACCTGGATTAAAAGTGGGGCAGCGGAAGGGTTACCGCAAAAAAATGGGGCAGCGAATATTTTAAAATGGCCTTCTCCGGATAAAATCGTTGCCTTTCAAAAACCATTTATCATTCCGGGAGATAACGAAGAACAGTATAGATTTTTTGTTATTCCTGTGGAGAATCCAGCACCCATATATTTGCGGGGTGTTGGATTTGTGCCTAAAAATAAGACGTTGGCACACCACAGCAGGATCATGATTGATACAACAAAAAGAATTAGGCCTTTCGATGCTGCTTCTGTGTGGCAGGCAGGTCCTCAATTGGAAAAAATGAATATTCCTTTGGCCAATTCATTTTGGACAGGGTGGGTTCCCGGTAATTTTCCTCTTTTTTACCCCGATGGTGTGGCAAAGGTACTTCCCGCTAATGCAGATTTAGTGGTAAATATGCATTATGCTCCTTCTGCAAAGGAAGAAACAGATCAATCAGAAATTCATCTTTATTATGCCAAAGGAAAGCCAAGAAGAATTATTGAAACTTTAGTTTTTGATGAAACCTGGGTGACGAATAAACCGTTTGAATTTCAACCCGATACGGTTATTACCTTTTACATGAGGTCGCCTGTTTTACCAGTTGATTTATCATTGTTAAGTGTTTTGCCACACATGCATTTACTGGGAAAATCATTTAAATCGTTTGCAATTACGCCCGACGGTGATATGATACCGCTAATACATATTCCGGATTGGGATTTTAATTGGCAGCAAACCTATCAGTTCAATAATTTGCTCAAAATCCCACGTGGTTCTGTCATTTATGCAGAAGCAACCTTTGATAACACAAAAAATAACCCTAAAAACCCCTATTTTCCACCAGCAAAAGTTCGTTATGGTTGGGGGACCAAAGATGAGATGATGAACCTGATTTTTGAATATCTTTTATATGAACCAGGTGATGAGTATCTGGATTTTTATGGCTCTGACAATTAAAATGTAAGAATGAAAACACTTATTTTATTTAGCTTTTTGTCTATTCCTTTTATGATGTATTCTCAGGAGGAGTTATACCAAGCAACGCGGGATGAATTTAATTATGGTGAATTCAGACCTAATAATTCGGCACCCATTTATGGGATAGCAGAAAAGCCAGGAAAACTAATGGGTAATATATACTTGGATTCGATTTTCAGAAGTTCAGCGGTAGTCTTTTTTAAGGAAATAGTTAAACGATATGATCCAAACGCTTCTGATTCAATAGCCGGGTACAAACTGCGAATTAACTTACTTGAAAAATTAGTAGAATTTAAAATGAATGGGGGTATTAAGGGAATTGATAATATGGCCATAAAAAAAATTCAAACGTTTGATCCGGCAGGCAATATTCTTAAAACATATATCAATGGCAAAATGCTTGGCATTGATTCAATAGGAGAAGATCACTTTTATGATTTGGTTTTTGATGGTCTATTTGTCAAGGTTGTCTCCCTTTCTGTTCTTAAAAAAAAGGAACCTACGTATCATGTTGCCTTATCTATTGGAGACAAAAATGCTTATTACTACTTGAAAACTACCTATTATGCCAAAATTGAAAATGGAAACTGGAAGGAAATACAGAATAATAAAAATGCCTGGTTAGATTTAACTGGCTCGAGGGCAAAATGGATGTCAAGCTATCTTCAACAAAATCAACTTAATCTAAAATTAACATCAGATTTGAGACAATTTTTTCAATATTTTGATAAAATAATGGTTGAATAAAAAGGAATAAACTTGACTGCATTCGTTTTTATTTGTAAATTAAGGTTTCAATCATTTAATGAGTATGATAGACGGGCAGGACACCTACGCAGCAATGTTTCTAAATTATCTTGAAAGAGAAAGAAGGGTTCCTATAGAAACGTTAAGAGGGTATGGTGATGACGTAGATTATTTTAAAGCATTTTTAGACCGTCAACTGGTAGAATATAGTTGGACCTCTGTTGATACTGAAATAATAAGAGCCTGGATAGTATCGATGGCAGGTAAAGGTAATAAACCTTCTGTAATCAGAAGAAGGATTGCAGGTATCAAAGCTTTTTATAGATTTTTACAACGAATAGGAAAAGTGGCTGTGAACCCAGCTCTTCGCTTACCATTACCTAAAGTTCCCAAAAGGCTTCCACGGTTTATATCTGTTGAAGGGATGGAAAAACTAGGTTCGGGGCATTTATTTTCTTCTGATTTTAGTGGACAAAGGGATCGGTTGATACTGGAATTGTTATATGGAACTGGAATGAGAAGAGCGGAAGTAGCTAATCTTAAAGAATCAGATATTCAGTGGGAAAGAAAAGAAATTAACGTGTTGGGGAAAGGAGGAAAAAGTAGAGTAATTCCTGTGGTTAGTTCCTTATATATTTTGTTGACAAAATATAGAGAGGAGCGAAACAGCTTATTTGATAAAGGAGCGGTTACATTTTTTGTAACTGATAAAGGAAGAGATATTTACACGCGATTTGTTTATGCGGTGAGTATTCGGTACTTAGGAATGGTAACGAGTATAGAGAACAAAGGGCCTCATTTGTTGCGACATACATTTGCTACTCATTTAATGAGTAACGGAGCAGATATTCAAGCAGTAAAAGCACTGTTAGGGCATTCTAGTCTGGCTGCCACCCAGGTATATATGCATAACTCTGCAGAACGTTTAAAAAAAATATATAATCAGGCACATCCCAAAGCACAGCGTAAAAGGTCGGATGATAACGGCTAGACAAAATTACTTTATTCATTTTTTAAAAAAATCACTATGAGCATTGACATGCAAGCAGTTTCCTTTCGTGCAGACCAAAAATTAAAGTTGTTCATTGAGAATCGTGTTGAGAAATTGAATCTTTTTTTTGGCAGAATTATTCGTACTCAAGTTTTGTTGAAACTTGAAAATGCCGGACAGGTAAAAGAAAAAGTAGTAGAGGTAAGTGTACATGTGCCTGGAGAAGTTTTGTTTGTGAAATCGAGTAAGATGTCATTTGAGGCTGCCACTGATGAAGCAATAGATTCATTGAGACGTAAAATTGAGCGTTATAAAAGCCGCAGAAAATAAAATGATATTTTTTTTGAAATCCTTTGGATTAGTTACAAAGACTATTTATCTTTGCCTCGCTTTCGAGAAAAGCTTTAGAAGTAAAGTGAGAAAGTAAAAAGTCAGCCAGCATAGCTCAGTTGGTAGAGCAGCTGATTTGTAATCAGCTGGTCGGGGGTTCGAGTCCCTCTGCTGGCTCTTAAAAATTTACTTTAAAGGAGTAAGTTCATTTGAAATTTTCTTTTTAAATGGAGAATTGGGGGTGCGCCGGAGCTGGAGAGCCGGGCCAGACTGTAAATCTGGTGACTATGTCTGAATAGGTTCGATTCCTATCACCCCCACAAAATAAATGTATTATTTTTGTTATGTTTATTTTGTGTTAAGCGGGTGTAGCTCAGTTGGTAGAGCATCAGCCTTCCAAGCTGAGGGTCGAGGGTTCGAGTCTCTTCGCCCGCTCTTTATGTTTTATAACTCCGACAATAACAGCCGATGTAGCTCAGGGGTAGAGCACTTCCATGGTAAGGAAGGGGTCAGGGGTTCAATTCCCCTCATTGGCTCTAGTATTCCGGAGATTTTTCTTGTTTAATGAATTAATATTTTAAAAATCAAAACTGATGGCTAAAGGTACATTCGAAAGGAATAAACCACACGTTAACATTGGTACTATCGGTCACGTAGATCATGGCAAAACAACCTTGACTGCCGCGATAAGTTATGTCCTTTCAAAAGATGGTCTCGCGGAAAAAAGGTCGTATGACTCAATCGATGCTGCTCCAGAAGAAAAGGAGCGTGGTATTACAATTAATACTGCTCACGTTGAGTATGAAACGGTTAATAGACACTACGCTCACGTAGATTGTCCTGGTCACGCGGATTATGTAAAAAACATGGTTACGGGTGCAGCTCAAATGGATGGAGCTATTATCGTTGTTGCAGCTACTGATGGTCCCATGCCTCAAACGCGGGAACATATTCTTCTCGCCCGTCAGGTAGGTGTACCAAAATTAGTTGTTTTCATGAATAAGGTGGACATCGTTGAAGATCCAGAAATGCTTGAATTAGTTGAAATGGAAGTTCGTGAATTACTTGACACCTATGGTTTCGATGGTGATAACGCTTCTGTAATTCAAGGTTCTGCATTGAAAGCTTTGGAAGATGATCCTTTTTATGTTGGCAAAATCAAGGAATTGATGGATGCCGTGGATAATGACATCCCAAATCCAGTACGTCTTACTGATAAGCCTTTCTTAATGCCTATTGAAGATGTGTTCTCTATCACAGGTCGTGGTACTGTAGCAACAGGTCGTATCGAAAGAGGGGTTATCAACGTTGGTAATCCTGTAGAGATTGTAGGTATGATGGACAAAGAGGATAAGCCATTAACTTCAGTATGTACGGGTGTTGAGATGTTCCGCAAATTATTAGATAGAGGTGAAGCTGGTGATAACGCTGGTCTATTATTAAGAGGTATTGAAAAATCTCAGATTCGTCGTGGAATGGTTATCTGTGCGCCAGGTTCAGTAAAGCCACATATCCGTTTCAAATGTGAGACTTATGTACTATCTAAAGATGAAGGTGGTCGTCATACACCATTCTTTAACGGATACCGCCCTCAGTTTTACTTCCGTACAACAGACGTTACTGGCGATGTTAAATTGCCAGAAAATGTTGAGATGGTAATGCCAGGTGATAATGTATCTTTAGAGGTTACTTTACTTAACCCAATCGCAATGGAAAAAGGATTACGTTTCGCTATCCGCGAAGGTGGTCGTACCGTTGGTGCAGGTCAGGTTACTGAAATATTAGAATAAATTCCCTTTGGGGAAATTAATAAAGGTTAGGTTTCAGTAATGAAACCTAACTCTTGTTTTACGGGCGTAGCTCAACTGGTAGAGCGACGGTCTCCAAAACCGTAGGCTGGGGGTTCAAGTCCTCCCGCCCGTGCTGCTTAAAAAATTATTGTTATGGAATCATTGAAACTATATCTCAGAGAAAGTTACGACGAACTTGTTAACAAAGTTACGTGGCCTTCTTGGGTAAGCCTTCAAGAAAATGCTATTCTAGTGGTAGTAGCTAGTCTCTTGTTGGCTCTTATCGTTTTTGTAATGGATGTTTTTTCTAGTACCTTACTTGATTTGATTTACGGGCTCTAATTATCTGTTATCCAATACACTGTTAAATGTCCGAAGAAAAAAGGTGGTATTCTCTCCGCGTAATAAGTGGAAAAGAACGAAAAATAAAGGAGCGTCTGGATACAGAAATTCAGCGTAATGACTGGTCTGGTTTTATTTTTCAAGTGGTTGTTCCTCTTGAAAAAGTCTATAAAATTAGAAATGGAAAAAAAGTAGTCTCGGAGAGAAATATACTCCCTGGCTATATCCTTATTGAAGCCACAGAGGGTAAACTTTCAGGTGATGTAGTTACCGGTATTCAAAATCTTCAAAATGTAATACACTTTCTCGGTAAAAATACACCTATCCCAATGAGGGAAGCAGAGGCGAATAGATTGCTCGGAAAGGTAGATGAATCTCAAGAATCTGCTGAGGCACTTATCGAACCTTTCATAGTAGGAGAAACAATTAAAATTGTTGACGGTCCTTTTACCGAGTTCGTTGGTGATATTCAAGAGATAAATGAAGACAAAAAGAAGCTTAAAGTTATTGTTAAGATATTTGGCAGAGGAACCGAAGTCGAGTTGAATTTCATGCAGGTTGAAAAAACCAATTGATTTTTTTATATAAGTTCTAAATATTCAATTTTGTTCTTCCTGGTGTGTGAGCCTCGAAGACGCTTCCAAAAGTGGATATGAGGTTCTAAAATTGTAGTGATATGGCAAAGGAAATAGGATTTTTAATTAAATTACAGGTAAAAGGTGGTCAAGCTAATCCAGCACCTCCAATTGGTCCTGCCTTAGGTTCTAAGGGCGTAAATATTATGGAGTTTTGCAAGCGATTTAATGCTGCAACACAAGATAAAATGGGACAAATTCTTCCAACCGTTATTTCGGTGTATAAAGACAAGTCTTTTGATTTTATCATCAAAACACCACCTGTGGCCATTCAATTGATTGAAGCTACTAAGGCGAAGAAGGGATCTGCCCAACCTAATAGAAATAAAATTGGTTCCGTTTCATGGGATCAAATAAAAACTATTGCGGAAATCAAGATGCCTGATTTAAATTGCTTTGAGATTCATTCTGCAATGAAAATGGTTGCTGGAACAGCAAGAAGTATGGGTATTACCGTAAGTGGTGATGCACCATGGTCCACAGTAGAAAATTAATTTTTAATGTAGGGAGTTTATGCCTAAAGGTATAAATGATATTACCTCAAAATTGTTCTATATGACTAAAGTAGGAAAAAAAAGAGCCTTAGTAGATGCAAAGGTTAACCGGGAGAAGTTGTATACACTTGACGAAGCATTTGTGTTAGTGAAGGAAGTCAACACAACTAAATTCGATGCCTCTGTTGATATTCATGCTCGATTGGGTGTTGATCCCAGGAAACCAGATCAATCTCTGCGTGGTACAGTAAGTTTGCCTCACGGAACAGGTAAGACTAAGAAAGTAGCTGTTTTTTGTACCCCTGATAAGGTACAGGAGGCGCTTGATGCCGGAGCTGATTATGCAGGATTGGAGGAACTTATCCAAAAAGTATTGGGTGGTTGGACCGATGTTGACGTGGTTATAGCAACGCCTCAGGTAATGGCTCAGGTAGGTCGCTTAGGTAGAATATTAGGTCCAAGAAACCTTATGCCTAACCCTAAAACAGGTACTGTTACTATGAATGTAGGTGAGGCAGTAGCTGATGTGAAATCAGGTAAGATTTCCTTTAGGGTAGATAAATATGGTATTATTCACGCATCTATTGGTAGAGTATCTTTTACCGCCGATAAGTTGACAGAAAATGCCAATGAGCTTCTTTCTACCTTACTTCGTATGAAGCCTTCCAGTGCAAAAGGTGTCTACATGAAATCAATCACAGTAGCGAGTACTATGAGCCCAGGTATCAAGGTTGACCCTAAAGTCGTTCGCTAATCATTAAAGTTAATCGGAAATGACCAAACAGGAAAAAACAGCGGTAATTGAAGAGTTAAAAGGTGTATTTGCTAATTTAGATTTTTTCTACATTACTGACGCATCTACTTTATCCGTTGAAAAAATTAATAATTTCAGAAGATTGTGTTTTGAAAGAGGAGTTCAAATGAGAGTTATAAAAAATACTCTCATCCGCAAAGCACTTGAATCTGCCGCCTCAGAAAAAAATTATGAGGCAATCTTTGGAGAATTAAAAGGACCAACAGCAGTTTTGTACGCTGATGGCGCTGCAAATATTCCCGCCAAAGTTTTAAAGGAATTTCGTGCAGGGAACGATAGACCACTTCTAAAAGCTGCCTATATTGACACTGCCGTGTTTATCGGTGATAGTCAATTAGATGCATTAACTAAGCTAAAGTCGAAAGAACAGGTGCTTGGAGAAGTTATCGGTCTGTTACAGTCACCAGCAAGAAATGTTATCAGTGCTCTTCAATCTGGCGGTAAAACGATTGCCGGTTTGGTGAAAACACTGCAGGAGCGCGCTTAATTCAGCGCATTCCCCCCAGGTTAGGCTTCCAAGCTAACCCGCACATAAAATTATTATTTAATCTTAAAACGAAACACAATGGCGGATTTGAAAGCTTTTGCGGAACAGCTTGTCAATCTGACGGTTAAAGAAGTCAATGAACTTGCTGCTATTTTAAAGGATGAATATGGTATAGAACCAGCAGCTGCTGCTGTAGCTATGGCTGCTCCTTCAGGTGGTGATTCAGGTGCTGCTGCTCCTGCAGAGCAAACTTCTTTTGACGTTATTTTAGCTTCCGGCGGAGCTGCGAAACTACAAGTAGTTAAAGAAGTTAAGACTTTACTTAATTTGGGCTTGAAAGAGGCGAAAGACTTAGTTGACGCTGCGCCTGCTCCTCTTAAAACTGGCGTTTCTAAAGAAGAGGCTGCTGAATTGAAAGAGAAACTTGAGGCCGCTGGTGCTCAAGTTGAAATTAAGTAATTATTTGCTCATTTGCGAATTTATTATGATCCAGACTTACAGTCTTGGCAATTAATGCGAAAGTGTCTTTGTGGCTTAGCGATGGTTTATATCGCTAAGCCTCTAGGCATTTTTTTGTAAAGGAAGTGTTTTACTGTTGATGGCCGTTTTAAACTTTATTGTCTCGAATTACATTTTATCTCGTGTTGATCTAATGTTTCGTTCTTACCGAAAAATATTTTGTGCCGATGATATCCAATGGAAATGAACTCGCCCTCGAGTCAAAAAGAATAAGTTTCGGGAAAACTAAATTTCCCGCTGAGTATCCTGACTTTCTGGAGATTCAGTTAAAATCTTTTCAGGAGTTTTTTCAATTAGAAACTACGCCAGAAAATAGAATGAATGAAGGACTTTATAAGGTCTTTAAAGAAAATTTTCCTATTTCTGACGCTAGGAGTATTTTCCAACTTGAATTCTTAGATTATTTCGTCGATCCACCCCGCTATAGCATGGAAGAATGCGTTCAGCGTGGTCTAACTTTTCATGTGCCTCTTAAGGCCAAATTAAAACTGTCGTGTAATGATGTTGAACATGTTGATTTTCAAACGATAGTACAAGATGTCTTTTTAGGTAATATTCCTTACATGACCCCTCGTGGTACCTTTGTTATCAATGGTGCTGAAAGGGTAGTTGTTTCACAGTTACACAGGTCTCCAGGTGTGTTTTTTGGCCAAAGTGTTCACCCCAATGGAACAAAAATTTACTCCGCAAGAGTCATTCCATTTAAGGGTGCCTGGATGGAATTTGCTACAGATATTAATACCGTAATGTATGCTTATATTGACAGAAAAAAGAAATTCCCCGTTACAACCCTGCTAAGGGCTATCGGTTTCGATTCTGATAAGGCTATTCTCGATATTTTTGACCTGGCTGACATCATTCCAGCCAATAGGGAAGAATTACAAAAATCAATCGGTCGTAAATTAGCTGCCAGAGTGTTAAGGTCATGGACCGAAGATTTCGTAGATGAGGATACCGGTGAAGTGGTGACCATTGAAAGAAATGAAATTATTCTTGAAAGAGATTCTCTTCTGGATGATGATAATATAGATTTAATTTTGGAAGCTGCCTGCGATGTTGTTATTCTACAAAAAGAAGACATCGATCAGGATTATTCTATTATATATAATACCTTACAGAAAGATCCGACTTCTTCTGAAATGGAAGCGGTTCAGTATATTTACAGACAACTTAGGGGTACTGATCCACCCGATGAGGAAACAGCGCGTGGAATTATCGATAAGTTGTTCTTTTCGGACAAAAGATACAATCTCGGTGAGGTTGGCAGATATAAAATTAACCGTAAACTTAATCTTAATGGTAGTTATGAAAGTCTGGTCCTTTCAAAGGAAGATATCATAAATATTGTTAAGTATTTAGTTAGCTTGATGAACCAGAAAGCTGAAATTGATGATATCGATCATTTAAGTAATAGAAGGGTTAGAAATGTAGGCGAGCAATTATACGCTCAGTTTGGTGTCGGTTTGGCTCGTATGGCGCGTACGATAAGAGAGCGTATGAATGTAAGAGATAATGAAGTGTTCACGCCTATTGATCTTATTAATGCCCGTACGCTTTCTTCCGTTATCAATTCTTTCTTTGGTACCAGTCAGCTATCTCAGTTCCTTGATCAGACCAATCCACTTTCTGAAATAACACATAAAAGAAGAATTTCGGCGCTTGGACCCGGAGGTCTGTCTCGTGAAAGAGCAGGTTTCGAGGTGCGTGATGTGCATTATTCTCATTATGGTAGATTGTGTACCATTGAAACCCCTGAAGGTCCAAACATTGGCTTAATTTCTACCTTATGCGTTCATGCAAAGGTCAATAAAATGGGCTTTCTTGAGACTCCTTACCGTGAAGTAGTTGATGGTAAGTTGAAAATTGAAGATCATCCAATTTATTTATCGGCCGAGGGTGAAGATCTTAAGCGTATTGCCCAGGCTAATGCCCGTGTTGATAATTCGGGAGCATTTACAAGAGATAGAATCAAATGTAGGGAACAAGGAGAATTTCCTGTGCTTACACCTTCTGAAATTGAATATATGGACGTTGCACCAAACCAAATTGTTGGTGTGTCCGCTTCAATGATTCCTTTTCTTGAAAATGATGATGCCAACCGTGCCTTGATGGGATCTAACATGCAAAGACAGGCGGTTCCTTTAGTTCGTCCAAGTTCTCCTATTGTCGGTACAGGATTGGAAGGTAAGGTAGCCAGGGATTCCCGCATGCTTATCAATGCAGAAGGGGATGGTGTAGTGGAATACGTGGATGCTGTTGAAGTAAAAGTTAGATATGATCGCTCCGATGATGATCAGTTGGTTTCATTTGAAGATAGTCTGAAGTCTTATAAATTAACTAAGTTCCTTCGCACAAATCAAGGTACTTGTATCAACCTTAGACCTATCGTAAGAAAAGGTGACAGGGTAACAAAAGGTCAGATTTTATGTGACGGTTATGCTACTGAAAAAGGGGAACTAGCTCTCGGTCAGAATCTTAAAGTGGCATTCATGCCCTGGAAAGGTTATAACTTCGAAGACGCTATTGTTATTTCTGAGAAGGTCGTTAGGGAAGATATCTTTACTTCTTTACATATCGAGCACTTTGAACTGGAGGTTAGAGATACTAAACTCGGTGAGGAGGAATTAACAAATGATATTCCGAACGTTAGTGAAGAAACAACAAGAGACTTAGACGAACATGGTGTCATTCGCGTAGGTGCCTGGGTCAAAGAAGGGGATATTCTCATCGGTAAGATTACACCAAAAGGTGAATCTGATCCT
The DNA here is from genome assembly GCA_014190515.1 of Bacteroidota bacterium. Taxonomy (GTDB): domain Bacteria; phylum Bacteroidota; class Bacteroidia; order Chitinophagales; family Saprospiraceae; genus BJGN01. The sequence continues at coordinate 34,772 of BJGN01000004.1, forward strand.
ACCCCTGAAGAAAAACTGTTGCGTGCCATTTTTGGAGATAAAGCAGGTGATGTAAAAGATGCTTCTTTAAAAGCACCTCCATCAACTAATGGCGTTATTATAGATAAGCAATTGTTCGCCAGAGCTAAAAAAGATAAAGTTCAGAAATCATCTGAAAAAGATATGCTTTCTAAGCTTGAAGATGAGCACAAAATTATCCTGAACGAACTTATTACCAGGCTGGTTGATAAATTACTTCAATTGGTGAAAAGTAAGCAGTGTAAAGGGGTTCGTAGTGTTTACAATGATATTCTTATTCCTTCTGGTAGCAAATTCAGTCAACAGGTTCTTAGAAATATTGATTATGCTTCGGTAGATTATTCGAATTGGACGGATGATACCTCAATTAATAACTTGATTGCTAGGCTTTTACATAATTATAGCATAAAAGTAAATGAGGAAGTAGGGCGTTTCAAAAGAGAAAAGTTCAATATTAGCATCGGTGATGAATTACCTGCAGGTGTTCTTAAGTTGGCTAAAGTTTATATGGCCAAAAAACGTAAACTGAAAGTTGGTGATAAACTCGCGGGAAGACACGGAAATAAGGGTATTGTATCTAAGATTGTTAGGATGGAAGATATGCCGTTCCTAGAAGATGGTACCGCTGTTGATGTCGTTCTCAATCCGCTGGGTGTACCTTCTCGTATGAATTTAGGTCAAATTTTTGAAACGGTTCTTGGTTGGGCTGGTGAAAAAATGGGCGTTAAATTCTCAACACCCATCTTTGATGGTGCAAGTAAAGAGGAAATTGACGGATATATCCAAAAGGCGGGTTTACCTAGCTTAGGTCAAACCTACCTTTATGATGGTGAAACTGGTGAAAGATTCCACCAGCAGGCTACCGTGGGTGTCATCTATATGCTCAAATTATCACACATGGTTGATGATAAAATGCACGCGCGTTCTATCGGACCCTATTCTCTTATCACACAGCAACCTCTTGGCGGTAAAGCTCAGTTTGGTGGTCAAAGATTTGGTGAAATGGAAGTGTGGGCACTCGAAGCATTTGGTGCAGCAAATATCCTTCAGGAGTTACTTACTATTAAATCCGATGATATTAACGGTCGTGCCAAAGCTTATGAAGCTATCGTTAAAGGTGATAACCTTCCAGAACCAAATATTCCTGAGTCGTTTAACGTACTGATTCACGAATTACGTGGTTTAGCCCTTGATATCAAATTTGAATAACGAGATCTCTCCGGAGATTAAATTGCTATAATTATGTCTTTTAAGAAGAAAAATCAGATTCAACAGCAAGAGTTCGAGAGCATTACTATCAGTCTCGCTTCACCAGATGATATCCTGGAGCGTTCATTTGGTGAGGTACTCAAACCGGAAACGATTAACTATAGAAGTTATAAGCCGGAAAGAGATGGTCTTTTCTGTGAGCGTATTTTTGGGCCTGTGAAGGACTATGAATGCTATTGTGGTAAATATAAAAGAATTCGTTACAAAGGTATTGTTTGTGATAGATGTGGTGTTGAAGTTACTGAGAAAAAGGTGCGTAGAGAACGGATGGGCCATATAAAACTGGTTGTACCCGTAGTACATATATGGTTCTTTAAATCTTTACCAAATAAAATTGGATATTTACTCGGTCTTTCTTCTAAAAAACTAGAGACGATTGTTTATTACGAACGTTATATTGTTATTCAACCGGGTATCGCTGAATCTGAAAAAGTTAAGTTACACGAACTTTTAACTGAAGAGGAGTATTTGGAAATCATGGACAATATTCCGCATGAAAATAGTCAATTAGATGATAATGATCCAAATAAGTTTGTGGCTAAAATGGGTGCGGAAGCCATAAAAGATATGTTAAATCGTCTTAAATTGGACGAGTTATCCTATGAACTTCGTAACCAGGCAGCAAACGAAACCTCGCAGCAACGTAAATCGGAAGCACTTAAACGCCTTCGTGTAGTAGAGGCTTTCCGTCAGGGAATGACACAAATGGAGAATAGACCTGAGTGGACTATCATTCAATATTTACCTGTTATACCACCAGAATTACGACCGCTTGTTCCTCTAGATGGTGGTCGTTTCGCGTCTTCTGATCTTAATGATCTCTACCGTAGAGTAATTATCAGGAATAATCGTTTAAAAAGATTGTTGGAAATAAAGGCGCCGGAAGTTATTTTAAGAAATGAAAAGAGGATGCTTCAGGAGGCAGTCGATTCATTATTTGATAACTCAAGGAAGTCAAATGCCGTTAAAGCTGAAGGTGGTCGTCCATTAAAATCTTTAAGTGATATTCTTAAAGGTAAACAAGGTCGTTTCCGTCAAAATTTATTAGGTAAAAGGGTAGATTACTCTGGTCGTTCTGTTATCGTGGTAGGACCAACGCTCAAATTGCATGAGTGTGGTATCCCAAAAGCTATGGCGGCTGAATTATTCAAGCCTTTTGTTATTCGTAAATTAATAGAAAGGGGTATAGTAAAAACAGTTAAGTCTGCCAAGAAACTGGTAGATAGAAAAGACCCTGTTATTTGGGAAATTCTTGAAAATATCCTTAAAGGTCACCCGGTTTTACTTAACCGTGCCCCAACCCTTCACCGTCTCTCTATTCAGTCATTCCAACCCCGTTTAATCGAAGGTAAGGCCATTCAGCTGCATCCTTTAGTTTGTGGTTCGTTCAACGCTGACTTTGATGGTGATCAGATGGCTGTGCACGTGCCATTGAGTCACGCATCTATATTAGAAGCTCAAATGTTGATGCTTTCGTCACATAATATGTTGAATCCGCAAAACGGAACGCCAGTAACTTTGCCTTCTCAGGACATGGTACTTGGTTTATATTATATAACAAAAGAAAGGAAATCAACCCCTGAAATCAAGGTTAAAGGGGAAGGTATGAAGTTTTACTCTGCAGAAGAAGTGATTATTGCACTAAATGAAGGTGTTATTGATCTTCATGCAGCTATTAAAGTTAGGGTAAAAACAGAAATGCCAAATGGTGAATGGGCTTATAAACTAATTGATACTACCACTGGTAGAGTTATTTTTAATCAACATGTTCCAGAAGGTGTGCCCTTTGTGAATGACCTGATGACTAAGAAAAATATCAAAAAGGTTATTAGTGATGTTATCGAAAGAACTAATCTTGCGGTTACTGCTGGTTTCCTCGATGATGTTAAGGATATGGGTTTCACCTGGGCATTTAAAGGTGGTTTGTCCTTTAACTTAGGTGATTTGATTAATCCTACGATTAAGGAAGATACCCTTGCAGAAGCTCAGGAAGAGGTTGATGAAGTTTGGGAAAACTATAATATGGGGCTTATTACAAATAATGAGCGATACAACCAGATTATTGATAAATGGACCTACGCAGATAATAAAATTACTGAGGCTTTAATGCGCGAACTTGCCTCTCATAAACAAGGTTTCAACTCTGTATTCATGATGCTTGATTCCGGAGCAAGGGGGTCTAAACAGCAGATTAAACAGCTTTGTGGTCTTAGAGGTCTTATGGCAAAACCAAGGAAATCAGGTGATACTGGTGGTGCCGTTATCGAGAATCCAATTCTCGCTAATTTCGTTGACGGTCTATCGGTTTTAGAGTATTTCATCTCTACCCACGGTGCCAGAAAAGGTTTGGCTGATACGGCGCTTAAAACAGCCGATGCAGGTTACCTTACCAGACGTTTGGTTGACGTTTCTCAAGATGTAATTATTTCTGAAGTCGATTGTGCTACCTTAAGAGGGATAGAAACGTCGGCGCTAAAAGATAATGAAAAAGTTATTGAGCAACTTTCGTCTCGTATTGAAGGTCGTTATACCTTGTATGATATCACATTGCCAGGTTCAGATGAGATACTCCTACACGCCGGTGATTATATAGATGCCAGAATGGCTATGCATATTGAAAAGATTGGAATAGATTCTATTACTATTCGTTCCGTACTAACCTGCGAATCTAAAAAAGGAGTTTGTGCCAAATGTTATGGTAAAAATCTTGCTTCCGGTAGAATCACTGAAAATGGAGATGCAGTAGGTATTATTGCAGCTCAGTCTATCGGTGAACCAGGTACGCAGCTTACTTTACGTACTTTCCACGTAGGTGGTGTGGCTTCTTTGTCAAAAACAGAATCGGAAATAGTTTCCCGTTTTAACGCTAAAGTTGAATACGATGGTATTAAAACAACAGAAGCTACAGATGGATCAAAAAATACTATCGTCCTTTCCAGAACAGGTGAATTGAGATTACATGATATTGAAACAAATAAATTATTCGTTTCTCTTCATATTCCTTATGGTTCAAATCTATATTTTAAGGATGGTGAAAATGTAGCAAAAGGTCAAACTATTTGCGATTGGGATCCGTTCAACGCTGTCATCATTTCCGAGTTTTCTGGTATCGTGCAATTCGATTCTATTGAAGAAGGCGTAACTTACCGTCTTGAAAGAGATGATCAAACAGGTTACTCTGAAAAGGTAATCATTGAATCAAAAAATAAAAAGAAAATTCCTTACATAACTATCTCCTCTAAAGATGGTGAGGTGCTTAAAAACTATTCTCTGCCAGTAGGTTCTTACCTTTCTGTTGAAGATAACAGTTCAGTTGTTGCTGGTGATAAAGTGGCCAAAATTCCGAGGAGTTTAGGAAAAATCCAGGATATCACAGGTGGTTTACCCAGGGTAACTGAATTGTTTGAAGCAAGAAATCCTTCAAACCCTGCCGTGGTTTCTGAAATTGATGGTGTAGTTAGTTTCGGTAAAATTAAAAGGGGAAATAGAGAAATTGTAGTTACTTCAAAGGATGATCAAAACCATAAATATTTAATTGGACTTTCAAAACACGTGTTGGTTCAAGACGGTGATTTTGTTAGAGCTGGAACGCCTCTATCTGACGGTGCTATTGCTCCAAGAGATATTTTGAATATTAAAGGTCCATTTGCAGTGCAACAATATTTGGTGAATGGTGTACAAGAGGTTTACCGATCTCAGGGTATTACCATCAATAATAAGCACATTGAGGTTATTGTAAGACAAATGATGCGTAGATTCCTCATTGAGGATTCTGGAGATACTACTTTCCTCGAAGGAGAAACTGTTGAAAGAGGTGAATTTATCGAGCAAAATGATATCATTTTTGATAAAAAATTCATCACCGATCCAGGAGAATCTAATAAGCTTAAGGCAGGTCAACTTGTTTCATTAAGACAAATCAGAGAAGAAAATTCATTCCTAAAAAGGAATGACCGCAAATTAGTAGCTTTCCGTGATGCTGTACCTGCAACTGCCAGTCCGCAGCTAATGGGTATTACTAAAGCATCATTAGGTACTAATAGCTGGATTTCAGCAGCTTCCTTCCAGGAAACAACGAAAGTTTTAAGTACCGCAGCCATAGCAGCTCAAAAAGATGATTTGAGCGGTCTTAAAGAAAACGTAATTGTTGGAAAGAGAATTCCTGCAGGAACGGGCGCCAGAGAATTTGAACAAATTATTGTTGCTCATAAAGATAAAAGTTCTGATCTCGTAACGCAAGCGGAGTTTATTGATATGGAATAACTAATGTTGAGTTTTCTATTTTAATTTATTATATTGGCAAACCGGGATGTATTTATTTCCCGGTTTGCTCATTTTTATACATTACTTTGTTCGTTCCTTATCCTTTTATTTATAATTATGAATGAATACCTGATTGATTTATTTAGACAAATAGAACTTCCAGTCAGGAATCCTGTACTTATTTTATCCTTGTTATTTTTTGTTATCCTTTTAGTTCCCTTACTTTTTAGAAGATTTCATATCCCAGGTATTCTCGGTCTTATTCTTTCCGGTGTTCTCATTGGTCCAAATGGTCTTAACATATTAGAAAAATCAGAAGCTATAAATCTTTTTTCTACTATTGGTTTGTTATATATCATGTTTATGGCGGGTCTTGAACTCGACACGAATGAATTCAATAAGTATAAATACAAAAGTTTACTTTTTGGTCTGTTTACTTTTGCGATTCCGCTGCTAGTAGGTTTTCCGATTTGCTTCTACCTACTTAAATTTGATTTTCAAGCGAGCTTCCTTGTAGCAAGTATGTTCTCCACCCATACCTTGATTTCGTATCCCATTGTTAGCCGGTGGGGTATAGTATCACAGCAGGCCGTTGCCATTACTGTTGGTGGTACTATTTTAACAGATACGGCCGTATTAATTATGTTAGCTGTTATATTAAAAACTAATAGCCAGGGTGTTAACAATGCTTTTTGGCTACAACTCACGGTTTCTTTATTTCTTTTTTCTGTCGTTATGTTTAAAGTTATCCCTCCTGTTTCCAGGTGGTTTTTCAGAAAAGTTGAAAGTGAAAAGCACTCTCATTATATTTTTGTGCTTTCTGTAATTTTTTTCGCCGCTTTCTTGTCTGAAATAGCTGGGGTTGAACCAATTATAGGTGCCTTCATGGCCGGATTGGCTTTGAATTCATTAATCTCCCATACATCGGCCTTATTCAATAGAATTGAGTTTATTGGTAACGCCTTATTTATTCCCTTCTTTTTAATTAGCGTGGGGATGCTGGTCGATTTATCCGTTCTTTTCAATGGTAAACATGCTGTATTTATTGCTATTGTTTTAACGTCGGTAGCTTTGTTGGTGAAATGGTTAGCCGCTTTGCTTACCCAAATGGTTTTTTCCTTTCAAGGTGTTCATCGACGATTAATTTTTGGATTGAGTAGTTCTCATGCTGCGGCAACTCTTGCTATAATTTTAGTTGGCTTTGAAGCGGGGATTCTTGATGAAAATACATTGAATGCTACCATTATACTCATTTTATTTACTTGCGTAATTTCGTCCATCGTAACGGAACGAGCTGCCAGGGAATTACTTCTTAAAGAAGGATTAATTGATCATAATTTAAACCGTATTGATCAAAATGATGTGACTGAAAAATACTTGTTACCCATTTCGAATCAATGGAGTTTAGATAGATTTTTAGAACTATCGGTTATCTTTAGAAAAAATGTTAAACAAGTACCCCTTCATGTTTTACAGGTAGTTCCCGCTGATTATCCTGAAAATGAATTGGTTATTGAGGATAGTTTTACCCGTAGTTTACATAAAACAGCCGCAGAACTTGAAACAAAAATTGTTTTCCAGCGTGAACCTGACTTTCACATAGCGAGTGGTATTACCAGGGTAGCTAATCAGATGGATGCAAATTATATTCTTTTGGGTTGGCCCCAAAAATCAGGCTTATTAGACAGAGTTTTTGGAGAAATACTGGATAATATATTAGACACTGCGCCGCAACACATACTTGTATGTAGATTACAACTCCCACTTGTTGCGCACCAAAAGTTAATCATTGGATTGCCTCCATTAGCGTTTACAGAGCCAGGTTTTACCGATTGCTTCAAAAAATGGATGCAATTATCGTTGGAACTGCACATGGATGTCATCATTTTTTGTTCGGAAGAAACAAAAGGGTATATCAAAAAATTGAACTCAAAAAATTATAATTTTAGAAACTGGAAATTCAAAGTGACTGAATTAAATCAAAACTGGTTTAAAAGTATTGATAACTATAAAATTAATAAAGCCGATTTGTTAGTATTCATGCCTGGAAGACCAGCAAGTGCATCATTTTTAATGGAGCAAAATGAAATTCCCTCCTATATTGAGCAACGCTTTCCAGACAATAGCGTTATTTTATTTTATTCCGGAGCGGCTATTTGACCTGCTGGATTCAAGTCATGAATAACCTCTCCGGAATAAATAATATCAGTCATTATTCGAACATATTTTTTGCATCAATCAAAACCTTTTCTAGTCCTGCGTTATTTTTTCCGCCTGCGGTAGCAAAAAAGGTCTGTCCACCGCCGCCACCATCGATATTTTTGGCCAATGTTCTGACAATATTGCCCGCATTCAATTCTTTATCGTTACAGATTGATTTACTAATTGAAACAAGAATTTGAGGCTTTTCCTGAATAGTGGCCGTTAAAACAAGGACAACCTTTTCAAGGGTATTATCAATCTGGAAGGCCAAATCTTTCAATAATGAGGCATCATTTAGTTCTACATTTTGGATGATAAGCGTATAATTATCTTTTTTATCAGCACCAAGTATGAGTTGCTCCCGAAGATGGACAATCTGTAGCTGTTGAAATTTCTCAAGCAACTTTTTTTGAGATTTTACTTCTTCTTGTAATTGATGAATAGCTTTAGTCGGTGATGGATTACCTTTAAAAATTTGACGAATGTCTTCTAATTCATTCATTTCATGTTGAATAAACTTTAAGGCTTCAAATCCACAAACAGCTTCAATACGCCTGATTCCTGCGGCAATGGCACTTTCAGAAACAATCTTAAATAATCCTATTTCACCAGTTGAAGAAACATGAGTACCGCCACAAAGTTCCACAGAATAGTCTTTATCAAAAGTTATAATTCTTACCGATTCACCATATTTCTCTCCAAAGAGCATCATGGCACCTGATTCCATTGCTTCGGCTATGGGAACATTTCTTTTTTCATCCAGAGCAATATTAGCTTGTATTTTTTCATTTACTAACTTTTCAATCGCTAAAATTTCCTCATCACTCACTTTTTGAAAATGTGAGAAGTCGAATCTTAATTTTAATTCGTCAACATCCTGACCTTTCTGAAGCGCGTGTTTTCCAATGATATTGTGAAATGCTGCATGCATAAGGTGGGCAGCAGTATGGTTTTTTGAAATGGCAATTCTTCTGTTTTTATTTATTAATCCACGAACGATTGTCGCGGGATTATCAGGTAATTGATCGACAATATGAAGAATAAGATCATTTTCTTTTTGGGTATCAATTACCTGAATAGGCTGTTCTCCGATAAACAATATACCCTGATCTCCTGCTTGCCCGCCACTTTGACCATAAAAAGGCGATTTATCAAGAACAATTTGATGTTGCAAGACTTTTTTTATCGACACCGATCTGTATTTAATAATTTTTGCATCATGGACTTCAGTTTCTGTGTAACCAGTAAATTCAACAGGTTGGTCAGGAAGTAAATTAACCCAGTCGCCAACTTCTTTTTGAGCATCGGCACGAGATCTGGATTTTTGTTCCAATAGGGCGGCGTCGAAAGCCATTTCATCGATTTTCCAACCTTTTTCTTCGGCAATAAGACGCGTCAAATCAATCGGGAACCCAAAGGTATCGTATAGTTCAAAGGCATCCACACCTGAGATTACACCTTCCTTAACGCTAATATTTTCAAATCTTTTTAGACCATTTTCCAGCGTATTTAGGAATGAAATTTCTTCCATTTCTATAATTTTTGCTACCTGAGCTGATTGAGCTATCAACTCGGGAAAAACATCGTCAAATGCTTTGGCTAATGGGGCAACTAATGTATGAAGAAAGGGAGTTTTAATATTTAAAAAGGAATAATTGTACCTTACAGCGCGACGTAAAATTCTTCGTATGACATAACCAGCTCCAGAATTAGCGGGTAATTGACCGTCGGCTATGGTAAAACAAATGGCTCTGATATGGTCAGAAATAACCCTCATTGCTATATCTTGTTTAGCATCGCGGTCATAACTTCCCTTATAGGTGAAACCAGAGGTTTTTTCTATGATAGAAATAAAAGGGGTAAAAATATCGGTATCATAAGTAGCTGTTTTACCTTGTAATACCATACATAAACGCTCAAAACCCATGCCAGTGTCAACATGCATGGCAGGAAGCTCAGCCAGACTTCCATCTGCTTTTCGGTTGAATTGAATAAATACATTATTCCAGATTTCTACCACACCAGGGTGATCCTTATTGACAAGTTGGCTACCGTGTAATTGAGAAATTTCTTCGTCAGTTCTTAAATCTACATGAATTTCAGAACATGGACCGCAAGGGCCTGTGTCACCCATTTCCCAAAAATTATCTTTTTTATTGCCAAATAAAATATGATTTTCTGGCAAGTATTTTAGCCAAAAATTTTTCGCTTCCATATCAGCGGGTATATTCTCACCTGCATCACCTTCGAAAACAGTGGCATATAATTTAGTAGGATCCATACCATACACCTTGGTTAATAATTCCCAGGACCAGTCAATGGCTTCCTTCTTAAAATAATCACCAATAGACCAGTTTCCCAACATTTCAAACATGGTGTGGTGCGTTCCATCATATCCTACATCCTCTAAATCATTGTGTTTACCAGAGACTCTTAAACATTTTTGGGTATCGGCAATTCTTGGATTATCAGGAATTTTATTACCCAGAAAGAAATCTTTAAATTGATTCATTCCCGCATTGGTAAACATCAGAGTGGGATCTTCCCGATTTACAATTGGAGCAGAACCCACAATTTTGTGTTGCTTAGACGCAAAAAAGGTTAAAAAGTGACTCCTTATTTGTCGTGCGGTCATCATATTTTTAATTTTTTAGGGAAAAAGGTTGATTATTTACGGAATGGTCTTATATTGTGAAGGAACGGTAATAATTTAGATTTTACCGGTCGAGTTCAGGTATAAAAACAATCAAATATTGCTCAAAGTTATCATTTTTGCGATTATTTACGGTAGTAAATACTTGTAAGATTTAAAAAAATCCTAAGAAAATTAGGGCTTTTCAATTAGGATAGCTATTTTAGAGCCGAGCAATTTTTGAGAGACATCCGTTGAATCTAATACCCCCCATTAGGTGTTATGTGCTTGTTTATTTTTCAGGTACGATTTAACAACATACCAAATTATGAAAAAGGAAAAATTCTTCTTTGATGCCAATTTACTTCGTTATGAACGAATAGAGGAATCTCTAAAGAGCAAGTTTGTGCGCTTCTTCTCTGTAGTAAGTGCTGTATTAACAACGGCGTTGTTGTTAACTGTTTTTTTACATAAATATTTACCCTCTCCTCAGGAGAAATCTCTCCTTTCTGAAATCGATGTAATGGAAGTTGAATATCAACGACTGGTAGATGAAATGGAGCGTATGGAAAAGGTTTTAGGTAATGTCCAAAAAAGAGATTCTTATACCTATAGAAGTTTATTCGGTCTCGATCCAATCGATAATAATGTTTGGAGAGGAGGTATTGGAGGTCACAATGAATATGAAAATTTTGAGCAGTATAAAAAAGTAGGAGAGACTATCATTGAAACTCAAAAACGTTTGAGAAGACTAAAACACGCCCTGGTAATTCAATCGAAATCGTTGGATACCATTATGAATTATGCCAAAAAAGAAGAGAAATTTCTCGCTTCTCGTCCATCCATAAAACCTGTCAGATCAGATAAATTAGCAAAAGGGGTTAATTTTTTATCGGGCTTTGGATATAGAATTCATCCGATATTTAAAGTTAAAAAGATGCATTACGGTATTGATTTTACTGCTCCTAAAGGAACTGCTATCCAGGCAACTGGTTCAGGCAGGGTTGTAAAAGCAACCAGAAATGCAGGTTTTGGAAATCATATTGTTATAGATCATGGATTTGGTTACCAAACGATTTATGCACATTTATCTAAAATTAATATCAGACAGGGTGACCAGGTTGTTAGAGGGCAATTGATTGGAACAGTTGGCAGTAGCGGTATTTCAACAGCGCCTCATTGCCATTATGAAGTTCATGTAAATGGAAAACCAGTAAATCCGATTTCTTATTGTCTGGATGGTCTCTCTGTTCAGGAATATAAAGAGTTGGTTACTTTAGCAGGTCAGGTGGTCCAATCTTTAGATTAATTTATCTCTTTAATGCTTATGAATAGCAATAAGGAGGGGGGTGCTGATTGTCCAAACTGTGGAATATCGTTTAGTCCTGCAGATAAATTTTGTGCGAATTGTGGTCAAAAGGCATCCTTACCCGGTTTATCATTAATATCTATTATTAAAGAGTATATTGACATTGTATTCAATTTTGAATACCGGGTGTGGATATCTTTTTTTCATCTATTCATTCCAGGTAAACTATCCACCCAATTCTTTGATGGAAAGAGACAAAAATACCTAAGTCCTCTTAGGGTTTTCCTTATTTTCGGATTGATACACTTTGCTTTATTTGGCAATTGGGTCAATAAGAAGTTTGATAAGCAACTTACATCCCTTGAAAAAAATATACAGGAAAATGCATTCAAAGAACAGTTTTTTAGTAAAATAGATTCTCTTCCCAATGATATTTTTGAAGAGGAAGGTTTGGATACCAACCAAACTATGGCTGTCAAAGCAAAATTATTTAAGGAAATAACGACTGATTCTTCTAATATCCCCAGGCAAAATAATGACATTATTGCTACAGATTCCCTTCCTAATACTTACCAAATATTAGTTATAGAGAATATCAATGGAAAATGGGAAGTCAAATCATTGCCATTAACTTTTTCAGACATTTACAATCTGGATGATGAAAATATAATCAAGAAAGCAAATATTAAAACTAAATTTGGAAAATGGCAAGTAAAACAAGAAATTAAGCTACAGAAGGAAATTAAGAATTTTACTTTATTTGTAACCGGCCAATTAATTTGGATGGTCATTTTTTCAATGCTATTTATTTCTTTTTTTCAAAAAATCCTTTATTTCAGGTTACCATTCTTTTACGCTCATCATTTAATTTACAATTTACATTTTCATGCCTTTTCATTTTTGACCATGAGTCTTTTTATGATGGGGAACAATAATGAAATAATCCTGAAGAATTTCAATTTTTTTATATTGGTTATTTTACTATATCAGCTATTCGCCATAAAAAACATATTTAAGCAAGGATGGCTTAAAACTGTTTTTAAGGTACTTTTAAATGACTTTTTTTATTTGGTGATATCTTCAAGTATATTGCTTATTACTGTTATCTTAAGTATGTTATTGTTTTAATAAAAAGGGTAATCAAAAAATTGATTACCCCCCACACTATGAAACACTAAAAAAAACTAATTTCGAAATTAATATCGCAAATTTAATGTGTTTGTACCTATAATTCAACTATTTAAATAAAAAAAAATCAAAAATCCTTGCTTTTATTAAAAAAAACCTTACAGTTCCACCAGTTTTTCTCTATAATAGCATTATTCTGCGTATAAAATTGAATAGCTGGTTCGTTCCAATCTAAAACCTGCCATTTTGCTAACATACAATTTTTGTCTTTTGCGTCTTGAATAAATGCGTCATAAAGTGATTTACCTATGCCCCTACCTCTAAATTTTTCATTGACAACGAAATCTTCTAAATACATCATTTTACCCTTCCAGGTGGAATAGGTCAAATAATAGAGCACCATACCAACAATTTCTCCATTTACATCGGCTACAATAGACTGAAATACATTTTCAGCAAAATCATTTTCGTACATTGCTAAAGTCGCCGTAAATTCATTTTCTTCCTTTTCATAAATAGCTAATTCTCTGACCAGGTTATGAATAAATGGAAGATCTTTGTGGGTTGCCGGTCTAATAATTACAGACATAGTGTTTTTTTTTATACTTTAGCTAATCTAATTTATTTTCCTGGTTTTAATCTGTTTATTATTCCATTAATTTTCCAAAAATGAGCGTTATGCGGACTTTAATCCATTATTCGGTTTTTATATTTTTTTTCGCGTTCCTTTGGAGCTGTAAAAAAGAAAGTACTTATGCCGATGTTATTTTTGTCAATGGTAATATTTATACCGTTGATACTTTGATGCCGTCGGCCACAGTCATTGCTATAGCCAATCATAGAATTATTGGTTTGGGAGACAAGAATATAATAGATGAATTTAAAAATGCGGATACAAAGATTATTGATCTGGAAAATTCTTTTGTTATGCCTGGCTTTATTGAGGGACATGGTCATTTTGGTGGATTTGGTGAGGGGCTTCAAAATCTTAATTTCTTACATTCAAAATCATGGGATGATGTAATTAAGTTAGTGGAGGAAAAGGTAAAAACAGCTAAGCCGGGCGAATGGATTGTTGGTCGTGGCTGGCATCAGGAAAAATGGGATAAAATTCCGTTGAATAATGTTCTTGGCTATCCTTTTCATGATGAGTTAAGTGCTATTTCTCCGAATAATCCTGTTCTTTTGAGACATGCGAGCGGTCATGCGGTCTTCGCCAATGAGAGAGCAATGAAGGAAGCAGGTATCTCAAAGGAATCACCGAATCCTTTAGGTGGGGAGATTGTCAGAGATTTGGAGGGTGAAGCTATTGGTGTTTTCGAAGAAAGGGCCATGAATTTGGTTTCTGCTTCTTACCAGGAGTATTTAAAGTCTTTAGAACCTGAACGTCAAAAGAAAATTTGGTTTGAAGGGCTGGAATTAGCGCAAAAAGAATGTTTGAAAAATGGGATTACTTCTTTTCAAGACGCTGGAACAAAATTTAAAGAGCTTCAATGGTTGCGAGAATGGGCAGAATCAGGAAATATGGATATTCGACTTTGGGCCATGATCAGAGAGAGTTATGATGATATGGAAGGAAAATTAAATGGTTTTCCCTGGTTAAACCTGGGCGATTATCATTTTACTGTAAGGGCTATTAAATCGGAAGTTGATGGCGCATTAGGCGCATTTGGTGCCTGGCTGCTTAAACCTTATGCTGATAAGTATGGTTTTTCAGGGCAAAATACCACCCCACTAGAAGAAGTAGATAAAATAGCCAATCTGGCCGCTAAACACCAATTACAATTTTGTGTTCACGCCATTGGCGATAGAGCAAATAAGGAAGTATTGGATATTTTTGAACAGAAAATTATTCAAATGAAGGGTAAAGAATCTCCCCGATGGAGAATGGAGCATGCACAACATCTCGATACATTAGATATACCACGATTTAAAAAATGGGGTATTATTGCTTCTATGCAAGGCATTCACTGTACCTCTGATGCCCCCTTTGTAGTAAAACGTCTTGGGGTGGAGCGTTCTCGAACCGGCGCCTATCCCTGGCGTTCCCTTATTGATAACGGTGCTTTAATTGCAAATGGTACCGATGTGCCCGTTGAGGAGATTGACCCTATTGCTTGTTTTTATGCTTCAGTTACCAGAAAAAGAGCGGATACTGGTTTTGAATTCTTTCCGGAGCAACGTATGACCAGAAAGGAAGCTATTTCTTCCTACACTATTTGGAATGCCTTTGCCGCTTTTGAGGAAAATGACAAAGGTTCTTTATCAGTTGGAAAATTAGCTGATATGGTAGTCCTTTCAAATAATTTACTTACCTGTTCTGATGAAGATATTCTTAATACTAAAGTTTTAATGACCATTGTTGGTGGAGAAATAAAATATCGTAAATAAATGGAAATGATTGATATTCTCGCTTTTGGTGTTCATCCCGATGATATAGAACTAGGTTGTAGCGGAACTTTATTGAAACATATTGCCATGGGATTCAAAGTCGGTCTTGTGGATCTAACCCGTGGGGAACTCGGGACAAGAGGAACAGCTGATATCAGGACTGTGGAGGCGCTCAATGCTATGAAAAAAATGGGTGCCCAATTCAGATATAACCTGGATATGGCAGATGGCTTTTTTCAGGATAATAAAGAAAATCAGCAGAAGTTGATTGAAGTTATTCGACGATTCAGGCCCAAAATGGTATTGCTAAATGCCGTGCATGATCGACACCCTGATCATGGTAGGGCCGCCAAAATGGTGGCTGATGCTTGTTTTTATTCCGGACTAGCTAAAATATCTACCTCTTTTGATACTAAAGAACAATTAGCCTGGAGACCTTCAAATGTTTATCATTATATCCAGGATCGAAATCTTAAGGCAGATTTTGTCGTAGATATAAGTGATTTTATGGAGGAGAAATTAAATCTGGTTAAAACTTTTACCTCTCAGTTTTATTTGCCCACATCGCTGGAATACAAAAAGGAAATGGAAACCCCCATTTCTGGTCCTGATTTTCTGGAGTTTTTAACGGCTAAAGCCAGAAGTTATGGTCGTGAGGCAGGCTTTACATTTGCTGAGGGTTTTACCTGTGTTAGAACCCCTGGTATTCAAAATCTATTTGATCTTAGTTGATGCGCAGAACCCTGCAAACACCGCGTCTAAACCGTCCCAGTTAGCACATCTCCGCTAGCACATACCTTTAGGTACAAAAACCATTCCTATTCGCACATCCCTGCTCGCCCATACCATCACAAAGGCTTATTAGCCCAAAGTATAAAGTAGCATCAAAAAGGAGGCTATCTTTTCCTAGAAATATTTAAAATTATGGTTGTGTTCAATCTTGAGAAGACTTTGATAAATGAGAAGAATAACATTTTCTACATCCTCGATATTTGCCATTTCAACGGTAGTATGCATATATCTTAGCGGCAATGAAATAAGAGCAGAAGGAACCCCCCCGTTAGAATAGGCAATGGCGTCCGTATCTGTACCAGTTACTCTGGATGAGGCTTGTCTTTGAATAGGAATGTTATTATCTTCAGCTGCTTGAATAATCAGTTTCAGTAATTTATTGTGAACAGCTGGAGCATAAGTCACTGAAGGGCCTAAACCAGACTGAACGTCACCCAGTTTTTTCTTATTCATAAGAGGTGTGTGGGTATCATGAGTTACGTCAGTGATAATGGCCACATGAGGTTTAATGGTATGTGCTATCATTTCCGCACCCCTTAATCCAATTTCCTCTTGAACGGAATTGACCACATATAGAGAAAAAGGTAGTTTTACATTATTTTCTTTCAGTAATCGGGCAACTTCTGCAATGCAAAATCCACCGATTCGATTATCCAGGGCACGCCCTACATAATAACGGTCATTTAGAATGCTCATCTCGTCATCATAAGTGATTACACAACCTACATGGATACCCATTTCAAGAACTTCCTCCTTGTTTTTAGCGCCAACGTCGATGAAAATATTATCTAATTTAGGGGAAAGATTAGCTTCTTCTCCGTGGCGGGTATGTATAGCAGGCCAGCCAAAAACGCCTTTCACATAACCTTTTTCAGTATGAATATTTACTTTTTTAGAGGGAGCTATGATATGATCCGAGCCACCATTTCTTATTACCTGAAGGAAACCTTCAGGAGAAATAAAGTTAACGAACCAGGATATTTCATCAGCATGACCCTCAATCATAACTCTAAAATCGCTTCCAGGATTTATAACACCGTAAGCAGTTCCATAATTATCTATAAAAGATTCATCTACGTAAGGCTCAATATATTTGAGCCATAACTTTTGACCTTCTGATTCAAAGCCTGTAGGAGATGCATTATTTAAATAATCTTTTAAAAATGCATTGGAACTTTCCAAAATAATTGACATGGTAATTAGGCAAAAAGGTGAACTAAAAATTGATTGGTAAAGGTAGGAAAATAAATTTTTAGTTTTGATTGTTTTTGTTAAATGTATCACTCCATTTTTGCGGATTATTTGACCAGTTTTCTAATACACCAGCTTCATCTTTGGTTATATAGTTTAATTTTGTTGCTTCCCTCAATAAAACGGAATAATTACTTAAGGTGATTAATGGGCAGTTTTCTTTAGCAAATGCATCGGCAGCTTCAGGGAAACCATAACTAAATAGTGCTAAAACGCCAACAACTTCCATTTTTGCCTCCCGTGCCGCTCTTACAGCTTGTAAACTACTTCCTCCGGTGGAAATTAAATCTTCGATGAGCAATATTTTAGCTCCTTCTTTAACTTCTCCTTCAATTTGATTTTGCCTCCCGTGAGATTTAGGTTTTTCTCTTATATATAAAAAGGGTACATCTAAAACATCTGCAACCAACATTCCATGGGGAATACCAGCAGTGGCAACGCCGGCAATCCGGTCAAATTCAGGAAATAATTTGGTCGCATCTACCAGACTTTTCTTTAGAAATGTTCTAACCTTGGGAAACGATAAACTTAACCTATTATCGCAATAAATAGGGGATCTTAGACCTGATGCCCAGGTAAAGGGTTTTTGAGAATCCAATTTTATTGCGTTTATTTGCAGTAAATAGGTGGCAACCTTTGCCGCTGTTTCCGTTTCCATGTTAAATTAATTTTATGCAAACTTACAAAATCTATATTAACGATCGCCCATTGATTTTAACAGAAGGAAATAATATCTTAGATTTTCCAGCCGTTCCAGATGCTCATTTAATAAGTCTTTATCAAGGAAATAAACGCTTTTTGTTAAATTACGTAGATGCTTTAGAAAAGGGGGGGCGCTTTGATGCAATCACTCTCTTCTATCCTGATTTTGAAAAAATGAAGGCTGATTTTCAATCCCTATTTATAATAATCGAAGCAGCTGGTGGCTGTGTCTTCAATCAAAAGGGTCAATTATTGGTTATTTACAGAAGAAATAGTTGGGATTTACCCAAGGGTAAGATTGATACGGGGGAAACACCCGATATCGCAGCTATTAGAGAGGTACAGGAGGAAACAGGTATTTTAAATCTGTCCATCTCTCACGAAATTTCCCAAACCTGGCACACTTACAAACAGAAAAATCGCATTTTAAAAAGAACATATTGGTATGATATGCAAACCACAGATAGCCATTTGACGCCTCAATTGGAAGAAGATATTGAGGAGGCACGATGGGTAGATCCTCAGGAATTTCTAAACGAAGAATTATATCCTAAATATGGTAATATCAGAGATTTGGTAGTGACTTGTTTAAAAATGAGATAAATAGTGGTATTATATTATTTTTGTCTCTCAAAATGTGAATAATGGAAAATAGTGTGAATATAACCCTGTTT
>BJGN01000005.1 GCA_014190515.1 Bacteroidota bacterium
CCCATGATGGTTCTTTTTCCCAGTTTTTTATATCCCCGCCATTCGGTCACATTATTCCAATCAACCGGTTCCTGTTGTTTTTCTACTTGATTGGATTGATTATAAAGTGCCGGATCCATAGACATTACGGTTCGATATTTCTTTTCATTATCACCCATTAATACGACTAATGCCTTGTTTTGATAATCGGCAATCATAAACATCATTTCACCCTGATTCCTGGAAGCATCTGCTTTATAAGTAGAACCTGTATATTTTGAGCCTTGCTTGAAATACATTTCCAGCATCGTCGGCGGTTCTAATTTGCCAGATTTTGGAATAAATTTCATTTCCATCGTTGTTTTGATGTCAAAGCTATACTGAGATTCAGTTGGAACGTTTGCCTGATTAAAGACAGAACTTAACTGCTTCAGTTTTGCAGTATCGATACTGGAACCATTATAATTAGCAGAATCGGCGCCAAAAACGGCATCCCAGGCATTATCTACTGCTTTCCCGGCGGCTTTATCTACCTCTCTTTCTACTTTTTCTTCTACTTTTTGTTCAATCTTTCTTTCAATGGCTTGTTGTACCTTGTTTTTTAATTTATTCAAGATTTGGGCATTACCATAGACAGGAGCTATAATCATTGCGATAAAGAAGGAATAAAAAACATTTTTCATTGGTGAAAAAAATTAAAAGGTGATTTTTAATTGACCTTCACTGCTTTCCTTTAAAAATTTAATGAGGCCATACATATACCGTTCCTGATCATCGTACATACACATGTGACTACCCTTTGGACATAGAAGAAAACTGCCATTTTCCATGTTATTTGCCATTTTTTCCATATAAGCAGGATCCATCGTGTCATGCGTTGCACCAATAACCAATGTCGGCACTTTTATATGTTTTAAATCCTCCATTCTGTTCCATTGCTCTAATTTCCCTGATAATCCAAACTCACTCGGTCCTTGCATGGTAACATAAAGGGATTGGTTTGTTTGATTTAAAGATCTGGACATTGGCTCTGGCCAATCTTGAGCAGGAATGCGGCAAACATGTTTTTCATAAAAATTGGGTATCAAAATTTCCATATATCGTGGATTTCCAAAATCATTAGCTGCCTCCAAAGCTCTGATTTCAGCTAAAACACTGGGATCCATTTGTGGAGCTAAAACCTCTTCTGCATATTTATCATAAGCCGGACAAGAGGCCATCATATTGGAAATTATGAGTCCCTTTAGGTTTGCTTTATACTTAACTGCATATTCCATAGCTAAAATACCACCCCAGGAATGTCCTAATAAGTAAAAATTATCCTTATTCAAGTTCAAGGCTTTTCGAACGGTTTCAACCTCCTCTACATATCTGGCAAGGTCCCAATAAGAGGTATCCATTGGATTGGTAGAATGCCCAGTTCCCAATTGATCATAATATATGAATTCAATGCCTTCTTTAGGTAAAAAATTCTCAAAACATTCAAAATATTCATGGGTAGCACCTGGTCCACCGTTTAGGAGTAAAACTTTTATTTTTGGATTATTTCCTATTCTTTTTGTCCATAAACTAAAGGTATCTTTTCCTTCAATAAGTGGAATAAGTTGAACACCACCCGTTTGAATCCCCTTCGATGTAGGTTCAAAATAGGATGATAAGGTGGGGGTATTTGTGTTTTCCATCTGTTTAGAGCAGGAAAACAGCATTGTATAAACCAAAGAGAGGAGGTATGGATTAATTTTCATAGAAAATGACTTAATTTTTTTTATTTTAATAAAATTACAATGAAAATTGGAATTCATACAAATTATTTGGGCAATGATTTAAAAACCATTATTTTACTAACCTATTTTCCACTTTCTAAATTAATAAATAATGCGCATTTTAAAATGGTCAACGCTTTTTCTTCTGTTTTTTTTGTATGTTGATGTTCAAGGTCAATCCTTTACAGGCTTTAATAGGAAAGATGGTGATATCCAAAAGGAAATGGAATCCCTCATTATCAATTTGCCTAAATCGGAGATTTTTAAAAAACATTTGGAAGCTTTAACCAAAGAACCTCATTTAGCAGGTTCTCCTGCGAACAAAAGGGTGGCTGATTATATTTCAAAAACTATGTTAGAAGCTGGTTTACAAGTTGAAAGACCTCCTTATGATATATATCTTCCCTTAAATGCAGGCAAAGTTTCTCTTGAAATTGTCCTACCGTATCGTAAACCTCTCAATATCAAAGAAAATATTGAACTTGAAGATGCTTTTTCTGCGAACCCTGCTATCAACCATGGCTGGAATTCATTTTCAGGTAATGGCGATGTGATGGCAGAAGTGGTCTATGTAAATTATGGTACCAAAGAAGATTTTGAAAAACTCGCATCTCTGGGTGTTTCTGTAAAAGGAAAAATAGTGCTTGCCCGTTATGGTGGTAATTTTAGAGGCTATAAAGCTAAATATGCCGAGGCTAACGGAGCTTTGGGTTGTATCATTTTTACTGACCCTGAAGATTCAGGTTATATGCGCGGATTGGTTTTTCCGGAAGGCACTTTTTATAGTCCCAGCACCATTCAAAGAGGCTCTTTATTAACACTGGACTATACAGGTGACCCATTAACTCCTTTTGAAGCCGCTCTACCTTTAACAGGTAATAATTCCGTAAAGCGTTTGAAACCAGAGGAGGTGAAAGATTTCCATACTATTCCAACTACCCCTATCGGATATGAATCAGCTCAGGAAATCCTAAAATTAATGAAGGGTAAACCTGTACCAGAAGCCTGGCAAGGGGGACTTCCTTTTACCTATCGTTTGGAGGGTGGGGCAGATCTAAAGGTCAGAATTATGGTGGATCAACCAAAAGGGATAGTTAGAATAGAGGATGTTATAGGTACTATCGAAGGGACTGATTTTCCCGATGACTGGATTATTTTAGGTTGTCATTATGATGCATGGGAATTTGGTGCATCTGATCCAAATAGTGGAACAGCTATGTTATTGACCCTATCAGAAGTTTTGGGCGAGATGGTAAAGAAGGGCTTTAAACCTAAAAGAACCATTAAAATAGCTCATTGGGATGCCGAGGAGCATGGTATTTTAGGTTCTACAGAATGGGTGGAACAGTATAGATCCGAATTATCGAAAAATGCAGTGGCGTATTTTAATGCTGATGGCGCTTGCTCCGGCCTTTCTTTTGGCGGTTCCTCTTCTCCGTCGCTTAAATCCTTAATGTTAAATGCAACCAAATCAGTTCCTTATGGTGATTTAAAGGAAACAATTTATGAAAAATGGATGGCTGCCAGTGGTAATCCTGCTACACCACCTATTGGAAATCTTGGCGGGGGATCTGATCATTTACCGTTTTATGCCCATGTGGGCATTCCTTCCCTAAGTGCAGGAATGGGGGGACCAACACTTTACCATTCAGGTTATGACGACTTTCACTGGTATATGAAATTTGGTGATCCCGGGCTCGTTTCAGGTATTACTATTACCAGACTAATGGGAATCATGGCTTATCGACTTGCCAATGCAACCATCCTTCCATTAGATCCTGCGCAATATGGAAAAGATTTAAATACTCATCTCGATAATGTGCAGAAGGAAATTAAAAAGTTCTCTCCAACTTATTCTGTTTCAAAACTAAAATTGATCACCGATGAAATTACTAAAAATGGTGAACTGTTCCTTAAACTTAGAGATCAGGCTTTGCTCAAATCATTAAATTCTGCTTCCTTATTGGCTATAAATTCAAGAATTAAGTGGTTGGAAAGAGCGTTTATTGACGAAAAAGGAATGGATTATGGCGCATGGTATAAATCTTTGTACGCCTCCTCTGACCCATATAGTGGTTATGCTTCCTGGATGCTTCCTGGATTCTTATATCTTGCATCAAAAAAGGAAACAGAAAAAATAGCTTCTTGGGAAGACAGATATGCCAAATCTTTCCAGCAGTTAAATGAGGAAATTAAAATAATAAATGAGTTGTTGAAAAAGGGGAAATAAACAAGTAAATCCAATAAAAAGAGGGAAAAATGAAACGTTTTTCCCTCTTTTTATTTACAATTCAGGGTATTTTAACGGATTTCTTTCTCTAACAAGTTGGTAAATCTTTTCAAAAACGTCTTCCGCATTGGGTTTAGAAAAATAATCGCCATCGGAACCATAAGGTGGCCTGTGCTCTTGAGCCGTTATGGTTAATGGTGCAGCATCAAGAAAATGATAGCCGTTCTGAATTTCCAAAATTTGCTGAAGAATAAATGAAGAAGCACCTCCAGGTACATCCTCGTCCAATATAACTAAGGTATTCGTTTTTTGTAAGGAAACTTTGATCATTTGATGAATGTCAAAAGGTAGCAAGGTCTGTACATCGATAAGTTCAACGGAAATACCATGTTTTGCTAATTCATTGGCAGCAACCTCAGCAATTCTCACGCAGGATCCATACGTTACTAAGCTTACATCGCTTCCTTCCCTTAGTATTTCAGGAATACCAATAGGTACGGTAAATATGCCAATATTTTGCGGCAAAGCTTCCTTTAATCGATAACCGTTCAAGCATTCAATCAGGATAGCTGAATCATCTGATTGCAACATTGTTGCGTACATCCCCGCTGCTTGGGTCATGTTCCGTGGAGTTAACACGTACATTCCTCTTAAAGAATTGATTATCATGCCCATTGGAGACCCAGAGTGCCATATTCCCTCTAGTCTGTGTCCACGGGTTCTAATGATGGTTGGTGCTTGCTGAAGACCGCCTGACCTATATCGAAGGGTAGCTAAATCATCAGAAAGCGGTTGTAAACCATAAATAAGGTAGTCAAGGTATTGAATTTCAGCTATGGTTCTTAATCCTCGCATAGACATGCCTATCGCCTGGCCCATGATAGTCCATTCTCTGATACCGGTATCGAAAACCTTGTCTTCGCCATATTTTTTTTGTAAACCAGCAAATCCTTGATTTACATCCCCAATTTTTCCTACATCCTCACCAAAGGCAAATAAATCTTTATTTTTCTCCAGTGCTTTATCGAAAAATATATTTAAAATCTCATGTCCTGCATGAAATACAGGCTTGTCACTATAAGTGGGTGGTATAACGGGAATATTTAGTGCAGCGTGGACAGATGAGCTAAATAAATCTGTATGAAAAGTTTCGTTTGACCAACTTTCAATGTGAGAGATCCAACCACGCAAAGGACTTAGAATATATGGCGCGAGAGAAAGAGAATTATTCCTAAGAGACTTTGCCAAATGCAACATTTCCCCTATGGAAGGGTAGATAAGTGATTTCAGGTTTTTTAACACCGTCTCTGCTTGAGGAGTGTGTTTTGCCAATTCGATGAATATATTTTCCAGCGCAGCTAATTCCTTATCAAAAGGTTCTCTTAATTTTTTCCAGGCACTTTCTTTTGCTTTTTTAATCTGAATTTTTGCTTCTTCCTTGATTTGAAGAATATCCTGAAAAGTAGCAAACCCTTCGTCAATCATCCACTTTTCCATAGAGGAGATACAATCCATTTCCTTTTCCCAAGCTAATCTTTCTGCAGATTTATATCTTTCATGAGAACCCGAAGTGGAATGTCCCTGAGGTTGTGTACATTCTTGAATATGAAAAAGAGCGGGTTGATGTTCATTTCTGACTTTATCAATACCTGATTGATATATGTCCACCAGATTGGCGTAATCCCATGCTTTTGCCGTATAAATTTGAATTCCCGGTTGATTTTCATCAGCTTGTAACCCGGCAAGTGCCTCAGAAATACTTGCTTTAGCAGTTTGCAAAGTTACAGGAACAGAAATGCCGTAACCATCATCCCACACAGAAACTGCGAGGGGGACTTGTAAAACGGCAGAGGCATTCATCGTCTCCCAAAATACTCCTTCAGAAGTCGATGCTTCCCCAATGGTAACAAAACAAACCTCATTACCTTTATTAGAAAATTTATTTTTATCGGGAACCGGGTTGGTTCTATATTTTTTAGAGGCAAAAGCTAAGCCTAACGCTCTGGCCATTTGCCCTGCAGTACATGATACATCCGCCGCAGAATTATACTGATCCATCTGATTTATCCATTCCCCATTGGAAGAATTAATCATCGGTGTAGCGAAATGACTATTCATTTGTCTGCCCTTTGAAAAAGGGTCGTTATATGTATCCGCATAAAGTTGCGCTAAAATAGACTCTGGTGTAGCTAATTCCAAAGCGAGCATTAAGGTTTGATCTCTATAGTACCCAGACCTCCAATCTCCTTTTTTAAAGACACGCGCCAAGGCTACTTGGGGAACTTCCTTACCATCAGCCGAAACGCCGAATTTTGCCTTACCAGTAAGAACTTCTTTCCGTATTAATACACTTAATTCTCTGCTAATGCAGCAAATTCTGAAGTCAGATAAGACCGTATCCTTAGTGTGTCCGGTCTTTATCATATTTTCTTGCATAGAAAACTTATCAACCATAGCAAAGTGCTTATTAATTAGAGATTATAATGCTTTACTTATTAAGTGGTTATCTAAAATGATAATCTGCATGAGTTATCCCGATTGATTATTTGTGTCAAATATAGGTCTTTATTAGAACAAACTACTTCTTTGAACAAAACTATTCAATCAGTTATTAACTATCCATTAACCTTAGGGGAAGCTAAAAGTTTGATTTTTCACTTGTTTTGATTTATTTTTGTATTTTATTTTTAATTAATTTCAAAAAGTATTACGATGAAGCAGTTTGCATTTATGTTAACACTTAGTCTTATAAGTGTGTTTTCACTTCAGGCACAGTCCTCTCCAGCTAAATCTGATGATGGAGCAAAAATTACTTTCGATAAAGAGGTTGTAGATTATGGTACCATCAAACAAGGTGCTGATCCGTTGCGTACTTTTAAGTTCAAAAATACGGGTGCAGGTCCTTTAGTGATTACTTCAGCTACAGGAAGTTGCGGTTGCACCGTGCCTACTTATCCTCAAGAGCCAATTTTACCTGGTGCTTCTGCTGAAATTAAAGTTAAATATGATACGCAGCGTATAGGTGCTTTCACCAAAACGGTTACTATCGTTACAAACGAAAAGACTAATAATACGCATACGTTAACTATAAAAGGTACGGTGGAAATGACTACTGAAAAGGAAGGTCTGCCAACGAAAGATTCAGGCGTTTTTAATAACGGAAAGAATTAATACTTTCAATTCCTTGTTAAAAGGGGTGTGGGTTTTCTCATACCCCTTTTTCTTTGGGTACTCTTTCTTCTAACTTATTCCAAAATAAAGGGATTATTCTCGATATAAATCCTCCGGGTGCATTTTGTAAAATGGTTATCCCTATTTTTCTTTGAGGGTCTAAAGCAATTTCAGATCGGTATTGATTTACATTTCCACCGTGATAATATAAGGTGTTCTGATTGAACTCTAAAATTCTCCAGCCAAAGCCGTAACTGGCTTTTTGTAATTTTCCCTCCCATGCGAAAAAGTTTGACTCGCAGGTACACATATTTATTTGTGGTTTGAAAATCTCGTTCATTGTACTGTCTGAAACAATTAAGGTGCTCTTTGTTTGTAACATTTGCATCCATTTTCCCATATCAGTTATACTTGCATTGACGCCCGCGGCTGGTCCAACTGAGTAGTAACGTGGCGACAGGTTCGATCGTACGTATCCTCTTCTGGTTCTGGTATGAGGAAAGGCAATACTGCTGCTGTTCATAATACCAGAATATGAACCAGAGCTCGTATTCATTCCTGCAAGGTCAAATATCCACTCTTGAAGTAGCTGGCTATAACTTCTTTTAGTAACTGATTCGACCACATTGGCCAATAATCCATAAGTGACATTTTGATAATCATAGTAGCTTCCAGGGGAATGCCTTAAAGGTACTTCTTTCAATTTCTGAACTATGAGGTTTATATCTTGTTCCTGATCCAGCAAATTCGAGAAAGTATGTCGTGGTAAACCCGTTGTATGGCTTAGTAAATGTCTGACGGTAAGATTTTCTGTAGCAGAATTACTGTGTAATTGAAAATTTGGGAGGTATTTCTTCACCGGATCGTCCCAATGGATAAATCCACGATCTACTAATTTCCCCACAATAAAGGGAGCAAATCCCTTTGATACAGAGGCTAGTCGAAATACAGAAAGGGTGTCTAATTTCTTCCTCGTGTTCAAATCGCTATAACCCCAAACCCTGTTTTCTACCACTTCTCCATCCTTAACAATAGAAATAGCCATACCTGGTACCTGATTTATAGCGAATAAAGAATCTATGGACACTAAAAATTCATCAACTAATAGATTAAATGCGGAATCAACCTGTGCTTTTGTAGAATTTACAGAAGAAAAAGTGTTTTTTGAAAAAAATGGAATAAAACCAGTAACCTTATTAAATGGAATTAATAAGACTATACCGATTATCAAAAAGCCCATTCCGGCAATACATTTTGTCATATTTTAATAATTATATATTTGCAAGTATAGTAAACTTCCGTAATATGGTCAATATTGCGGATAAGTTTTAATAGAAATGAAATTAATTGAATGCATCTTGTTATTTTTACAAAATGAATTTCTCTTCTAAACTTCTGGAAAATGCCGTTAAGGCTTTGTCAACCTTACCTGGAATAGGTAAGAAAACAGCGCTCCGATTGGCTCTTCACCTTATTAATCAACCTGAAGATCAGGTAGAAAGCTTTTCTCGTGCCATTGTTTCTATGAAAAAGGACATAAAACATTGCCAGGTTTGTTTCAATCTGTCTGATGATGTTATCTGCAGTATTTGCAGGGATCCATCGAGAGTGAAAAAAATTATCTGTGTCGTGGAATCTGTTCGGGATGTAATGGCCATTGAGGATACTAACCAATTTAGGGGGACTTATCATGTGCTTGGTGGTATTATTTCTCCCTTAGAGGGTATTGGGCCGTCAGCCCTCAATATTGATGGTTTGGTCAGTAGGGTGGCCAATAATGAGGTGGAGGAAATTATTATGGCTATCAGCCCCACCATTGAAGGTGAAACTACCTTGTTTTATTTATCCAAACAATTACAATCTTATCAGGTAAAGATCTCTACTATTGCCAGAGGCGTTGCCTTTGGGGGCGAACTGGAATATGCCGATGAACTTACTTTAGGTCGTTCTATCATTTCCAGGGTTCCTTATTCATCTATTTCAGAAGATTAAAATGGATAATACCTCCTTTGCTCATTCTATTTCTATTGTTATTGTAAATTATAATGTTCGTTTTTTTTTAGAACAAGCCTTGCGATCTGTTTTTAAAGCTACGGCTAATCTGTCCGTCCAAGTCTGGGTAGTAGATAATGCTTCTTCTGATGATTCCATGGACATGGTAAAACAAAAATTTCCAACAGTTCAAATCATCGAAAATAAAGATAATGTGGGTTTTGCCCGGGCAAATAATATGGCCTTAAGGCAATCAAATGCCAATTATGTCCTTCTCTTAAACCCAGATACCTTATTGGAAGAATCGACCCTCAGTAAATGCTTTCATTTTATGGAAAATAACCCGAAAGCGGGCGCTTTAGGGGTTAGGATGATAGATGGTACTGGAAATTTTCTCCCCGAATCAAAAAGGGGTATTCCTACGCCCTGGGTGGCATTTTGTAAAACTTTTGGGCTCTCCGCTCTTTTTCCTTCGTCTAAACAATTCAATACCTATCATCTGGGATTTCTTTCAGAGTTTGAAACGTCTGAAGCTCCCGTGCTCTCAGGTGCTTTTATGTTTATCAGAATGGAGGCCTTAAAAAAAGCTGGTTTGTTAGATGAAGATTTTTTCATGTATGGCGAAGATATTGATCTCTCTGTCAGGATCTTACAGGCTGGATTTAAGAATTATTATTTTCCAGAAACAACCATTATTCATTATAAAGGGGAAAGTACGAGAAAGGGAACCGTTAACTATGTCAGAATTTTTTACCAGGCTATGATTCTTTTTAAAGGGAACCGTTAACTATGTCAGAATTTTTTACCAGGCTATGATTCTTTTTGCTGAAAAACACTTTGCTGGTAAAAATAGAAGATTATACGTTTTATTGCTTTATACAGCCATCTATTTAAGAGCTTTTGGTACACTCATCGGTAGTTTCTTTAAAAAAACAGGTCTTCCTTTGCTGGATGGTCTCTTAACTTATCTGGGTTTAGTAATGCTCCAATTTTATTGGGGTTGGTACCGTTTCTCTGATGAAAATTACTACGACGCTCGTTTTTTCGTCGTAAATGCTCCTCTTTATGTTGTCATTTGGATTACCATGCTATTTTTTAGTGGCGCTTATGACAAAAAAATAAGTCTAAAATCAATTCTTTCCAGTCTTTTAATTGGAAGCTTGATTATTGCAGCTATTTATGGATTCTTTGAACCGGCTTATAGAAATTCACGCGCTTTGATTGTTTTGGGTACTTTATGGAGCGCTATATCTATTGTTGGCAACAGATATTTATTTTTTTCCCATTTCCGACGGGACTTTTTCAAACAGGGCAAAAAGCGGTTTTTAATCGTAGGCTCATTAAATGAAGGTCTGCGCACCCAAAAATTATTAGATGCTATTGGTTTTAACGCTTACGCTTTAGGTATCGTCTCTCCTTTTGAACTAAAAGCTGCCTCATCTCAGTTTCTTGGTAATATTAATGATTTAGACGATATCTGCCGTATCAATCAAATCGATGATATTATTTTTTGCTCCAAAGATGTAACCTCTACTCAAATCATGTATTGGATGAGTAAAATGGGCGGGAAGTATCAATTTCGTATCATGCAGGAGTCTAACGCCAGTATTATTAGTTCTTATTCTAAAAATGATCCGGGAGAATTATTTACTTACCGCATTCATTTAAATCTTGCCGATCCCCGTTTCCTTAAGCAAAAAAGATTATTCGACGTTTTTGTCTGTCTTGTTTATTTAATGTTGGTTCCTTTTTTTATAATACTTCAAAGAAAAAGTATCTCAAGAAGAATGGGAGATTGGTTAGCCGTCTTAAAAGGTGATCGAACCTGGATAGGCTACGGAAAAGAAACATTGCAAGACGAAAAGCAAAATCTTCCATCAATTCCTGATGGCGTTCTAACGCTCTCTGACATATCGCATGCTATAAATAAGGTAAATCCTTCTAAAGAAAAGGTATTGGGGGAAAATATTATTTACGCCCGACATTATACTATTAATGTGGACGTAAATAAGTTATTTCAATATGTTTTTAGCCGTTTTAAATAAATACGGCGAATAGGAATGGAATTATTGGGAAAGAAGTTGTTCTCCTCCAGCAGCTGCTCCACCTCCTGCAAGTACCGCGGCAACAATGCAAAGAACAAAAACCAAAGCAGCTAAAACAATGGTCGCCTTTTCAATAAAATCAGCTGATTTGGCAGCGCCAAATAGTTGATTTGCCTGTGCACCACCGAAAGTAGCATCAACACCGCCACCTTTTGGATTCTGGATTAAGATAACAACCATTAACAAAAGGCTGACAAAGGCAATAAGAACAGTGATAAAGGTCATGCTAAATATTTTTTAAGTTTTCTATTTCGTTTGCAAATAACGCACTTTTTTCAGGAAATATCAAAATTAATCGCTCATAAACTTCAATGGCTTTATCAATTTGATTTTGTTGTACTAAAATTTTTGCATACGTCTCGCTTACTGGCATTGAATTTTCCTGAATACTGCGCTCCGCTTGTACCGAAACCTCTTGTTCGGAATGTCTAAAATGATTTATGGAAACGGGTAGATGTTCAGGGATACTTTTTTTATTTACAGGTATGTTTTTATTTGCAAAGGGTGTCCCGACGGATTCGTTCCATGAAGAAAATAAATCTTTCGATACAGGAAGTAATACCTCTTCTTCCTGTTCTTGTAACTGAAAATAGGGTAGAAGCGGCGGTGTTTTTACAGGAATAGCCAGATCCGTTTTATTGTTTTCCGAAAAGGACTGCAACAAGTCAAATTTTTTGGATAAATGTTTTCGGTCTATACTGTACAGCGCAGCTGTTTGTAAATTTTTTTCATTTTCAAAATGATTTTCAAGCTGGCTTTTTTCCCATAGCATTTGCCTTATATTGGCGGCGTAAGGAAAATCATGTGCCAACGTCTTTAGTTCCTGGTAGGAAACCATGCGTAATCGAAGGGGATTTTCAATACACTCGATGAATAAATCTATATTCATTATCAGTTCGTTTTCAGTAATATGCAAAATTATGCATTAATTTTCAAATGAATCGGATAAATATTTTACCAGGGATGAAAGGGCTTGTTTTCTATGGCTGATTTTATTTTTTTGACTTTCTTCCATTTCACCCAATGTCCATTGGGATCCATTGGGCTTAAATATAGCATCATATCCGAATCCGCAGTTTCCAAGAGGTGCAAGACTGATTTCGCCCTCCAGGGTCCCCTCAAAATAGGTTACTTTTCCGTTTTCATATAATGCAATGACCGTTCGAAAGCGTGCACGCCTGTCTGTTATTCCCTCAAGTAATTGTAGTAACTTTTTTTTATTCGCTTCATCGTCTCTCTCCGGACCGGCAAATCGGGCTGAAAAAACCCCGGGTTTCAAATCAAGGGCATAAACTTCAAGGCCTGTATCTTCTGCAAAACAATTCAAATTGAATTTTTCTGCAACAAACGAGGCTTTTTGACAAGCGTTTTCGTGAAGTGTAAAAAAATCTTCAGGAAGTTCCTCCTCATTTTCTAATGCGGGCGGTGATGAAACATCGTATTTATCGCGTAATATCTCAACGGCTTCCTTAAGTTTATTTTTATTCTGTGTAGCAAATAATAATTTTTTCAATGGATGAAATTTAAACAATGACTAATCTTTTTTTAAAATATTCAACGCAGTCCACAATGCTGCCGCCTTGGGTCTGATGTTCTGATTTCTTTCTGCAAAAATATCTCCTAAGGGGTCAGCCCAAAGCCATTTATAATCCAAAAATGGAAATACGGTGTAGGGTGGAATTTGAATATTCAAACTCAACAAATGAGGCTCGATACCAAATAGTAAAATTTTTTTCGTCGCCGAATGTTGTAAAAAATGACTTAAATTGATTTCAGTACCTGAAGGTAAATTCAGGTAGTGCGTATCATCGTCTATTTGCACCCCCAGGGCCGTTAAAATCTTTTGCAGATAAGGTGTTAGCTCCTTTTCTTCCTCTTCAGGACAAGAGAAAATAATTAAAAATTGTTTTTTGTTTAAGCCTCTAACTATTTTGTCAATTAATTCATTATCAGGAAATTGATACACATCAAAATCAAAAAACTGGGTAGGAATGGCGTTTTTAGGGAACATCTTATTTCTGTTACAAACAAATTTGCGTAAATTAGCAAAAAAAACAACAACATGTCAACTGCCATAAAGGTACAACGAATTGATACTACCAAAATACATAACATTGATTTTTCTAACTTAACTTTCGGTGCTAGTTTTTCAGATCATGTTTTTATAGCTGATTATAAAAATGGAGAATGGAAGAACTTTAGGATTGAGCCATTTGGTCCTCTTTCCCTTTCTCCTTCCGCAATGGCTCTTCATTACGGGCAAGCCATTTTCGAGGGTATGAAAGCAACGAAAGCGCTTGACGGAAAACCCTACTTTTTCAGGCCGGAACAACATGCGAAAAGATTAAACAGGTCAGCAGAGAGATTATGTATGCCTTCCTTACCTGAACAGGTTTTTATCGATGGTCTGCAGGCCTTAATTTCTATAGATCAGGACTGGATTCCTGCCATTCAAGGGAGTTCTCTTTATATCAGACCGTTTATGTTTGCCACTGATCCTTTTTTAGGGGTAAGACCTGCAAGTGAATATACATTCATGATTATTACCTGTCCCGTTGGTCCTTATTATGCTCATCCGGTTAAATTGCTGGCCGAAACAACTTATGTTCGCGCAGTAAAGGGTGGTACAGGAGAGGCGAAGGCAGCTGGGAACTATGCAGGCAGCCTTTTACCAACCAAATTAGCCCAGGAAAAGGGTTATGATCAGGTTATGTGGTTAGATGGTGTCCATTTCCAAGAAATTCAGGAGGTTGGTACTATGAATTTAATGTTTGTTATTGACGGCAAAGTGATCACACCTAAAACAGATGGTGCTATCTTAAAGGGTATAACCAGAGATACTATTTTACATATTTTGACCTACATGAATATCCCTTTTGAAGAGCGGGTGATTACTATTTCAGAAGTGTTAGCGGCTAATAAAAATGGATCACTAAAAGAAATATTTGGTGTCGGTACTGCCGCTTTAGTGGTACCAGTTAAAGAGTTGACCTACAAAGATGAAACAATATTCGTCGAAGCGCCGACCGCTTCCTCTATTGGGTCTATTTTGAAAAAAGAAATTGAAGATCTTAGAGCAGGTACTGTAGTTGATAATCTAGGTTGGCTGGTACCTGTCGTTGGTATATAAGTTGCTTAGTGTAGTGTTACGAAGATGAAGAGGCAATTTACCTGACCCCTTCGGGGTCACATGTATCTTGTGATAATTATGCCCCTGGCGGCACAATTTCCCCAATATAAAAAAAAGAGGCTATCTTTTTAGACAGCCTCTTTGATTTAGTATTTTGTCTCCTTCGGTTTGTTTTGAAGTATTTTCTCTATGGAATGATTTACTTCCGCCGTCATTTTTGGTAATAAATCTAAGGAAGATAGTGTTTCTTTTAGTTGAACTACTTTTGAAGCGCCTAAAATAGCAGTGCTCACATTTTTATTCTGAATACACCAGGCTACCGCTAATTTTGCTAAGGAGGTATTTAACTCAAGGGCTAAATTATTTAACCCACGTATTTTATCTAATTTTTCCTGCGTCAAACTTCTGGTTTTAAGCCATTCTTCCCCTGGTAAATCCATGCGCGTACCTGTTGGGATTTCCTTTAAGTACTTGTCAGTCAGTGTGCCTGAGGCAAGAGGCGACCAAATAGTAGTGCCTAGTCCAACAGTGGAATAAATAAGTTTATATTCCTCTTCTACTCTGTCGCGGTGAAACATATTGTAGTGAGGTTGTTCCATAGTCGGTCCAATCAAACGGTATTCTTTAGCTACCATGTGAGCAGCCATTAACTCTTGAGCTGACCATTGAGAAGTTCCCCAATAAAGTATTTTACCTTGTTGAATGAGCTGATTCATACTCCAGACGATTTCCTCCATCGGAGTATTTTTGTCCGGTCTATGGCAAAAATAAAGGTCAAGATAATCAAGTTGCAATCTTTTTAATGCAGCATGACAAGCTTCAAAAATATGCTTTCGGCTCAATCCTGTTTGATTGGGACCCTTTGGACCACAGCCAAAAAATACTTTACTTGAAACAATGTAGGATGTTCGGTCCCAAGCCATTTTTTTGAGAATGTTTCCCATAACTATTTCCGATTTCCCTTCGGCATATCCCTCAGCATTATCAAAAAAATTAACACCTTGATCGTAGGCTTCAATCATAAGTTCTTCGGCAAGTTCATCTGAAATTTGGTTGCCAAAAGTGAGCCAAGAACCGAAGGATAACAAGCTTACTTGTAAGCCAGAATGGCCTAATCTTCTATATTCCATATAATTAATTTTTAAAAGTATAAACAAATTGAAGTCCGGGCATTTTTACCTTTATACTCAAATCATCACTTATGTCGAAATTCTGTAAATGAGCATCCACAAACGCTTCAATGGCAACAATACCATACACTACTACGACGCCAATATAACTTGTTTGGGTGTTTTTGTCATATTTATTACGCAAATTTCTGAGGGCTTCTGCGCTATTTATTTTACCAGTAAACTCATGTGGCTTTTTGGCTAATTCTAATTCCAGTGCTGTTTTAAATCTTTTATAACGGGATTGATTGAATTGCAGATAGGCGATAGAGCCACCAATAGCAGCATAAACAAAGGGAGTTTTCCACCAATTTCCATTATAAATTTGACCAGATCCCGGTAAAACAAGGGAATATAAGGCTGATTTTTTAGGGTTTGGTGGCGATTTTACTTTTGTGCTATCAAGTTTCGAGCTATCACTAACGATGGGTTTATTTATAAGAAGGGGCGTAACAAGTAAGGTATCTTGAGCACATACAAAACTAAAATGTACGAAAAAAATGAAAAAAAAGGTAAAAAACCGGTTAATCTTCAATTTTTTCCAAAAGATTATTGAGATCATTGACATTTTGAAAAGGTATAATTATCTGACCTTTGCCGTCCTCTCTAAGTTTGAGTTGAAGTTTGCCATTCCCAAAAAACGCCCGAAATTGCTTTTGAATAAAATCGTAATCTTTAGGTAAGGGAATTTCCGTTTTTTTAGGTTCAACCTGGTTATACTGTTGGATTAGTTTTTCAAGGGCCCTCACAGATAAGTCGTCTGAAATGGTTTGTCGAAACAAGGTGGACTGCCAGGCAAAATCTTCAATACCAGCTAAGGCTTTTGCATGCCCCATGGTCAGCTTTTTATCCTTGATTGCCTGTTGAATTTCAGGAGAAAGACGCAATAATCTCAAATAATTTGTGATAGTACTCCTACTTTTTGTTTTCCCCGTTCTCTCCGCTAATTGTTCATCAGTTAAACTGCATTCTTCCTTTAAACGCTGGAAAGAAATAGCTACTTCAATCGCATTTAAATCTTCCCGTTGTATATTTTCAATCAGGGCCATTTCAAGTAAAGACTGATCATTCGCTATTCTGATGTAAGCGGGTACTTCCGTAATGCCTGCCAATTTAGAAGCTCTGAGTCTTCTTTCCCCAGAAATTAACTGGTAGGCATTTGTAGTTAACATTCTTACAGTAACGGGTTGTATCAATCCATGGATTCGTATGGAATCAGCTAATTCTTCTAAGGCCGCCGGATCAAAATCATGCCTCGGTTGAAACGGATTAACCTCAATCTGATCCAATGGAATCATTGCTATGGAGTGTGCCAGCTCCTTGACGACAGAAACGGAATCTTTCTGTATCTCATTATCAATATTAGTTAGTAAAGCACGAATACCTAAGCCTAATTCCTGCTTATGAAATAATTTTTTTGCCATGCTATTTCCAGTTGCCTGTTTATTTATCCCTTAAAACCTAAATCAAACCGGGACAGTCTGCGCGATTTGAGAATCTTTATTTCTAGTGAGAAATTCTTGTGCCAGGTTCAGATAATTTATGGCACCCTTACAAGTTGCGTCCATCAGTACTACAGGGGTATGCATATTAGGTGCTTCGCCTATTTTAGCGTTTCTGTGAATAATTGTTTGATAAACCTGTTGGGGGAAAATATCTCTAACTTCCGAAATGACTACATTGGCCAATCGTAAACGGGCATCATACATGGTGAGTACAATACCTTCAATAGATAGTTTAGGATTTAAATTTTTCTTAACTAATTGTATGGTTTCCTGTAATTTAGCCAATCCCTCAAGGGCGAAAAATTCACATTGTACTGGAATCAATACAGTATCTGCAGCACACAAAGCATTAACCGTTACAATACCTAATGAGGGTAAACAATCTATAATAATATAATCGTAATCCGGGCGAAGTTTTTCAGCGACGGCCTGCATATAAAATTCCCTGTTGGGTTGATTGACCAATTCTATTTCAGCTCCTACCAAACTAATGGAGGAGGGGAGAATGTGCAGATTAGGGGTATCCGTTTCAAAGATAGTTTCGTAAGGATCCACGCCATTAAGAAGGCAATCATAGATGCTTAACGTTACATCTGATGACAGTACTCCAACCCCACTCGAAGAATTCGCCTGAGGGTCTGCGTCTATCAACAGAACTTTTTTGTCCAGAATGGCTAAACTAGCAGCCAGATTTATGGCCGTTGTTGTTTTACCAACACCACCTTTTTGGTTAGCAATCGCCACTATTTTTCCCATTTTTACTCGAGTATTCTTTGGGTATTTAATAATAAAACCTGTATGTTACACAAAGATAACAATAATTAAACAGAGAAAATATAGTTTAACAACAATATTAATGAACAGGCACTCTGCTTAGCATTCTTGCCTGTATTCCTTTTGCCGACCTAAGTTCATGTAAATCTTGAAGATAAGGTCTCCAGGTTGGAAATTCTGCCGACATTAACTTTATGGCTGTTTCTGTATCATTGGGATTCATAAAATCCTCAATCAACTGCTCTACACTATTTTTAACCTGTGGGTATTCCGTAATGCGATAATCAGTTGATTTTGACATTTTTGCCGCTACTTTTATGGCATCCTGAAGATTTCCAATTTTATCTACCAAGCCAATAGGTATGGCATCTAATCCACTCCAGACTCTTCCTTGTGCTATGGCATCCACCGCATTTCGCGATAACTTACGTCCGTCACTTACTCTTTTAAGGAAGGTTTCATACATTAATTCAACTTGTTTTTGCATGATTCTACCTTCATCTTCTCCAATATCGAAAAATACATTTAATCCCTGTGAATATTTTCCTGTTTTAACTGTATCAAATGTAACGCCTACCTTATCTTCCAATAAACCACCAACACTTGGGATAATTCTGAACACTCCAATAGACCCCGTTACGGTATTTTCCTCAGCCAAAATACTGTCTGCCAAACAGGCAATATAATAGCCTCCGGATGCGGCATAATTCCCCATGGATACGACAAGAGGTTTCCCTGTCTTTTTTAATTTTTTCAAGGCATACCAAATATTTTCAGAAGCCAGAGCACTTCCTCCCGGCGAATTAACTCTTAATACAACAGCTTTTACTCTTTCATCGCCAGAAATTTTTTCGATATCCTTGATATATGATAAATCTCCGATATTTCCAGGCGTATTCTTTCCGTCTGCAATGGTACCTTCAGCATAGATTACGGCTATTTTGTCATCGGCACTATAATTTTTTGAAGGTGCATTGGCTTTATGGTAGCCAGCGAGACTAACAAAAGGAATCTTTTCATTTTCTTTAAAACCTAATTTCTTTCTAAAAATATCCATGACATCCTGACGATAAATCACCTCATCTACTAAGCCGTGAATTTTTGCATTCTCAGGACTATCTGCTTTGTAATTACCCACAATATCAGCTACTTGTGAAGTGCTCAATTTTCTTGAGGTAGCCACATCTTTCAGGAAGCTGGTATAAAAATCGTTCAATAGTTCGCGATATTGAAATTTATTTTCTGTACTTAGCTGAGTTAATCTATAAGGTTCAGTAGCTCCTTTGAACTTACCTGCATAATAAATTTGCATTTTGACACCTAGTTTATCTAATAGGTTTTTATAAAATGGAACCTCAGCTACCATGCCCCTTACTTCAAAAATACCCACTGGATTAGCATATACTTTATCGGCTACACTGGCCAGATAGTAATCGGATTGCATGTAAAACTTAGAATGAGCAATGATAAATTTACCACTCTTTTTAAAGGATACCAAAGCATCGCGCAATGATTTCACCGTGGCATACCCTGAAAATGAAGGCATTTCCATATCCAGGAATATACCTTTTATTCTGGAATCATTTTTCGCATTCTCAATGGTTGCAACAATTTCATGCAAACCCAATAAATCGTCTCCTTTAATGGACTGAAATGGATCTAATTCTGCATTATTGGTTAACTCTGGAATCGATTCATTAAATGTGAGTCTTAATATGGTATTAGGAGTCAGTTCGGGGGGAGTATTTCCTTCGCTCGCAAAGGATGCGGCAATAGCTATACCAATAAGAAGGATGGCAACTAAGGCAAGAAGAGTTCCTAAACAGGACGCAAACAATGTTCTGAAAAAATGTAGCATATCTGGCTTTTTTACAAATTTACAAACCTTATGGGCTAATTTCTTTACTTTTTTCGATGAAGGGCCTAAAAAATCCTATTTTTGTCAAAAATTATTAATTTATGCCTCTAACTTCTACCCCTTTTCTTCTTTATGCCGACGAAAATGGAAACGTTTTTGAAGATACTTCTTTATATGCTCTGGGGCGTAGTGGTTGGTATGCCGATGAAGTTCCATTGGACGATTGGATTGAATTGCCCGATGGAGGTTCGCTTTACACTCTCCCCGATAGAATTCCCTACGGCAAAGATGTGTCGTCAGGTGAGATTAGATTTTGTGACAAGGGAAATGCCGTAGCTGCTTTTATTCCTCCAGCTTATACGGGTTTATACCTCGCTACTTTCGACAGAAAGGAAAATGCGCCGGTTCTTTCTTTATTTTGCTATACCGCGGTGGGTTTTTTAAATGAAAAATTTTATGTTCCCGCCGTGCGCATTGAGGAGGATATCAGACAGGAATGTGCAGGTTTTGATGATAATAGCGTTAAGGCAGGCGTTGAACTTTTTAGGAAATCCTATCCCGATAACCGATTAGTGGAACACCTGGCTTCTAATTGTGCCTTGACCTATACTTGTCCCGCTGCCAGGAATTATTTTATGGGCCGTTGGGAGTGTCCGGTACCTGTTTCTCCTGCTTGTAATTCCAATTGTTTAGGTTGTATTTCTCTTCAACCCGACGAAGAACCTATTGTTTCTAATCAGGAGCGTTTAAATTTCAAGCCATCTGTTCATGAAATTGTTGAGTTTACCGTCCCTCACCTGGAATCAGCTCCTTTTCCTATCATTAGTTTTGGACAAGGCTGCGAAGGGGAACCACTCCTCATGTGGGAAACGTTGGTGCCCGCAATAAAGGAAATTCGAAAGTTTACCGATAAAGGTAGTATTAATATAAATACCAATGGAAGTAAGCCTGATGCTGTTGAAGCGCTTTGTAAAGCTGGCCTTAATAGCATGAGAGTGAGCATGAATTCAGCACAACCCGCTATCTATACCGCATATTATAGACCTAATAATTATTCTTTCGATGATGTATTGAAAAGTATCAAGGTTATGAATGATTTCGGCGGTTGGACTAGTCTCAACTATTTCGTTTTTCCCGGAATGACCGACGCTCCCGAAGAACTCGATGCGCTCATTTCCCTTATTCAAAAAACCGGACTAAAAATGATTCAATGGCGAAATTTTAACATCGATCCCGATTGGTATCTAGGAAGAATTAATGTCGGCGATACCCCAGAATATATCGGTATTAAAAATATGATGACGCATCTTTCTGAATTATTTCCTCACCTCAAATTTGGGTATTATAATCCCGCGATAGAAAGAATAGAGGGTGATTTTAATGTACATTTCGCTCA
This sequence comes from Bacteroidota bacterium, assembly GCA_014190515.1. Lineage (GTDB taxonomy): Bacteria > Bacteroidota > Bacteroidia > Chitinophagales > Saprospiraceae > BJGN01. The sequence goes on from BJGN01000005.1 coordinate 21,073, forward strand.
TTAGTACCCAAAAGTATGATTGAAAAAGACTTTAATTATATCTTGAATGCCTACCATCCTGAAAAATTTAGGAAGGAAGGTCATGCGTTGGTTGATTTGTTAGCGGATTACCTTAAAAACCTGGAGGAAAGACAGGAAGATATAAAGGTTTTACCTCATTTTGCTCCTGACGCGGCTTTCTCCCATTGGGAGATTGAACTCGAAAATCCCGGGACTAAAAGTTTGACAGATTTATTTTCTAAGGTGTTAAATGAGGGCATTCACCTTCATCATCCAGGTTATATGGGGCATCAAATTAATCCTCCTGCTCCCTCCGCAGCTTTAGGAGGTTTGCTCAATGCCTTTATGAATAATGGGATGGCCGTTTTTGAAATGGGTGTCCCCGGAACGTCTATGGAACGTGCCGTTATAAATGTGGTAGCCAGAACTTTTGGTTTTTCTGATCATGCAAATGGTCTTCTTTGTAATGGAGGTACCCTAGCAAATCTAACTGCTCTGCTTACGGCCAGAGCATGCATTTCGGCTTTTCCCGTTTGGAATTCAGGGAATAAATCTAAAATGGCGCTCATGGTTTCTGAGGAAGCCCATTATTGTGTGGAACGGGCAGCGAAAATTATGGGTTGGGGTAGTGAAGGTATTATCAAAATTCCCGTGGATGACCAATTTAAAATGAGGACCAATTTGTTGCCACAATATTTGGAAGAGGCTAAGTCAAAGGGTATTGAGGTCATAGCCGTGGTAGGATCTGCCTGCTCCACTGCTACCGGTTCATTCGATAACTTAACAGAAATAGGTGCTTTTTGTAAGGCAAATAATATTTGGTTTCATGTCGATGGTGCTCACGGTGCTGCCAATGCATTTTCTGAGGATTGGAAATTTTTAGTAGAGGGTATCGAAACCGCGGATAGCGTAGCCATGGATTTTCATAAAATGCTCCTCGCACCATCATTGGTTACCGCACTCGTACTAAATGATGGTAGAAACCAATTTAAAACTTTCGCCCAACATGCTCACTACCTTTGGGAAAATGATGCCTCTTTTGAATGGCATAATGTGGCTAAAAGATCTTTCGAGTGCACAAAATCTATGCTCAGCCTTCCCGTTTATACCCTTCTTTACCAATATGGAACATCACTTTTTTCTGCCTATATAAATCGGGTAAATAATCTTTGCCAATATGTTTACGGACAACTAAATGCTATTGAAATATGGGAAGTGCCCGTGCCTCCCTCTTGTAATATTATCTGTTTTCGATTTTTACCGTCAAATTCTTCTCATTTAATTGATATTAATCACCTTAATAAGTATATTAGGGAACAAATAATCCTCGGGGGGAAATTTTATATCGTTCAAACGGTTCTTTCGGAAAATGTTTTTCTAAGATTAAGCATCACAAATGCCTTAACCACAGAAGCAGATTTGGATGCCTTGCTCGATGCCGCAATGGGTTATGCAAATAAATATATAGCCATTTAATTCTTTAAAATGAGGTATAATTCTGTGTTTTTTTGTATTTTTTTATTTCTTCTTTTTTCCACGTCAGTAAAAAGTCAGAAAAAGTGCGGGACTGAAAATAAACGATTTGAGGCCCTGGCAAGAAATCCTGGTCTGTTAAAAGAAAGACAAATCATAGAGGAATTTACAAAAAATTGGATCGAAAAGGTTGATGCAGCCAAATCGGGACAAACAGTGGTCAAAATTCCCGTCGTCGTTCATGTGGTCTGGAGAACCGCAGCGCAAAATATTTCTGACGAACAAATCAAATCTCAAATTGATATTCTGAACAAAGATTTTAGAAAGCTGAATAGTGATGTTAATAAAACTCCTGCCTTTTTCAAGAATCTTGTGGCTGACGTAGGTATTGAATTTTGTTTGGCCGCCCGTGATCCGGAAGGCATGGCTACCAATGGCATTACCAGAACAAAAACAACCGTTGTCGATATTGGAGATAAAGAAAGATGGTTCAATACTTTAAGAGGGGGTAAAGATCCATGGAACAATAAAAAATATATTAATATCTGGGTTTGTGAAGCCGGTGAAGATTTATACGGCTTTGCTTTTTTGCCTGGTACCGCAGATCCTCCAGAAGCTGATGGACTGGTTATTTCTTCTGAATATTTTGGTAGTAAGGGTACGGCTATCGCCTCGTTTCCTAATCATAAGGGAAGGACCACGACGCACGAAATGGGACATTATTTTAATCTTGAACATCTTTGGGGACCAGACGAAAGTGAATGTGAAGAGGGGGATGGAGTGGCAGATACACCGGTGCAATATGAAGCTACCTACGATTGTCCCAGCTATCCTTTAAAAGATGATTGTACTCCAACAGATAACGGTATTCTATTTTTTAACTATATGGATTATGTCGATGATGAATGCATGTACATGTTTACCGAAGGTCAAAAGAAACGGATGAATGCCTCATTGAATGGATTTAGATCCACTCTATTAGGACAAACAAATTGCTCATTATCAACTTCAACGGAAAATAATCTGCCTGAAATTCAAATCCAGATTTATCCAAATCCCGCCTCAGGTAACCTCCAGGTTGTATCTAAAAATACCTCATCTGAAAAGGCTTCTACCTTATATCTGTTCGATTTTATGGGACGAATGCTTCAAAGCAAAATTTCCTATGGTGCTTGTACCTTCGATATTGCCGGTTATTCTCCAGGAGTTTACTGGTTAAAGGTAGATAATTATCCCCATCCTCATAAAATAATTATAGCTCCCTAATGTACCGCTAATTTTCATGAATGAATCGTTTTAAAAATTTATTTTCATGGTTTTTGCGTAATGTCAGATTACTTTATGTAGCTGATTATCTAAGGTATTATTTCATGAAATACCAGAATAAAAAAGATAATGAGGCATTTAAGGAGAAATTTCCCGACATAGTTTTACCTCCCGATTATTTAATGTATGAATCATTCAAATTAGATTATGCCAGTTATTATTTTGGTGGAAAAAAAACAGCTGAATGGGTTCAAAATATAACGAAAGAGTGGTTGCCAGAGGGAAATTTGGTGGTTTTAGATTGGGGATGTGGTCCTGGTAGGGTAATTAGACATTGGCCGGAAAATAATTTTACTTGTTTTGGCTCCGATGTGAATGATAAATCCTTAAATTGGTGTAAGAATAATTTTCCTTCCATTCGGTTTTTACACCAAAAGGTTCTCCCGCCCTTAGACATTGCAGAGGAAACATTCGATTTAATATATGGCATTTCTATACTGACTCACTTGTCTTTGTCGGCTCATTTTTTATGGATAGAAGAGCTCGACAGGGTGTTAAAACCTGGTGGCTTATTATTCCTTACCACCCAAGGTAACTCTTTTAAGAATAAACTTACCAAAAGCGAAAAACAGGATTTTGACCAAGGGAATTTGATTGTCAGAGGAGCTGTTAAAGAGGGGCACAGAACATTTTCCAGTTTTCACCCAATTTCATTTATAGAAAAATTGTTCCAATCTTTTGTAATTTTGAGACATATATCCGTTGAAAATGAGGCCAATGTTCAAGATGTTTGGATAGTTAGGAAGTTTTCTCACTAAAAAAATGATATTATGAAAATCTTAGGTATTATGTTAAAAGGATTATTTATCCAAATACTATTTTTATTGCCTTTGACTTTGCCAGCGCAAACGCGCGGTATAGTTTGGGAATACCAGATTGTTACTGCGGTAGAAAGTGTTATTCCAGGGGGGCTGGGTAGATCTAGGCTTTTATTAAGTGACGATGGTGGAGTGTTGGAAGAGTATAAAATGGAAAACTTTTTCAGCCTATTGGGAATCAATTTTAAAAATATTAAATCCAATGACCTTCTGGTCGTTCAAAAATTTAATGAATTGGGCGAAGAGGGCTGGGAATTAGCAAATACTGTTTCCGGAGTTTACAGTAAAAGTGATGTGAGTGTGACAGATTCAAAGTCGGGCGTTGGAGCATCTTCCAGCGGTGAGGGTATTTTTATAACAAGATATATTTTTAGAAGACAAAAAAGCAGATAATCATGCATCCGAAATGGTATTTTTGTGGTTTAATTTTATATAAAATAAATCGACAATGAGAGAATCAACCTTATTATTTTTCATGGCATTTGGATTAACAAGCACTTTGTTTGCTCAGTTTACCTTGCCTCAGTTACCTTATGCCTATAATGCTTTAGAGCAGGCCATCGATGCTCAAACTATGGAAATACATCATAGTAAGCACCATGCAGCCTATATTAATAATCTTAATAATGCTGTAAAAGGTACTCCGACGGCTGAAATGACGATAGAGGACATCGTGAAAAATATTTCTAAGCATTCCATGGCCATTAGGAATAACGGTGGCGGGCACTTTAATCATTCCCTTTTTTGGAGTATCCTGACGAGTGAAAAAAACACAATGCCTAATGCTGGTCTCCAAAAAGCTATTGAAAAGCAATTTACCTCTGTAGATAGTCTCAAAAAATTAATGAATGTTGCAGCTGCAACCCGTTTTGGATCAGGTTGGGCTTGGCTTATTGTTACCCCTGATAATAAACTGGCTGTTTGTTCTACGCCAAACCAAGATAATCCTTTGATGGATATTGCTGAAGTAAAAGGTACGCCTATTTTAGGTATCGATGTTTGGGAACATGCATATTACCTGAAATACCAAAATAAACGCCCCGATTATCTGGCCGCTATTTGGTCGGTTATCAATTGGACAGAAGTAAGCAAAAGATACGATGCAGCAATGCCTCCTAAAAAAAGTATCTGGGAGCAGTGGCCTACTTTGAATACCTTCCATGGTGTGATGGCCAGTACTTTTCACCCAAGCGAAGAGGGTAATTTAAAGCCTATTAAAGCAAGAAGTGCTGAAATGGTTACTAAAGCAGAAGCACTAAATGCTCAGGCTTATCCTGATGATTATGCAACGCCAGCTATTAAAGATGCCGTAGCAAGACTCATTTCCGGGAGTAAAGAATTAGATGCCCTGGTTAAGAAAAAGTCTAAAGACGCTGTTTTAACTCAAAAATTAACAGCTCTTCATGATGTTTTTCATGAAATTGTTGGTCTTTGTAAGGATAGCCACTAATTAATAATCAAATCTTCTTATAAAAAAAGAGGCTGTCTATAAAGATTGCCTCTTTTTTTATAGATCCCCACACGGACCAGGCAAATATAAATCACCCAAGACGGGTCACACGTTTATTGATTTATTGATTAATAAGTAATTCCATTGGTATCGGAAAGTTGAATAGTAATATTTTCTTTAAATTTCAACCTGTATGTATTTACCAGATGTAAAATAAGATCAACATCCATGCTCTGGTTTCTAACGATGGGTAAAATAGATAAATCACTTGGGGTGTCTCTGAATTTTATTATCTCATTTTGAACGGTAAAATAGCCGTACTCACCGTCGTCTAAAAAATTGTTTTTTGTTAGCTTTTTCAAATCCTCGATGAACACTCTGGCGGTTGCTGCAAATTCAGGTTTATATGAAATAGTGCCCCAAATGGTACCTGAAGGTATTTGTTTTAATTCTTTCTGAATCAATGATATGCCGTGTGTACTTTCAAGAATCAATTGATAACTACCTTTTGAAATGGAAAGTTTTCCAGGATTGCGGATAATATTTTGAATTTTTATGTCTATTGGCCAGGAGCCTTCGGAAAGGCTTTGCGCAGTCTCTGAACCTTTAGCTATAGCAGCATTACCAATACAATCATTATTTTTTGCAATGCCATCAATATTGAGTGAAAGGAGAGAAGGGCTTTGTTGCCAGGACGTTTTTACGGTGTAATTTCCACAGGGTTGATTTTTTATAGTACTCACCTCAAACTGTAGGAGACGACCTGATTTAGAAAATTTTTCCACATAACCAATTACAAATTCCCTTTCAATATTTGCAACAATAATGGTTGGTTCTAAAACCTCCTTTTTACAGGTCGTCAATCCTGACACAATAAAAAATAACAATATAATTCTATGATGCATATTCATTTTTGTTTTAATGAAACGAAATGAATGTAAATATGCTGCCTTATAAAAATACATATTTATTAAAATTTATCTGTAGTTGACCTAAAGTCCCTAAGCTTGCTTATTTTTACATTTGATTTTGAATAGCAGAATTTATTTAAACAACAATATGAAATTTATAAGAAATTTTTGTGTCATTGCTCACATCGATCACGGAAAGAGTACGTTGTCTGATAGATTAATGGATTTCACACATACCATTGATAAACGTCAGATGAAAGACCAGGCATTGGACAGTATGGATCTTGAAAGAGAGAGAGGCATTACCATAAAAAGTCATGCCGTTCAGATGTATTATCCTCATGACGACGGTAATAGGTACACTTTTAATCTTATTGATACTCCGGGACACGTTGATTTTTCTTATGAGGTTTCCCGTTCCATTGCTGCTTGTGAGGGCGCTTTACTTCTTATTGACGCTACACAGGGCATTCAGGCTCAGACTATTTCAAATCTTTATTTAGCTATTGAGCACGATTTGGAAATTATTCCTGTCCTTAACAAGGTGGATATGGAAAATGCCAATATTGAAGAAGTTTCTGACCAGATAATTGACTTGATTGGTTGTAAGAAAGAGGATATTATCTTGGCCAGCGGAAAAACAGGTATTGGTGTTCCTGATATTATGAAAGCGGTGGTGGATAGAATTCCCTGCCCAAAAGGTGATTCTGATAAGCCGCTTCAAGCACTAATTTTTGATTCAGTTTTCAACTCATTTCGTGGGGTGATTGCCTATTTCAGAATTATGAATGGTACCTTGAAAAAGGGTGATAAAATCCGCTTTTTTTATGGATCACGGGAGTATGTAGCTGATGAAATTGGTATATTACAAATCAATCAAATGCCCAGGGATGTCCTGAAAACGGGTGATGTAGGCTACGTAATTACTGGTATAAAAGAGTCTAAAGAAATTAAAGTTGGGGATACTATCACTCATGTTGACAGACCTTGTAATGAGGCTATTCATGGATTTGAGGAGGTTAAACCTATGGTATTTGCGGGTATTTTCCCTGTTGATAATGATGATTTTGAAGATTTAAGGGATAGTTTAGAGAAGTTACAACTAAATGATGCCTCTTTGGTCTTTGAAGCAGAAACTTCCCAGGCATTGGGTTTTGGATTCCGTTGTGGATTCCTCGGAATGCTTCACCTGGAAATTATCCAGGAACGCTTATCAAGAGAGTTCAATATGGAGGTGATTACCACCGTTCCTAACGTTTCTTATACCGTTACTACCACAAATAATGAAAAAGCGGTCGTTCGTACGCCTTCTGATTTGCCGGATCCCTCAAGAATTAGTACCGTGGAAGAACCTTATATTAGAGCGCAGATAATAACTAAACCGGACTATATTGGCTCAATAATGAACCTTTGTCTTGATAAAAGAGGAATTCTATCCAGACAGGTTTATTTGACACCCTTTAGAGTTGAACTAAGTTTTGAGCTCCCTTTAGCTGAAATTGTATTCGATTTTTATGATAGACTTAAATCTATATCAAGAGGATACGCTTCTTTCGATTATGCATTAATTGATTATCGGGCATCTGATCTTATTAAATTAGATATAAAATTAAATGGTGAAAATGTAGATGCGCTAACTGCTTTGGTTCACAGGGACAAAGCAGATTATATAGGTAGAAAAATTTGTAAGCGTCTCAAGGATTTACTTCCAAAACAACAGTTTGTTATCGCTATTCAAGCAGCGATTGGTGCTAAGGTTATTGCAAGGGAAACTATTTCAGCCCTTCGAAAAGACGTTACAGCCAAATGTTATGGTGGGGATATTTCAAGGAAAAGAAAACTCCTCGAGAAGCAGAAAGAGGGTAAAAAGAAAATGAGACAAATTGGCTCAGTAGATGTTCCTCAAAAAGCCTTTCTTGAAGTATTGAAGTTAGGGAATGATTGATTTTTAAAAAAATCATTTCTAGTATATTGAAAGTATGAAGCAAACAATAATGTGAAACAGGTAAAATTAGGCGATAATTTTTTGCCAACATTATTGTTTGTATTTGTCCTCTTTTTCTTCCTAAGTTAAGGATAATCATACCTCGTACTAATGTATAAATATTATATTTTCTTCTTGTTGTGTCTCTCTTTTTCTAGTACAAATGATATACCCAATGAAAAGGCTGTATTACATGAAAAGGCTGTCTCCTTTGAAAAACTCTCCTGGAAGAATCTCGATAGCTTAAAAATAGAATATTATTTTGATGCAGATTATGGAGACTATTTAGGAAAACCTTCTTTTTCTAAGGAGTCTATGGCTTGGAATGGTAAAAATGTTATTATAGAAGGATACTGGATTCCTGTGTCTGAAATAGGCGATAGTACCGTTTCTGTCTTGTCAGCCCTTCCGTACGCTCAATGCTTTTTTTGTAGTGGGGCGGGCATAGAAACCGTTATACAAATAAAGGCGGAAGGAAATATAAAAAGAATGGAAACAGATGATAAGGTTGCGTTGAAAGGTAAGTTGCTTCTTAATGGCGATAACCCAATGGAGCTTTACTATCAACTGGTTAATGCAAGCTTACATTAAAAAACCGCCATTAAACTAATTTAATGACGGTTTTTCGTTTTTTCAAGCCGGAAGTAAATTAGAAACGACGTGATGAACGCTGAAAAGAATTCATTGTCGCTATAATAGTACCTCCCAAAGCAAAAGAAGCAAAAGCTGTGTAAATAATTAACATGACCTTTAGTTTTAATCGTTAATGATTGCGGATATCCGCGTTCTAAGGAGTCATGTTCATTGGGATCAAAAAAAAACATCAATTATCAAAAGCGACTTTTCGCTCTCTCAGATATTTTATTAATGCAATAATAATTAAAATATTTATAATTGAAAAACTTTTAACAAAAAAAAATCTGCTGTAATGTATTTTTTTTAACAAAAAAGAAAGAATAAAAATTAGTTTAGTTGATTCTTTTTTGTGAAGGTAGAATTTTGGATTTTTACCCAATGCCTAAATTTATTTTCAAGCAATTCTACCTGATCTTTCCAATCGGGGTTCAGCTCAAGCAGGGCTGCAATTTTTGCGCATTCAATAGGAGTAGCGATACCGAGGAGGTATTTTTTTAATAAACCAGATGTAAAAAATTGGTCCTTTTGCATTTTATTGAACTTTGAAAAAATAATCAGGCGATTTCTATTAAAGTTACTTCAGGTAATATACCTACGCGCCCTGGATAGCCTAAATGGCCTAAACCCCTATTAACATAAAGCATTTGATTTCCCTTTTTGTATAGACCTGCCCATTGTTTGTAAACATATTGTATAGGGCTCCATTGAATAAAGCCAGGTATTTCAACGCCAAATTGAAATCCGTGCGTATGACCTGAGAAAGTGATGGCAATTTCCTTAAATTCGGTAACTACCTCATGAGACCAATGAGAGGGGTCATGTGATAGCAGTAGTTTCAAGTCGGTATTTTCTACACCCGCATAAGATTCTTTTAATTTTCCATATTTAGGGAATCTCATGTGAGTGGAATAATTTTCAACACCAATAATTCCCACTTCCTTACCATTAATTTTAACGACACTATGCTCATTCGTTAGCAGAGACCAACCCAACTCTTTATGGTACAGCTTTAACTGCTTTAAATTATCCTGTTTCTTTTCTATACTCTCCCAAGGCACATAATCGCCATAGTCATGATTTCCCAATACAGAAAACACGCCATATTTAGCCTTTATCTTCTTTAAAACAGGAAGTAGGGGAACGACCTCGTCTGCTGTATTGTTTACTAAATCTCCTGTGAACAATACGAGGTCAGCATCTTGTGCATTTATAATATCAACAGCTTTATTCACTTCTTCGGGGTACAAAAAGCTACCAGAATGAATGTCAGATATTTGAATGATTTTTAAGCCCCGAAGTTGATCGGGAATACCATCTATTTTAATAGATGTCTTTCGAAGTTGAAATCGATATGCATTTCTAAATATTCCGTAAGTCAGGCTTATTAGAGGTATAGCACCTATAAATATTCCAAACTGGCTTAAAAACCTCGATCTCGATGGGTTAAATGACTCGCTGGGTTTAAAATAATCAAGGACCCATTGAAAAGCTCTAAATATATCATCTATAAAAAGGAAGGGTAATACGAGGAATTTTGAAAAGTAAGCTATAAAAACCAAAGATCTTAGTATAGTTAATGTTACCTTATCCCAATCTGATATTAATCCCGAGGTATATGTTAATGTAAAGGATATCATTAGGATATTCAAGCTAAAAAAAATGACCTTTGACCACGTTCTTGCCGACAAGGAATAGTTAGCAAAAACTACTTTTAATGCCTGGTAAGCATACAAATCTATCGCTATCAGTAAAATGACTAAAAAAAGAGTACGCATTATTTATTTATTAGCCTAAGCATAACACAACAAGCGGGGTAATGGTTTATTTAAATTAAAATGAATTAACTTTGCATCCTAATACTCAATTCTCAAGCATTGAAAATGTCTCCGAGCGTGCTAAATTATATTATTTTATGTTTATTTCTGATGCCTTTTCAGCTGAGAGCTCAATGGTCTAAAACGATTCATCAGTCTGTTGCATTGCCTGATACATTGACTCGGTTTTCTATTCAATCCCATACTTCTTTTGATACCGTTTATTGGATAGGCTCAGATATTATTCTGGAGACAAACGTATCAATGTCAGGGACAAAGGAATCTGTTTTTGAATTTTTTATTGTTTCAGATAGATACCAATGGAAATTGGTCAATGAAGGCAATTGGTTGTTAAAAACCGTTAATGCATCAATGAATAAGCTGCAAGATGTCACAGAACAAGTGAAAATAAAGATGTATATTCCTGAATATTTTCAGCATTCACTGGATTCATTTTTTGTTAGAACCCCTTTAAAAGATTAATCAGCGAGTTTTTAGACGCATTATATGATAAAGGACATAGAAATTGGAATTTTGCCTGCCTTTGCCTCTAATCAAGAAGCAATAAAAACTACTATAAGTCAAACTTTAGGTATAGATGAGTCAGATTTTTCTTTCAACCTGGTGAGACGCTCCGTTGATGCGAGAGGTAAAACGCCGCTTATTCGGCTTAAGTGTCAGGTTTTTATTTCTGTGCCTTCTCCTGAGGAATTGGTGTTTGACCCTCAATGGCAAAGGGTGGAAGGTAAGAAAAAAGTCGTTATAATAGGTGCAGGGCCGGCGGGCTATTTCGCCGCTTTACAATGTCTGACTTTAGGATTAATGCCCATAGTTATTGACAGAGGTAAAGATGTAAGGGCGAGACGTCGCGATTTAAAAGCCATACAGCAAAATGGTGTGGTAGATCCTGATTCAAATTATTGTTTTGGTGAAGGGGGGGCTGGTACCTATTCCGATGGCAAACTTTACACCCGGTCTCATAAAAGGGGGTCCATTGAAGATGTCTTGCAAATATTAGTTAAACACGGCGCTAATCCGGATATATTGGTTGACGCTCATCCGCATATTGGTTCTAATAAGTTACCCCAAATTGTTACTAATCTTAGGAATACCATTCTGGCCTTCGGGGGAGAGGTGCATTTTGAGGAAAAAGTCGTCGATTTTGTAAAAAAGGGAAATAAGTTGACTGGTGTAATTACACAAAATGAAAGGAAATGGGAAGGCGACGCTGTTATTTTAGCTACAGGACATTCGGCCCGCGATATATATTATTTGTTAGCCAAGCACGGCATTTTAATTGAACAAAAGCCTTTTGCCCTGGGCGTAAGGATAGAACACCCGCAACCTTTGATTGATAAAATTCAATACGGGCAGGAAAATCGGCCCGATGCACTGCCCGCTTCAAGTTATAAACTGGTTACTCAGGTTGAAAATCGCGGTGTTTTTTCCTTCTGTATGTGCCCCGGTGGTCTCATTGTTCCTGCTTCAACTTCCCCCGGGGAAATTGTTGTCAATGGCATGTCTATGTCCAGGAGAGATTCACCTTTTGCCAATGCAGGTACCGTTGTTTCTATTGAAATGGATGACCTGAATGCTTATCAGGATAAGGGCGTTTTTGCGGGACTCGCTTTTCAACAAAAGGTGGAACAGAATATGTTTAGTGTTACAAATGGTACCCAAAAGGCACCTGCTCAGAGACTTACCGATTTCGTAAATGGTAAGTTAAGCCAGTCACTTCCAAAAAGTAGTTACATACCTGGCCTTACACCTGCCTATTTACATTCTTTATTACCCGATTTTGTCTATAAAAGGTTAAGGAAGGGAGTGCAAGATTTTGCTAAAAAAATGAACGGATATTATACGTCGGAAGCAGTTGTAGTCGGTATTGAGAGTCGAACAAGTTCCCCAGTGAGAATACCCAGGGATAAGCAGACACTAATGCATCCTGAATGCATAGGTTTGTTTCCAAGTGGTGAAGGCGCTGGCTATGCAGGAGGAATTTTATCGGCGGCTATGGACGGACAAAATGTTGCCCGTGCCGTATTTAATTTTTTAAAAGAAAACTAATTATAATGAAAGATATTTTTGATTTATTAGGACGAATTTTTATTTCCTTTATCTTTTTTTTTGAAGCTTACGATGCTTTATTTTTTTTCAAGGATACTAAAAATCAGATGACAGAATTCGGCCTTTTGTGGCAACAAGACTTCTTGCTTTATTTATCCATTTTTGTTCTTATTTTAGGCAGCCTTTTAATCCTGCTTGGGTATAGACCGTCTTTCGGAGCTATACTTATACTTTTGTATTGGTTGCCAATGACTTTTATTGTCTTTCCGTTTTGGGAGGCAGATAATGACGTAAGAAGAGAAGTATCGGTGCATTTTATGAAGAATATGGCCATTTCCGGAGGATTATTTCTCGTTCTGGTAAATGGAGCGGGAAGGTGGAGTATGCGCAGACTCTTTGCAACAAGTTATGTTCGATAAATGAAGGTGGCTATTTTTTAAACCCAAAAAATGAAAAGGTGATACAAGCTGTTATTGTTGAAGATGAGTTGAGTAGTCGGAATAATCTAAAAAATTTATTGGCTCAGTATGCGAAGGATATTGAGATAGTAGGTGAAGCAGAAAGTATTGACGACGCCGTAACTACTTTTAAAGGGCTTGCAAAACAACCCGATGTAGCTTTTTTAGATATCAATCTTTCAGACGGATTGGTTTTTAGTTTACTAAATAAACTCAGACCTTTTCAATTTGAAATCATTTTTGTCACTGCATTTGAAGAATATGCAGTGAAAGCTTGTGAATATAGCTCTATTGGTTACATTCTAAAGCCAATAGATCCCGATGCATTGAAAGAAGCAATAGATCGGATTCCTAAAAATGGAAAAAATCAGATTGAAAAAAGACTGGAGATTTTTAACAGCCATTATAATAACCCTAATGTTTTTTCTAAAATGAGTATCGCCGCCGTTGATGGTATTTATTTTGTTAACATAACGGATATTATCCGGTTTGAAGCAGAAGATAATTATACCCATATTTTCTTGCAAACAGGGGAGAAAATAACAGCGTCAAAAACCATCAAAGCCTACGAGGAATTATTAGCCTCTTATAATTTTTATAGAGTGCATAAAAGACACGTAATAAACCTTAATTGCATGAAAAAATACCTGAAGGGCGACGGAAACATTGTTATTATGGAGGACGATACTCATATTGAGGTTTCCAGAAGGAGACGGGCCTCATTTCTTGAAAAATTAAGGGACTTGCAAGAAGGGAACTAAAAGGTACTGCACATTTTTTTTGAACAGTTGTTTTTTTTTATTATTTTTGCGTTACTACATTTTAATTTTTATAAACTATGAGAAAAAAAGAACTAAAATTAGAGGAGCTTCAAAAAAAATTAAAGGTCGTGAAAAATCAGGATCTTAAAAAAGTGACGGGCGGCAAACAAACAGGCGGCTCGTGGAATAACGGTTGTGGTGGTATCATTCCCCTATAATTTTATTCCTACTTTATTTAAAGGGCTGTAATTTAACATAATTACAGCCCTTTTTATTTACCTAATTAATTGCAGAAAATGGATCCTTCGCTCTTACATCTGCCTTCTAGTGATAAGATTATTTCGTCCATCACGCAATGCAGAAACCCTGAGGAAAAATATGGTTTACTAGATAAACTTTTGTCTCAATTGGTATATACTGACGTTAATCAGGCAGTTAAGTATGTTGAAAAATTAAAAAAAGTTAATAGTTTTTCATTAGAGTCAAAAATCAGTCTTTCCTATTATTGGTATAAAGCATTGATAGATAATCAGAAATATCAATATAAAAAGGCTTACGATAATTTTTTAAAGGCTGTTAAACTGTCTGAAGAAGGTACTAATCTACAGGTAAAAGCAGCGTTATTCATAGATCTTGCGGGTACTTCCATTAATTTACATAAAATGGATGAGGCTGAATTTCTGATTGAAAAGGCAAAAAAATACCTAAAGAAAAATCCATCACCCTTCCTAAATGCTAGAATAATTAGTAGAGAGGCTTTTGTTCAATTGCACTATGCAAACTACCCGAAAGCCATTGAAGGTTTTTTAAAGGCCGAAAAAATCATTAGGAATCTGTCAAATAATGAAATAACTCATAAAGATTTATTCTTCCTGCAAATTATTCAAGCTGGTTTAGGCAATCTATATGAAATAATTGGAGATGCTGATAAAAGTATTTCTGCCTATCAAAATGCTATTGAACTGGCAGAATTATCAGATATTAAAACACGATTGTCCTGGTTATGTTTGTTTGTAGGCAAAGGTTATCTGGTACTTTCAAATCTGGAAAGTGCTACCTTGTTTTTTCAAAAAGTGCTAAATATTGAAAATGATGACAACGCTTTTTCAAGGGCCAGCGCTTATGCTAATCTCGGCTACGTTCATCTTTTACAAAATGATTTTCAGGAGGCTCAACTTCTTTTAAATAAAGCGGAGGAGCTTTTTGTAAATATGGGAGAGAGGGATTCTGAAAATTTGGTTTCCATTGAAATATGGCGCGCCCAAATGGCTATGAAAAGCAATAATCTTAAAAAAGCAGAATTATATTTGCTTCATGCATATAGAATGGCCTCAAAATCGGCTAATGTTAAAAGATTATCTTTCATTTGTAAAGAATTGGCAACTTTTTATGCAGATAATGTGCAGTTTAAATTAGCCTACACTTATGAAAAACTTCATGCCGATTTATCTGCCAAATATGTGGAGGAACTGAATCAACACAAAATATGGGAGCTGGAAGCTAAATATGATTTTGAACGAAGAAAACAAGAGGCGGAATTACTTATTTTACAAGCTAATAGGTTGCAGTTAAAAGCTTTACGTGCACAAATGAACCCTCATTTTCTTTATAATGCCTTAAATAGCATACAAAATTATATTACCTCAAATGATATGACCCACGCAGCAAAATATTTAGCCAAATTTGCTAAGTTAATGAGACAAAGTCTTGAATACTCAGATGTTGAGGTCATCAGCCTGGAAAAGGAAATCGATTTTTTAGAAAATTACCTTTTTATTAATGAAAAATTGAGATTTGCAGACAGGATGTCCTACAGGATAAAAGTAAAGGACGATATTGAGGAAGATTTGATAGGAGTTCCCGCTATGATTGTCCAACCTTATCTTGAAAATGCTATTGAACACGGCCTCAGATCTAAAAAAGACGGTCTTTTATCCGTTCATTTCTTATCCTTTAATGAACAGTGTATTTTATGTATTATTGAAGATAATGGTGTAGGAAGAGATAAAGCGATGGCGTTGCAACGAGAAAATTTCAAATATCAACACCATAAATCAAAGGGCACCTTGATTACCGAACAAAGACTGCGATTATTACATAAATCATTAGGCGCTCAACCCGCAGTGAAAATAATAGATTTGAAAGACCCTCTAACGGGTGAAGCCACAGGAACAAGGGTAGAGGTGCTTATTCCCATAATGGAACTGGATAGATAGTGTTTTTTTGTATTATTTATTAGATAAATGATTCATACCATTCCCTGTTCATTTGATACCGTTTAGTAATTAGATGTTGATAATTGAACTATCTAATGCATTCTGGAGAGGTAAAGAAAAAAAGTGTATATTAAAATGATTACTTTTGAGTTGTAGTTTTCTCATAGTATTTCATAGCTCCTGTGTGCATCGGTCTCCCCCGAACAGGAGCTATCTTTTTGAATGGCTTATAATTTCAAAAGTAGTTTCTATCCTGTTCCCTTCTTCATCCATGGCCATCAAAAGGTGCCTTCCTATGCCTGGATTCATTATCATTTGATGGTATATGCGCGTTTTTCCAACAAATACCCCATCTATATGCCAGTAAACTGTTTTCTCCGGACGTCTGTGTGCGAGTTGAAAGACCGTTTTTGATACTGAACCATCCAGATTTTTGGGTATTTTAATTTGTGTAAACTCCCTTGGGTAAATCCATTCCATGGTTTCATTTTCATCATAAGGAATATTATTTTGAAGGCATAATGGGTGCCAGTTTGGCAGAGGATGATAATCGGGATTATTTTTCCGGAAATAGAAGGCCTCTAAAGGAGGTAAAACCAATCGGTTTTCAGGTTTTCCCGCTTCATTTTCCAGGCAATTAACATGAACGAGATACTCTTGATCACTGGTTAAATAAACCTTTTTATGAAAGGGACAAACGTCCCTTGTTTTAATGGTTTTAGGAGCAAGGATAGTTTCCTCCGGGCAAAAAGGGCCAGCTAACCAACCGGAGGATTTACATATAACCACCGAATGTAATTCTGCACTGGGAATGGGAAAAAGTTTGCCTTTTTCAGGTAACTCGTTAAACAGTGAAAAAAGTAAAGGTGCGGCGACTTTTATCCCTGTAAGACCTGGTTTTCCTTCTCCGCTGGCATTTCCAACCCAAACCCCTACACAATAGGAGGTAGAAGTTCCAATGGCCCAGGCATCGCGAAAACCAAAGCTGGTACCAGTTTTCCAGGCAATAGGCTGATTACCCGAAAATTGCTGCCAGTTTCCATCTTCATCTGGTCGCTTTAATTCAATCATGGCTTGCCAGGTGCTGTATATGGCACCTGGTTGAATGACGGGAACCTGTCTGTCGGTTAAAGAGATTGCTTTATTTTTGGTATTTACATACCATGGCGAATGCCAGTTATAGTATTTTTCCGTTTCATTTCCGGGGGTGTAAAACAGAAGGGATCGTGCCATAGAACTGTAAATGCCACATAGATCCCATAATTTAACTTCTGCCCCACCCAGAATCAAAGACAAGCCATAATGATCGGCGGAAAATGATAAGGAATGAATCCCCATTTTTTTTAACTGGTTATGGAATCGCCCGACATCGTATTTTTTAAGTAACTGAACAAAAGGGATATTTAAAGATCTTATCAATGCCTGATCTGCAGCTACCAATCCACTGTATGATTGATCAAAATTCGCTGGTCTGTAGCCACGATAACTCAAAGGAACATCGCTTAACCAGGAAGTAGGCAGAATGAGACCTTCCTGAAGGCTTAAGGCATAGAGGAAGGGTTTCAAAATGCTTCCACTGCTGCGGTTGGCCATAATTAAATCGACCTGCCTGCCATTACTCGATACTTCATTTGGTGAATTTCCGAGATAGGCAAGGACTTTTCCACTGGAAACCTCAAGAACCAGAATAGCAGCATTTTCAATACCGTTAGCGGACAATTGATGTTGGTATTGCTGGAGTCTGTCCTGCATTCTCTCTTGGATATCAACGTCGAGTGTAGTATGAACAATACCACCACTTTGTTGAGGGAAAGTTCTGCTTAACAAATGATTAGCTAACTGAGGAAGAGGAAAAACTTCCTCAGGTAAAGGTTCTTCTCTGGCTAATTGCCATTTTTCATGGTCTAAAATTTGCTTCTTATAAAGTTTGTCGAGTAATCTATCTCTTTTTTCCTTAAGCTTATCTCTATTTCTTCCAGGATGAATTAGGCCCGGACTATTGGGTAAAACAGCTAATAAACAAGCTTCTGACCAGGTGATCTGTGAAATATTTTTACCAAAGTATCGCCAGGCAGCAGCGTCAATACCGACGACATTGCCACCAAACGGAGCGTGCGCGGCATACCAGTTTAAAATTTCTTTTTTAGAATAGGTTATTTCTAAGACAGAAGCTAACACTAATTCTTTTATTTTTTGCCAGTAAGTTCTGGGTGGATTATCCAGTGACATCCTGATTACCTGCATGCTCAGCGTGCTTCCACCTCGTTTTCGATTTGGATGGCTCACATTATATTTAAATGCAGAGACGAGTGCAATAAGGTCAACACCCCGGTGGTAATAAAATCTTTTATCTTCATATTCAACCAAGGCCACAGTATATTTTTCTACAGCCAGACTTGATGTTGGAAACCTCCACTGCCCGTCTTTTGCAATTCTTGCACTGAGAAGCTGCCCATTTTTATCGGTTAAAATTGCTGAATAAGGAACCTTGAACAAGGGTCGGGGAAGAGATAGATAGACAAATATCATTACAGCCCAACCAAATAATGTAAGTAAAACAGGGGTGAGATACACCTGTTTTTTCTGAAAAGGAAAGAAAAAATATCGTTGAGTCACAGATGTAAAGTAATATATATTTGCTAATAATATAAAAAATATTGGATAATATAAAATATTTAGATTATTTTTGTGAATGGGTTTTTAAAAGTGAAGACCCCAGGAAAAGTTGGTATTTTTTTTGCCTTTATCTTCGGAGTGTTTTTAACCTAATGTTCTTGCCATTCTCATTCGTTAATTGGCCTGTGTTTTACCTTCTTTTCTTGTTATTTTTTTTATTTAATATTAATTTTTTTAAAGATGAACATTTTTGTTGCAAAACTGAATTTTGACACTCAGAGCGAAGACGTGCAGCGGGCATTTGAAGCGTTTGGTGCAGTAGATTCTGCTAAAGTTATCATGGATCGCGAAACTGGCCGCTCAAGAGGCTTTGCTTTCGTTGAAATGGCTAATGATGACGAAGCACAATCTGCGATTGATGCGCTAAACGAAACAGAGTTAGATGGTAGTACAATTGTAGTTAAAAAAGCTGAACCACGTCCACAAAAGCCAAGAGGTTTTGGTGGTGGAGATCGTGGTGGTTTTGGCGGTGGAGACCGTGGTGGTTTTAACCGTGGCGGAGGCGGCGGTGGAGATCGCGGTGGTTTTAGCCGTGGTGGAGATCGTGGAGACCGTGGTGGTTTCAGCCGTGATCGTAACGACAGATTTGGAAGTTCAGGATTTGAAAGCGATTACAGTCGCCGTTAATTCCTTTCTTTATAAAAAAGGCGGTTATTTCAAAAATGACCGCCTTTTTTTTTGCCTTTTATTATTATCCTTTAGCAGATAAGTAACGTCTGTTAACTTCCTCCCAGTTTATAATCGTAAAAAATGACTGAATATAATCGGGTCTTCTGTTTTGGTAATTCAGGTAATACGCATGCTCCCATACATCAAGACCTAATACAGGTGTACCTTTTTGGTCAGCTATATCCATAAGAGGATTATCCTGATTTGGTGTAGAAGAAACAAACAATTTTCCTGCACTATCAACACTTAACCAAGCCCAACCAGAGCCAAAACGAGTAGCAGCAGCTTGAGAAAAAGATGTTTTAAAGGCCTCCATTCCCCCAAGTTCCGTTTCGATCGCTTGAAGAACAGGAAGACTTTGGTCAGCATTGGAAGAGGAAGACAAAATTGTCCAGAATAAATTGTGGTTATAGAATCCACCACCATTATTTCTGATAGCCGGAGAGAATGTTGAAATAGTATGCAATATTCCTTCTATGTCTAAACCTGTAGCCGCAGCATTTCCCTCTAAAGCTGCGTTCAGATTATTTGTGTAAGCGGCATGGTGTTTGCCATGATGAATTTCCATCGTTCGCGCATCTATGACGGGTTCTAATGCCGTATAAGCATAAGGTAGTTCTGGTAATGTAAAAGCCATTATTTGAAATTTTAGTGATAAAATTATAGATTAAATATAAACTAAAAAACCTTATTAACAGATAATTGGTTCAAACAATGACAATCATTATTTGGAAAAATAGAACATTCATTTAATTTTGCCCAAAATTAATATTAAATACGAAAGCCATGGCATTCAGACAAGAAAAGGATAGTATCGGTTATGTTGACGTACCCGCAGAAAGGTATTGGGGAGCTCAAACTCAACGCTCTTTCGAAAATTTTAAAATTGGCGGTCACCTTATGCCCATTGAAATTATTCGGGCATTTGCTATTTTGAAAAAGGCAGCAGCGCTGACAAACAATGAGGCTGGTATTCTTGATGCTGAAAAAACAAGCTTGATTTGCCGGGTTTGTGATGAAATAAGTGAAGGTTTACTCGACGATGAGTTCCCTTTAGTCGTTTGGCAAACAGGTTCTGGTACTCAGTCTAACATGAATCTCAATGAAGTTATCGCCAATAGAGCCCACGTATTAAAAGGGGGAAAATTAACGGATGCCAAAAAAATATTGCATCCAAACGATGATGTGAATAAGTCTCAGTCTTCCAATGACACCTTTCCTACCGCTATGTCCATCGCAGCTTATTCCTATTTAGTAAAGCATACTATACCAGCAATCAAGCAGTTGCAAAATACATTAGACAAAAAAGCGAAGGATTTTGCCGATATTGTAAAGACAGGTAGAACGCATTGTATGGATGCAACGCCGCTAACGCTGGGTCAGGCTTTCTCTGGATTTGTTTCTCAACTAGACCATGCGGTCAGAGCTATTTCCTATACTTTACCCCATGTTGCTGAACTGGCTTTGGGAGGAACGGCGGTCGGAACTGGACTAAATACCCCGCCGGGTTATTCTGAAAATGTAGCTAAGCATATTGCTGTTTTGAGTGGTTTACCTTTTATTACCGCGGAGAATAAATTTGAATCTCTGGCTTGTCATGACGGTATTGTAGCCGCTCATGGGGCTTTGAAAACCGCGGCAGTGGCTTTAATGAAAATTGGAAATGATATCAGATTGCTCTCCAGTGGACCGCGATCAGGTATCGGGGAAATCATTATTCCCGCCAATGAACCTGGTTCGTCGATTATGCCAGGTAAAGTGAATCCGACGCAATCGGAGGCACTAACTATGGCAATGGCACAGGTTATGGGTAATGATGTGGCCATAAATATCGGTGGTATGAATGGTCATTTTGAGCTTAATGTTTTCAAACCCTTAATCATTTTTAATTTCCTTACCTCTGCCCGTCTTATTGCCGATGCCTGTTTGAGTTTCGATGAACATTGCGCCATAGGTATTGAAGCGAATCATGCCCGTATTAAAATGCATCTCGATAATTCCCTGATGTTAGTTACTGCACTCAATACTAAAATAGGGTATGATAATGCTGCAGCCATAGCAAAAAAAGCTTACAACGAAAATACGACGCTGAAAGAAGCCGCCGTGAGTCTGGGACTTTTAACGCCAGAGGAATTTGACGCCTGGGTGAAGCCAGAGGATATGATTAGTGGAATGTAAAAGTATATTTACTTTAACAAACATTTAACCTTTAAGTAACAGGCTGAATACTATTTATTTATAAAAATATTCAGCCTGTTTCACTTTACTTTTGTTTACCGTCTATTGCAGATTATCCATTCTCTTCGGATATTGCACTGCATTCGACATATAATCCCTTGAACAAAAAACTACAACCATGATTATTTTCTCAGTATTAGTTTTAATTTTATTCGTTTTTCGTACTGAAATTTTCGGGTCAACTAAAGTAAGTCAATTCTAATTATTGGCCTACGGCGTCGAACAATTCTTTCGTTTGTTCCATCGTAAGTTCACTGCCCAGTGCAGTTGAAATGACATAAAGTTGCGATCCTTGTACAATGACGTATCGAAAATGGTAAGTGGGTTTATCTCTGGGCACTAGTTCATAGATGAACCCATTTTCATTTTCCTCTATAATTCTGGTGAAATATACATTGTTTCTGACATCTTCAATTTGGAGATATTTATTCCATGCCAAATCTTCAGATTCTGAGGGTAAATTTTGGACAATTAACTCAAACCACGATTTTTCATCTTTGCCTTTAACAGTGACTTCAGTAATATTTCCGACAATTCGACGGTTAATATCCACATCTTTTGGTATGTTTACATACAAAGGAATTCCATAGCTTAATAAACTCGTACTTCCTTTTTTGTGGGGCGCTTTGGCATTACTGCAATTTTGCAGAAGTCCGAGAGAAGCGATAAGGATTAAACAAAAATTAATCTTCATGTTTTGTAATTTTGAACGTTGGAAACAAAAATAGCTATTTGGCTCGAAAATACAGGATTCTTCATTAATTCTAACAAAGGGCAGTAAAAAACATGATAAAGAAACTCCTCATTCAAAATTATGCGCTTATTGAAGCATTGGAATTGGAATTCCCCTCCGGCTTGACAATCATTACGGGTGAAACCGGTGCTGGTAAGTCTATTCTCCTTGGTGCATTGGGACTAATTATGGGTAATAGAGCGGATTCACGTTCATTATTTGATGAAAATAAAAAATGTGTAGTTGAAGCCTATTTTTCTATAGAAAAATATGGCTTAGCCTCATTTTTTGAAAATAATGAAATTGATTATGAAGATGATCTGATTATTCGAAGGGAATTGACCCCCGCAGGAAAATCCCGTTCTTTTATTAATGATACGCCGGTGAATTTAAAAACGCTCCAGGATTTAAGTGCAGAGCTTATAGATTTACATCAACAATTCGATACCAGCGATATACACGATCAGAATTTTCAACTAAAAATGGTTGATGCTTTGGCTGATAATGCGCATTTACTTACAAAATATAGAAAGGAATTCAGAGAATATGCCGCCCTGAAAAAGCAAAGAGACGAAATTATTAGCATGAGTCACGCTTCTCAGCGCGAAATAGAGTTCCTGAATTTTCAATGGGATGAGTTAGATAAAGCTAATCTGCAATTGGGAGAAGAAGATTCCCTGGAAGAGGAGTTGACCCGGCTTACTCATGCGGAGGATATAAAAAGAATCCTGGGGGCGACTTTTGGCCAATTAGAGGAAACCGAAATGTCTATCCTTACCCAATTATCTGATATTGCTCAGTCATTAAGCCAGGTAAGAAGATTCGATGATGCGGTGGGAAGACTGTATGAAAGGCTGGTCACTTCACAGATTGAACTGCGAGAATTAAGCCGGGATATTGAAAACAGGTATGAGGCTATCGAATATGATCCAGATCGTTTGAAAACAGTTCAGGAAAGACTGGATATGTTGAATCGCCTCCTCAATAAACATCAGGTAGCCAATGTTGGGGAGTTAATTAAGTTTAGAGCGCAACTGGCGTCGAGGTTAGAAAGTTTTGCGAATAGGAATATGGATATTGCTGCTATTGAAGCTCGTATTTCCCATTTACAAAGCAAATTGGAACAAGTGGCCAGTGTTTTAAATGAAAGGAGAATTGCCGTTATTCCTTCCTTTAAGGACAAAATTCATCAGAGATTGTCTCTACTGGCTCTGGAAAATGCAAGATTAGAGGTTCACTGTCAATCGGTGGAAGATCTTGGGCCAAATGGTAAGGATTCTGTATTTTTTCTTTTCGCAGCAAATAGGGGCAGTAGAATGTTGCCCATTAAAGATGTTGCCTCCGGGGGTGAACTTTCGCGCTTAGCCTTAGTAATAAAATCGCTGGTTGCCAGTGCCATACCTTTACCTACTTTGATATTTGATGAAATTGATGCAGGTATTTCCGGAGATGTCGCCCTAAAAATGGGAAATATCCTTAGAACTTTGAGCAATGAACATCAAGTAATAACTATTACGCATTCCCCGCAAGTGGCAGCAAAGGCCGATACCCATTATTTTGTTTACAAAGAGGAAATGCCGGAAAAAACCCTTACCTGTGTGAAATCATTAGATAAAGAGGGTAGGATATTTAGTATCGCCTCTATGTTAAGCCAAAATCCACCCAGTGCTTTTGCCATTGAAAATGCAAAAGAACTGTTAGGTCTATAAATTAGCGGGGAAATTGTATTTTTGTGGCAATTTAAAATTAATAAAATGGCAAATAATCTACTTGAAGGGAAAAGAGGGGTAATCTTTGGCGCCCTCGATGAAAAATCAATAGCTTGGAAAATAGCTGAACGGTGCGCAGAACAAGGTGCAAAGCTTACTTTGACCAATGCTCCTGTGGCTTTAAGGTTTGGTGAACTCGATAAACTTGCAGAGAAATTAAACGCTACCATTATTCCTGCCGACGCAACCAGTGAGGAGGATCTGGAGAATTTGTTCGTCAAGTCTCAGGAAATCTTAGGAGGTAAACTAGATTTTGTTCTTCACTCTATTGGCATGTCTTTAAATGTTCGTAAAAAAAGAGATTATACCGATTTGAACTATGACTATATGCTCAAAACATTTGATATCTCTGCGATCTCTTTTCATAAAATGATGCAATCTCTCTGGAAATTGGATGCTATGGCGGAAGGAGGCTCTATCCTGGCGCTTACCTACATCGCTGCGCAACGCGTTTTCCCAGATTACAACGAAATGGCTGAAAGTAAGTCTTTATTGGAATCTTTCGCGCGTAGTTTTGGTTATCATTGGGCAGTAAAAAATAAGGTGAGAGTGAATACCGTTTCTCAATCTCCAACGATGACAACGGCAGGTTCTGGTGTGAAAGGATTTGATGTTTTCTTTGATTATGCTGATAAAATGTCTCCTCTTGGAAATGCCTCCGCTGAGTCTTGCGCCGATTATTGTGTTTGTCTGTTCTCCGATTTTACACGTATGGTGACCATGCAGAATTTATATAACGATGGCGGCTTTTCTAACATGGGCATGAATCCGGCTTTATTGGATCTCTAAATGCAAAAATGGTTTTTTAGGCTTCTTCCTTTGGCTATCTTCTTGATAGCCAAAGGTGAATTACTTTCCCAGCGACCTAACTTTAGTAATTCAGGGAGTGGAGGTGGGTCTTCTATGGGGCGTTCTGGTGGAACAGGGGGGAATCAAAGGGACATTGAACCCGATACTTTTCCCATGTTCTTTCATTTCCCAGGGGATAAAAATAAAGTGTATCCTTTTTTAGATAGTAGTTTAACCAACGATTTTCATCAGCATGATCCCGCCAGAAAATCGACTTTCGAATATTTTAATTTAGGTTTTCCAGGCTCTCCCGCTTACCCAATATATTATAAACCTGTTCAAAGAAAGGGCTTCGATCTTGGTTTACACGCTTTTGATCTCTATTTGTTAACGGCAGACAGAGTACCTGCTTATTCCTTGAAGCGTGCTTTTACCCAAACTTCTTTTTATCAGACGGGGGAGCAAAATGATGGTTTTTTTGGTATTCAGTTCAGTAGAAATTTCGCCCAGGGGATAAATTTCTCTATAGACTATAATAGGTTGAATCAAATTGGCAATGCTTCTCATTTTAGTAATCAGAAAAGTCGTACTTCTTCCCTGGGTATAAATTTTTGGATTAAGCCAGAGAAAGGTAGGTATGAAAGTTACCTGATTATGGCTCAAAATGGAATATTACAAAGGGAAAATGGAGGCATTATTGCCTTACCTGACCCCGGTGCCGATTTTTTTTCGTTGAGCCTTGCTACCGTTCAATTGAAAAATGGAGCATCTGAAATGAAACAGCAAGAGTTTAGTATCAGACAATTTTTCACTATTTTACCCCGAAAACCTACGCCCGTCCCTGTTGATTCTGCCCTTTTAAATAGAGTAAATGATTCCTTATCTCTTCGACCACGGCCTGTTCCTCCCGTGAAACCTGACACCCTGACAGGTGGGTATTTAAAATTGGCACACAGATTGGGTTGGAAAAATAGTTTTTATCTCTTTTATGACGACGCCTTGACGGAAAATAACATAAATAATTATTATAAATCATTTGCTACAGATCCAAGGGGATTGAGAAATAGAATTCAAGCTAATACACTGGACAATTCGCTTTATATTCAAACACAAATAGGAAAAAAGTGGATCGTTGATGTGGAGGCAGGACTTTCCCAGCAATTACATTTTTTAAAACTCGAACCAGGTGATTCCACCGTTCATAATCTTTCTCTTGACGGATCAGCTTCCCTTAAATATAGTGAACGATTATCGTTAAGTGGAAAAGCTAATTTTCAAATTCTTGATAATAGGGGAGATTATTTTATATCAGGAGATATGAAATTAGGATTGGGGAAATGGGGTAACATGCTTTTGACCGCATTTAATCAATTAGCCAGTCCTGATTTAATTCAAAAACAATTTTTCGTATCTCAACGGCCAATATGGGAAAATAATTTTAAAAGATCTTTGACTACTCAAATTGGTGGCGAGATGGATATAAGCCGTTTTAAAAGTAACCTAGGTTTGACCTTAAGTGTCATAGACAATGCAATATACTATAATGTGGATGGAAAACCAGCGCAAGTGGATGCACCCGTTTCCATTCTACAGTCTAGTTATAAGCAACAAATTCAATTTGGAAAATTTAGTTGGGAAGGGATTTTTGTTTTTCAAATAACAAATCGTGAGGACGTTCTTTCTTTACCTCGATTATGGACGCGCCATACATTAAGTTTGAATACTCGTTTATTTAAGGTACTAGAAACAAGAATGGGGGTTGAATTTCGTTATTTCACCCCATTTTCAACCTATACCTACTTTCCACTAACCGCTCAATTTCAAATAAATGGGGGTAATCCAGATGCTCCGTATCCATTGTTAGACGCATTTGCAAGCTTTAAAATTACAAAATTTAGAATTTTCCTGAAATTTGAGGACATTTCCGCTGCATTTTTGCAAACCAGATATTCTCAGGTCTATCGGTACTATTTACCGACAGGAGGACTTCGGTTTGGATTTAAATGGCGGTTTTTACAATAGCATCATTAATGTTTTGGTTGTAAAATCCAGGAAATGGCAAAAGTTCCCGCTGCCATTAAAACAGCCATGGGCGTTCCCGGTTTGACAAGCATAAGCAAAGTGCCAAGAAATAATAAAGCAAAAACCTGATAAAAATGAGCGCCAATAATAGAGGGGAGTGTGACGGCTGGTAAAGTAAATGGTCCGTTTTTATCCATTATTTTGTTTAGTGATTTATTCAATCGAAAAATAATAACGGGAATAATAAGCAGCGTAGTAATTATTGAAATGTCGAGCCATCCTAAAAACCAGCCCCAACCTTCGTTGATTAACCCAACACCTGAAATACTTAACAATAGGGCACCTATAGGTATGAGCCATTGAGAAATGA
The DNA here is from genome assembly GCA_014190515.1 of Bacteroidota bacterium. Classification (GTDB taxonomy): domain Bacteria; phylum Bacteroidota; class Bacteroidia; order Chitinophagales; family Saprospiraceae; genus BJGN01. The sequence continues at coordinate 48,253 of BJGN01000005.1, forward strand.
TAGCTATTAACCAAGGTGTTTTTCTTTCTTCCAATGGTTTTTTAACAGCTGCTTTAGCCATAATTAAGGAAAGTATGGCACCTCCCCAAAGAAAAAGAGTTCCTACAATGTGTAATCCGTAAATTTTGTCGTGAAGGGTCATTTTTATAATATTTAATGCAAAATACAACTAGATTTTGGCAAGAAAAAATCAAATTTTTTTAATATTTTCTCCAGGCTATGAAAGCTGCAAATAAAGCTAATATTCCCAGGCCATTAAAAGCGACAGAAAGCGAGAAAACTTCTCCAATCATGCCTATTACTGCTGGGCCAATCAAAAAACCAATAACACCCGAAGTGGCAATCCCAGAAATACCTATCGTCGGATTATCAGGATTTTGCATGGCGGATAAAACAAACAATAAGGGGATGATAATGGAAAAACCTATACCTGTTAAGGAAAAACCTGAAATTATACCTATCGTAAATGGTAAATTTGCTGCAAGCAAAAGGCCTCCCGCACCAATCAAAATACCATATCGCACAAGGATGATAGGTTGATAATATTTGCGCACATAATCCCCTAAGAATCGTCCTCCTGCCATAGATATTGAAAACCCGGCATATCCGAAAGTACTTAACATTACAGATACCTTCATTTCATCTCGCAGATATAAAGTACTCCAATCAGTTACTGCCCCTTCGCAGACCATAACAATGAGTCCGATGACCATCAATTTTAAAAGCCAGGGTTCGGGTATATAGAATTTTTTATTAGCTTCCCGTTTTTGTAACGGGTGAATTACATCAAAATATTTGTAAGCAAAAGCTACATAAATAGCCATAAAAATACCAATGATAGGAAGATGGATAGTTAAAGGTATTTGAGCGGTAGCAAAAATACCGGAGCTAATGATTCCCAGGAAGCCTCCCAAACTGTACATTCCATGACAGGTGGCTAATATGGGCGTATTCAGTTTGGTTTCCATTTGACTGGCGGCGGCATTGATGGAAACATTAAGCCAACTATTTGCAGCACCCATAAAAAATAGAATACTGGTAAGCATCCATTGATTCTTTGCAAAAGGTATCAACAGAATACCCAGGCTCAAAAGCCAGCAACTTACACTAATAACCAAAGAGGGTTTCCATTTTTCACAAATGCCTGATGCCATTTGAGCACCTAAAAAAGCCCCTGAGGCCATTCCAAAAAAACACAGGCCAATATCACTTTCCGATAAATGCAGTAAATGCTTTGTTTCGGGGATTCGTCCTATCCAATGCCCAAAACCAAAACTTAGCATGGAGAAACCTATGGTAATGGGAAATAAAACGGGATGATCCTTGCGGTAATGCCAAATAACAAGCATTTTTTGCGCAAAATTAATCTTTCTCCCTTTAATTTCAATATTATTTATGATAGTAAAAGAGTAAACTATTGGGCAGGTTTAGTCGTTTTTGAAAGGATGAAACCACAATTAGAAAAAATAAATCCAGGTTTTGGACATTCGTTTACCCTGAGATCTTTTATTCAGTCACCAGATAAAGAGGGGCCACACTGGCATTTTCACCCTGAGTTTGAAATAGTTTATATAAGTAACGGAAGGGGAAAAAGACATATAGCTAACCATATATCCTATTATACAGAGGGAGATCTCATTTTTTTGGGCCCCAATTTACCTCATTTTGGATTTACTGAGGAGATGGCCCAAGGTGAAATTGAAATCGTTGTTCAAATGGAAGAAGGATTTCTCGGCCCTGACTTTTTTTCAATACCTGAAATGACCTTGATAAACCAGCTCTTCGAAAGGTCGAAAAAGGGCCTCATTTTTCACGGCGAAACAAAGAAAATGGTGGGAGAGCTACTCATTTCTATGCTGGAGGTGGATCATTTTAGCAAATTATTGGGATTATTAAAGGTTTTACAAATGATGGCCGTTTCCGATGAATATGATTTGCTGCAGGTCGAAGGTTTTTCCCTTGAAGTGAATGCTCAGCATCTCACCAGAATGGAAACCATTTATCGTTACGTGGATCAGAATATCGGTGATGAAATACATTTAGAAACCGCCGCAGAAAAGGTAAATTTATCAGTGCCTGCTTTTTGTAGGTACTTCAAAAAATTAACAGGAAAAACTTTTTCACATTTTGTAAATGAAGTTCGCATTGCCCAGGCAGCAAGTTTACTAAAAGAAGAGCATTTATCAATTTCAGATGTATGTTTTGCTTGTGGATTCAATAATTTATCTTATTTTAACAAGCAATTTAGAGAAATCACTGGCCTTAATCCAAAAGCCTACAGAGCATCTAATAAAAAGTTAATTTCTGATCAATAGAAAATGGTAAAATCCTCGTCCCGTTCTGTATTTTTTACCTATACTACTAGTTTTTTACTCGTGTATAGTCTGTTTTTTTCTTGCGTAAAAACAGAAGTTAAAAATAATCTATGCCAATCATGGCAATATAATTTATTGGCAACCAGAGAAGAACTTGACAATAGAAAGGCTTCTGTCAAAACTCAGGAATTAATGGAAACGTGGATGTTGGAGAAGCAGTTTACAGAATTGAAATTCTCAAAAGATGGAACTTTTCAGATGAAATGGAAAGATATGTTGACCACAGGAACATGGAAATTCAAAAAAAGGGGCAAAGAAATTCAAATAGTAATAGGTGAACAGAAGCAATTATTAACCATTGATTTGATAACAAAGGATAGTCTGATAATTACTCCAATTACAGAGGAGGATGAATTTACCCGCGTTTTATTAGCTAAGAATTCATAAGGATTTCCTTTAATTCGCTTTCTTTATTTGTTGTTTTATCTGTTTGTAACCAGGGATGTAACACTTTATAATCTACCTCGTTGTATTCATATATACTCCAATCATTATACATATATTCCAAAGCTGTAAGGCTTTCCACCCAATCTCCAGAGTTCATATAGGTTATTTCACCTGATGAGGTTTGAACTTTCTTTAATTGCGCCTTATGGATATGACCGCAAATTACATATTGGCAGCCTTGTTTTGCCGCCACATCGACGGCTGTTTGCTCAAAATCATCTACAAATTTCACCGCTTTTTTAACACTTTCTTTTATTTTTTTTGCAAACGAAAGAGGGTTTAACCCCAGGGATATTCTTAATCTGTTGATAAATCTGTTTAAAACGATAAGCCAATCGTACGTTTTACCACCCAATTTAGCTAAAAAGGGAGAAAGATTAATAGAAAAATCAAAAACGTCTCCATGAAAAATAAGATATTTTTCCCCTTTTATTTCTAGTTCCAGTTTATCTCTCAGGTGAATATTTCCATTATTAAAATCGCTGTAATGTCTAAGGGCATCGTCATGATTACCTGTCAGGTAGTAGATTTCCGTACCCTTGGTTGACATTTTCAGTAATTTCTGTATTATTTTCAGGTGATCAACGGGGAACCAATTTTTTTTAAATTGCCAGATATC